>DAOSYC010000013.1:0-3586 GCA_035380905.1 Spirochaetota bacterium | reverse complement strand
TCCGGCTGTTTCACCTCCGGTTCCGTCTTTTTGAAGACAGGCTGCTCCTTCTCTACATACTCAGGGACGGATGGTTTTTCGGCAACAATTCGTTTCTCCGAAATTTCGGGGACCGGCACAACCTCCCCTTCTTTTTCCGGTTGCGGCAATTTCGCAGTTGTATCCAGAGACCGTACAGGAACCTGTTCATCAACAACACCGATTTTTTTGCCTTCAAGGACCCGCCTCCTGTCCCGTCTTGAAACGACATCCTGTTCGGCAATAACCTTGTTTATCATCGACGCAATGTCAAGAATCAGGCAGATACTTCCGTCTCCCAGAATAGAAGCCCCCGCAAGGCCTTCAACGGTTCTGTAGTTCTGCTCCAGTGACTTTATAACGATTTCCTGCTTACCCTCAAGATAATCCACCATCATACCGATCTTCCTGTTGCCAAACCCTACAACAACTACAGGTATCTTCTGATCCTGTTCGAGATCGGTTTCAACCTTCACAAACTCATTTAAACGGATCAGTGAAAGAATTTCACCGCGCAGGTTTATAACTTCATGTCCCTCAATTGTGGTTACATCTTCATTTGAGACTTTAATTGTTTCAATAACATCCGAAAGGGGAATCGCAAACATCTCATCCCGTACTTTCACCATGATTGCCGGAATAATGGCGAGAGTCAGTGGGAATGCCATCACAAAACGGGTCCCCATACCGGGTTCCGTTTCAATACTCACATTACCATTCAGCTCTGTCACGATTTCCTTTACGACATTCATGCCTACGCCGCGCCCGGAAATATCGGTTATCTCCTCAGCAGTAGAAAACCCGGGAGTGAATATCATATTGTAGATGTCATCGTTATCCATATTCGCAAGCATTTCGCGTGTAGCAAGGCCCCGTTTGACAGCTGTGCTTTTAATTCCCTGCAGGTTCAAACCCCTGCCGTCATCGCTCACTTCCACAAATATCTGGTTTCCCCCCTGATACGCATTGAGGGTAATTGTTGCGATCTCAGTTTTGTTCATCTTCCGTCTTTCTTCGGTTTTTTCAACACCGTGATCAATCGAATTCCTGATCAGATGCATCAGGGGCTCCCCTATTGCGTCAATGACCTTCTTGTCGAGTTCCGTCTCTTCACCAATAATCTTCAACTGAAGTTTTTTATCGAACTCAATAGCCAGATCACGGACCAGCCTGTTGAAGCGCGAGAAAACCTGGCCTATGGGAACCATACGGGTTTTCATAATACTGCTCTGGAGGTCCTTGGCAATCCTCGACATTTGTTCCATCCGGTTTTTAAACTCGTTTACCACCGCCTTGTCGTAGTTAAGCTTCCTCATTTCCTCATAGAGTTTATAAAACCCTGAGTTCGCTATTACGAGTTCACCGACATTATTTAACAACAGGTCAAGTTTTTCCACAGATACTTTTACGGTTTTGATGATATAGGCCTTTTTATCATCTTTTTTCCTGTCAGCAGAGAGGGTGTGAATATCGATATGGTCGAGATCATGGTCATCCTCATGGATTTCATCCGTAAACGATTCTACGGCAGCAGGTTCATCCTCCTGTTCAAATTCATCATTATCTTCAACATCCTCCTGCGGCTGTTCACTCTCAATATCAGCAATAGTTTCCGTATCATGGAAACGAATAACTATTTTCTCATCTTTTCTTGTGAGGCTGATTTTACGAAGATCAACTCGCGCCACCTGATCAACATCACAGGCTTTTCGTATTTCATCAACCGGCTGATCTGTAAGGATTACTACGCGGAAAACATCAACATCCCCGTCCCCTGCTTCTTCGAGGTCAGGTACTGTTTTCACAACTGTGCTGAACTGCTCAAGATTGTTCAGTATGAGCCTTGCTTTGAGCAGCTTCATCATTGCGTCCTGCTCAACAAACACCGTTACTTCACAGCACGAAAGACCGGTCTCAAGGCCTTTCTTTATCTTTTTCATTTCATCTACAGTGAGCTTTGTTTTTACGGCAGATTCCTGTTTTCGCACTGCCTTTTGCGGAGAGGGCATATCTTTTTTCTCACCACTCCCTGCCTGCTCATGAACCCTCTGAATCTGGCTGATAATGGAAGAAAGGTCCTGTGTCGGTTCTTCACCTGATGCCACCGTTCCGATTACCGAGCTTATTTCATCAAAACACCTGAAAAGCACAGTGACAATTTCAGGAGTAACCTCCATCGTTTTGTCGCGAATCCCCTGCAGCAGATTTTCCATTTTGTGCGCAAGGTCGCTCAGGGAATTAAGTCCCACAAACGCCGCAGAACTCTTAAGAGAATGCGCCGCACGGAAAATATTATTTATGATATCACTGTCATTGGGGTCCTTTTCCAGCTGCAGCAGGTTCTGGTTCAGTTCCTGAAGCTGTTCGTCCGCCTCTTCTAAAAAAATGTCCTGATATTCACCAAGGCTAAATCCCATGTCACTTTCTCCACACTATATAATTCTGACAAAAAGATATACTCGTACCCCTTACGTTGCTATTCTTCCTCTTCAGAAAACAGCATATTCCCCAGATTGAAAATAATTATGAGCCTCTTCTGAAACCTGCCGATTCCCTTAATAAACTCCTCGGATACACCCTCGATCAGGTCGGCAGGGGGGTCGATATTTTTCTCAGACATCCGCACAACCTGGTATACGTTGTCAACCAGGAGCCCCACAAGTTTTTCACCGACTTCAACAACGATTATTCTTGTCAGATCTGTTACTTCCGCCACAGGAAGTCCGAACCGGTCCCGAACATCCACAACAGGTATAACATTACCCCTGAGATTAATGACCCCTCTGATATAGGAGGGGGTATTCGGCAAACGGGTGATCTCAGGCATCCTTAGAATTTCGTGAACAGCAAGAATATCAATGCCGTATTCAACATCATCCAGCATAAAGCTTACAAGCTGTATGATTGTGCCGTCTATCTCCGCAGCTTCAGCTTCATCACGATCTTCTGCGTCAGTTTTTACGTTTTCGGCCTCTACGGCCTGATTACTGTTTTTCAATAATTCTCGTAAATCCATATCCCCGTCCATCCCTTTTGATTCAGATCATTCCGGATCCTGCAAATAACAACTTCTACCAAAAGATACTCTTTGCATATCGTCCAATTCAAGGCAACGAAATATAAGACATCACAATTACATAAAAAAACATTTCATAGGATAGATACACATCTTTATATAAATAATTCAACTATAATTTACCTAATAATATATCATAGCAACAATAAGATACGAAATATTTCATCCCGTAATGAGCGTAATTTATGTTAATTGAATGATCCCTACCCATTCCGGAAAAACCCACCTATAGAACATATATCATGATCACCACAGGCACTTCAAGGATTAATTTTTAACGGCAACACCCATAATAAAACAACCCCGATACTATAATTAGAACCGGGGTTGCCTGATAATCAACCAAAAAAACAGTGTAAACAGCTTTTTACTTCAATAACATCCGGAAACCATATCCGGTTATTTCGGCACTTTATTCACCGATACAAGTCGTCCATCCGCAAGCCCGACAAACACCTCGTCACCGGAAGTACTTGCTGATGTCACAATTTT
>DAOSYC010000012.1:23772-40391 GCA_035380905.1 Spirochaetota bacterium | reverse complement strand
TGTATAAAGGCATTGTGGAACTTGCCGAGAATGGTGAAGATAAGACGGGAGTGGTCGTTCAGGGGGACGATAAACGCCTGAAAGACGCAACTACTTCATCGAAAGGAATAGTTGAATTAGCCGAAGACGGGGAAGACGCGGCGGACGTAGCGGTGCAGGGAAATGACCGGCGCCTGAAGGACGCCACGGTAACATCAAAAGGCATTGTGGAACTTGCTGAGGATGGAGAAACCCGCCCCGGAGTAGTAGTCCAGGGGGACGATAGACGTCTGAAAGATGCAACTGAATCATCGAAAGGCATCGTGGAACTTGCCGGGGACGGAGAGAGCCTGCCGGGTGTCGCGGTGCAGGGTAATGACAGACGTTTAAAGGACGCCACAGAGCTCACAAAAGGCATAATGCGTTTCGCTGGTGATGGCGAAGTCGCGGCAGGGGCCGCGGTACAGTCAAATGATAAACGCCTGCGGAGCTCCACAACATCATATCCCGGTATTGTTGAATTAGCGGAAGATGGTGAGGACGCGCCGGATGTTGCGGTACAGGGGAATGACCGGCGGCTTAAGGACGCGACGGTAACCTCCCGGGGTATAGTGGAGCTTGCGGAAGACGGAGAAGATGCGTCAGGTGTCGCGGTACAGGGGAATGACCGGCGGCTCAAGGAGGCCACAGATTCCAGAAAAGGGATAATGCGTTTTGCCCGGGATGCAGAAACAGCATCGATGGCGGCTGTGCAGGGAAATGACCGTCGCCTTAAGGACGCGACGGTAACCTCCAGAGGCATCGTTGAGCTCGGGGAAGACGGCGAGGACTCCCCGAATGTAGTGGTGCAGGGGAATGACCGTCGACTTAAAGACGCAACGACGACATCCAAAGGCATTGTTGAGCTTGCGGAAAACGGTGAGGACGCTTCCGGTGTAGTGGTGCAGGGAAATGATAAAAGACTGAAGTATGCAGATGAGAATAATCCCGGCATCATGAGATTTGCCGTAAATGGGGAAATCCGTTCCGGGAAAGCGGTACAGGCCGATGATGCAAGACTTTCTGACATGCGTGAACCGCTTCCCCATACACATGATTATGCCTCGTCTGTTCATGAGTTTAATTCACATGCGGGAACATTGTCAATAACAGATGACCGTGATGAAATGTTCAGCGGTATAGTGCCGCCGCCTGAGCGCTCAGCGGTGATATATGCAAAAAATGAATCACTAAATCCGGGGTCTGTGGGTATTGCGGGAACTACGTCCTTCGCGAGTGAAAAACATACACACCTTTATGGCGTCCTCGGCTACAGCCAGTTCAATGGCGTACGGGGACAGGCCCCGGGCAATAATGAAGGTGATAACCGGGGGGCGGGAGTGATGGGCCTTTCGCGTTTCGGAGCGGGAGGTGTTTTCGTCAGCGAGCACGATTATTCTCTGGTGGTTGACGGTTTCGGGCAAATTTCCGGATATGATGACTCCATTCATATGGTCGGGAACGGTGATGCGCTTCTTGTAAACGGGAAATCCCGTTTCAGCGGAAGGATGTATCTGGAAAATACTGACACGAAAAGCGGGTACCCGGGGAACCTCGTGGAGCTTTTTGCTGTTGATGATGAAGAATATATTTCCGTTGGCGACCTGCTTGTAGCCAGTGATAATGGGAACGCGGTACTGTCGAGATCCAGAACATCCTATAATAAATCAGTTATAGGGATCGTATCGGGCAATCCGATGATTGTACTCAACAACACCGGAAAAGAGGAAAAACTGTACCCTGTTGTTCTTGGGGGAAAAGCGCTCTGTAAGATAGACGCACGGTCAAAACCTGTCAGTCCCGGAGATCTTATTGTAACATCTGATACACCGGGATGCGGAATGGCGGGTAGTATTGACTCTTTTGCAAAAGTCGGAACAGTTGTGGCGAAGGCACTGGACAGTCTCAAAGATGAAATAGGAACGATTCCCGTTTTTATTATACACTCGTAGAGGTTTCCATACCGCAGGCGTTTACCAGCCTCAGCAGTGTTATGATTGCTGTCATTGCGCGGATTTAATATGCAGGTTCCCGGGGGTACGGTTCCGTAACCTAATTGGGTTCCTCGTATTTATAAGAATCTCCCACTTCTGAAAAAGAAAACATACGAAATGCCCTGTTGCCGTCATAGTCAAGTATCCGGAGGTCATCAGTTTCCCGGAGGTCTTTTACCACAACATCGAAGTGACCGCCATAACGTTTCTTCGCCTCATCAACAGAAATTTCATACGTAATGAATTTGTTGATTCCTTTCGCCTTGAATTTTTCCGTCAGTTCAGTATCAATGTATGACTGGTGAGAAGTAAGGTAAATAAGCGCGCCGTTTCCCGTAATTAACAAACCAGCTTTCATGACGTACCTCCATTACTCTTTATATGCAGCCTTTGTACATTTAAAATAGAAAGAAAAAAAAGGGAAGTCAAGGAAAGAGTGTAATTGCTGCACAGAAATTAGTTTGTGGCAAATAATGATTATTTCCCGATTGCAGGAGTATTATACACGTGGTGATTTAAAAAAGAATATAGAGAAGCTCGGCATGAGTATCGCCGGACGTTTTCCATGATTCAGGAAATGCATCTTCCAGTAAAATTGAATCTCCTTTATGCAGCATGATCGATTCTCCATTAATGTCGAGAGAAATTCCCCCCTCTGTAACAGTAATGAGTTCTCTTCCTTTGTGAAGAACGAAGGGGCCTTCAATGGTTTCTCCCTGATGTACGACAACCCTGAAGACTCTGAAACCGTTACGTGAATCGTCAATCACCGGGAAGAGGGAAATTCCTTTTTCTGAAGGGTGTATGGTTTCATCGGCTTTAATTACACGAAAACCATTACTGTCAGATTCAAAAAATCCGGTATTGATGAAATATTCAATTGGTTTCTTAAGAATGGTTGAAAGCTGTACTAGCGTATACAGGGAAGGAGTAATTAAATCATTTTCAATCTGGGAAATAGCGCCAGGCGTCATGCCAAGCCGTGCCGCGAGATCGGATTGTGTCACATTGAGCGATTTCCGGAGTTCCTTAATGCGGTTTCCAATTTTGAGGATATGCGACTTCCCTTCCTGGAACTGAACATCACGGTTGATTATTTTGAAATTGTGGGCCATCCCGGACGCGTGGGCTGTTCTATCCTCAAGTTTTTTCAGTTTAAGAGTGTAGTATCCGGTGTCAGTATTTTCCACATCGAGTACAATCTGGGTTATGTGTGATAGTTCCGCGAGTGCTTTAGTGCTGTGTGCATCTTTTTCAAGGATCCAGTAGGCAATGGTATTCAGGTCGTAAAGCTTCGGGCAGGTAAACGAAAAGAAATCCACTATTGCGCGTTCATCTTTCCATAGTTCATTCATGCCGGTAAGGCTGTCAAACACATAGAAGGAACCGTCCCTGTTTTGTGTTTCCACGGAGTTCATTGCCTCCATGAATGAAGCAATATTTTTCGGCTCTTTCAGACATATAATTTTAGATGTGTCGTACCCGGTGTGACCTTCGTAAAATTCCAGAAATACCGGGTCACTGTTGCCTTTCCCATGGGTAAAGGCGTCAATCATGGTTATGTTTTCACGTCTGAAAATCTCATCAAACCGTTTGCATACCGTGTGGGGTGAATAATTGAAATTTACATACACAATGCTGTGTGTGAAACTGCTTTCGGTGCTGAGGGCGTTTCGCGTAAAGTACTCTATCGGTACACCGTTTGATATCTGCCATACAACGTTGTCCCCAAGCTTCAGACCGCTTGTGATTTTATCAAGGTATTTAATGCCTGTGCTGATCATGGTCCTTCCTGTATTCTGTCTAATGAGGTATTACCGGCTTCATCGTCGACAAGGGATGGAGTACTATAAACCCAGTATGTTAAAATGCTATTGTATCTCCTGATTGCGGTCAACTATAAAATAGTATTATGATGAGTGAAATTTTTTATACAACTTTATTGACAAAATATAAATGAATATATAATCAATGGTTAGTCTTCACCCCGGCTACCCCTGCTTTCACGTACATGATGCTGATAAAATGCCCTGCTGCTGCAGGTGCTGGAGTTTTTTTCCTGTACAGTGTGCGAAACAGCAGATCGGCAGTACCTTCCGGGTAAAAAGCTGCACATGGTGTTTATTCGCAGCAGTAACGACATTATTCAGAGGTGTGATATGTTTAATAAAGAATATGAAGCAATGCAGGATTCGAAAATGAAAGAGGTGCAGCTGGAACGACTGCAGTGGTCGTTGCGGCATGCCTACGAGAATGTTCCCTTTTACAAAAAGAAATTTGATGAAGCGGGATTCCATCCTGACCAGTTTAAATCGCTGGATGACATGAAGCGGGTGCCGTTTCTTGAAAAGCAGAATATGCGGGACAACTACCCCTTCGGACTTTTTGCGGTGCCCCTCGATAAGGTCGCCCGTGTCCATTCATCATCCGGAACTACCGGGAACGCGACGGTTGTGGGGTATACGAAAAATGATATAGAAGTATTCGCTGAGGTGGTGGCCAGGTGTCTCGCGTGTTACGGTGCGACAGAAAAGGACATAATCCAGGTTGCCTATGGGTACGGACTCTTTACCGGCGGGCTGGGGCTGCATTACGGTTCTGAAAAACTGGGCGCCATGACGGTCCCGATCTCAGGGGGTAATACAGAGCGGCAGCTTATGCTGATTAAAGACTTCGGCACAACCATGATCGCCTGCACGCCATCATATGCTCTTAATATTGCTGACTATATTGATAAAAAGAAGCCGGATTATGATATGCGGGCAACAAAACTCCGTGCCGGGATTTTTGGCGCAGAACCATGGTCGGAAGGGATGAGGAAGGAAATAGAAACACGTCTTGGTATTGATGCGTACGATATATACGGCCTCAGTGAGGTGATCGGACCCGGGGTGTCTGCTGAATGCAGTGAAAAGTCAGGACTTCATGTGTTTGAAGACCATTTTTATGTGGAGATAATAAATCCTGAAACAGGTGAAATTCTCCCTGAGGGGGAGGCGGGGGAGATCGTGTATACCTCCCTAACGAAAGAAGCATGTCCTGTGATCCGGTATCGTTCGAGGGACATCACACGGCTCTATCATGACAATTGCAAATGCGGAAGGACCCTTGTGAAAATGGAAAAAGTCACCGGACGTTCCGACGATATGATGATAATCCGCGGAGTGAATGTATTTCCTTCACAGATAGAAACGGTCCTCATGGAGGTTGAAGGCGTTGAGCCCCATTACCAGATCATCCTTGACCGGAAGGGCGCACTTGATGATATCGAGGTAATGGTGGAAGTGAATGAAAAGATCTTTTCAGATGAGTTGAAGGTGCTGCAGAATCTTTCAAAGCAGATATCAGACCGTTTCAGAAGCGCATTGGGAATTTCGGCGAAGGTTACCCTCGTTGAGCCCATGACGGTACCCCGGAGTGAAGGAAAAGCGGTCCGTGTGGTGGACAGGCGTAAAATATAACGGAAGCTGCGGACATATCACACAATTGAAGGAGGAATTACCATGAACGTAAAACAACTGTCAATATTTCTGGAAAACAAACCCGGCCACCTGCAGAGCGCCCTGAAGGTGCTTGCAGAGAAAAATATCAACATAAAGACCCTTACGATCGCTGAAGTGACGGATTTCGGTATTGTCCGGATGATCGTCAATAGTCCCGACGAGGCGCAGCGTGCCCTGAAGGAACAGCATTTTACCTGTTCCACCACGGAGGTTCTTGGTCTTGAAATTGATGACAAGCCGGGAGAACTCCTCAGGGCCCTGGAGACGTTTGCGAAAAATAATCTGAACATTGAGTACATGTATGCCTTTACCGAAAAAAGAGATGACAAGGCGGTCATGATCTTTAGATTTGACGACATCGAAGAAGCAAAAAAAGTGCTAATTGCACAGGGATTTAATATTGTGAAGAACATCGAAATAATTGGAGAATAGCAGATGCAGAAAAAGGTAATGTTGGGAAATGAGGCCATTGCGCGCGGCGCCTATGAGGCCGACTGCCGTGTCGCGGTTGCGTACCCCGGAACGCCGAGCACTGAAATTCTTGAAACGATCGCGCGGGATTACCGGAATATTAAAGCGCAATGGTCGCCAAATGAAAAGGTCGCGCTGGAAGTGGTGGCCGGGTCTTCGGTAGCCGGCGCCAGATCCATGGCGGCGATGAAGCATGTGGGGCTCAATGTCGCGGCTGACCCCCTCTTTACCTTTTCATATACCGGCGTGAACGGGGCAATGGTTATTATAAATGCCGATGATCCCGGCGCATGGAGCTCCCAGAATGAGCAGGACAACAGGCATTACGCCCGGGCCGCAAAAGTCCCCATGATTGAGCCCTCAAGTCCCGCGGAGGCGAAAGAGTTTACAAAGATTGCCTTCGATATCTCGGAACAGTTTGACAGGCCTGTGATTGTGCGGATCACAACCCGCATAGCGCACTCCCAGGAAATTGTGGAACTGGGGGATAAAAAGGATGTGCCCCTGAAGGACTTTGAGCGGAACCCTCAAAAGTATGTGATGATTCCCGCTCACGCGAGGCCGAGGCACAGGTTTATTGAGGAGCAGATGGAAAAGCTCCGTGACTATTCCAACAAGTCCCACCTGAACCGAATCGAGTGGGGCGGTAAAAAGCGCGGTATTATCACGAACGGTGTCGCGTACCATTATGTGAAAGAAGTATGTCCCGATGATTCAATCCTCAAGATCGGGTTTACGTGGCCTCTCCCTGATGAGAAAATTAAGGAATTTGCGGAGGCGGTTGAGGAGCTTTACGTCGTGGAGGAATGTGATCCTTTTATTGAGGAGCATGTAAAGGCGTTGGGATTTACGGTGACGGGGAAAGATATTATCCCTCTCCTCGGTGAGCTTACGCCGGAAATCGTTGATATGGCGCTGAACGGGAAAAAGCCCCTCAATGATATACCTGCATATACCGGGTCAGTGCCGGGAAGGCCCCCTGCATTGTGCAAAGGGTGCCCTCACGGTTTTGTATTCGATATACTTGCAAAGCTTGATGTTGTAGTAAACGGTGATATCGGGTGCTACACCCTTGCGGTACTGCCGCCGTATTCCGCGATGCACAGCCAGGGCTGCATGGGGGCGAGCGTCAGTATGCATCACGGATTTGAGCTTGCCCGCGGCGATGAAATGGCGAGAAACAGTGTCGCGGTAATCGGTGATTCCACGTTTATCCACTCCGGCATTACGCCCCTTATCGACATCGTGTACAATAAAGGGACCGGGACGGTGATTATTCTGGACAACCGGGTCACCGCGATGACGGGGCACCAGGAGAATCCCGCCACAGGAAAGACCCTGATGGGGGAGGAAACCCATCAGCTGGATTTTGTGGCCCTTGCGAAGGCGGTGGGTGTGCGGCGGGTCGTGAAAATTGATCCCAAAAATGTTGAGGAATTTGAACGGGTTGTACGGGAGGAGGTGGCTGCGCCTGAGCCTTCAGTGATTATATCGACCCGAAAATGTATACTAATGAAGTAATGGAGCCCATTGTATGAAGAATGTGATTTTTGCAGGCGTGGGAGGCCAGGGGGTCATTCTGGCCAGTAAGATCCTGATGGAAGTGGCAATGAATGCCGGATACGACGTAAAGGAATCGGAAGTGCACGGCATGGCCCAGCGGGGCGGAAGCGTTGACTGTCATGTGCGGTTCGGCGAAAAGGTATATTCTCCCCTTATTGAAAGGGGCACCGCTGATTATATAGTCTGTTTTGAACTGCTTGAAATTATGAGAAAGCTTGACTTTCTCCGTCCGGAAGGGAAGGCCATAATTAACACGCTTCAGATTGACCCCGCACCGGTGCAGGCAGGGCTTGCGTCATATCCCGGTGACCTGGACCAGTGGCTCCGGAGCAACGTGAAAGATGTATTGATTGTCAATGCCGACCCTGTTCTCTCGGAAGTGAAATCGAAACGGGCCCTTAATATTGTTATGCTGGGTGTCCTTTCACAATTTCTGGAATTTTCAGATGATCAGTGGACGGCTGCTATTAAGGGTATGGTAAAGGAAAAGTTTGTCGATATGAACCTCCTTGCCTTTGAAAAAGGCCGTGCACTTGCTTCAGGTCAGTGAGCGGCATCAGGAGATTTCTGCTCTGAAGCCTGAAGCGGAAAAATTGCTTTACGGCGCGAACATGTGCCGGTATAGTGCTGTAAGCGGCTGATATTTTTTGGAAAGCGGATAAAATTATGAAGCATGTATTCTATTCCTGCGTGGTGGCGGTGATGTTGTGTACCGTTTCATGCGGAACCTACACTGTAGTACAGGAAGTCGAGAATAATGACGGCGTGGAGGGGATTACAAAAGCGGGTATTGTCATGCGTGTCCCGCGTAATATCCGGATTGCCCGTGAGGAGTATATTAATAATATCCGGCAATGGCTGACCGGCGTGAAGGCGCTGAAGGAGTTATATGTTTTCCAGGAAGGCAGTGAAGAGCTCGTGTATACGAAGGGTGATGAGGACCGGTTTTATCAGTTTTCGGAGCGGAGCCGGTTCCTGAAATATAAGTCACTTGGGATCATAAATCTTTATCTTCGCAATAACAGTGCGGAATTAAAAAAGATGATTTCCGATAAAAACCTGAACGGGGTGATATTCTATGAGGTGTTCGGCGTTACCTCTACCGAAATGCAGTTTGTCGATTTTGATTCAGTGGTGACGATTGTTGATAAGAACCTGAATGTAGTATATCTTGACCATCAGTCCAATAATTTCTCCACCAGCGAGTTTGATTTTGATAAAGTGAAGCATAAGCTCTTTGATCTTGTGAGTCAGCGTCTTGTTGAAAAGCTGGATGATCTTGAGTTTCTTGAAAATGACTGACCCGGGTTATATATAATAAAAAAAGCGGCGGAATTATCCGTCGCTTTTTTTATCTGGAGACGGCGGGAGTCGAACCCGCGTCCTGCAACTCACACCTATAGCGTCTACATGCTTATCCCATTCATTTTGTTTAAGTTCCGAAACCGGGAATGAGAACCGTTTTCAGAGCCGATTTTCCTTTGTTTTCGCCGAAGACCCGGAAACACTGTCTTAAGCTATCCTCTGTTTTTGACGCCCCTGAGTATCCCAGAGGAGATGATATCCCAGGAACGTCGCAGCAATTACGCTGCGAGTGCTAAGTTTTCGTTTGCTTTTAAGTTTAATTCCGCCATTTTTACGAGATGACGGCACACTCGACATGCAACTATAGACCCGACATTACAGTCGAAACCGGATCGTCCCCGGTTACGTTATAGAGTATATACCTAATATGGTATTTCGTCAAGTAAAATGTTACAAACAAACGATATATGGTATGCCGTATCCGGGCTTACCGTGAACTCTTGTTGCCGGGAAGATGGATGGGCACAATGCAGTTTTTGAAGATCGAAAGTATGTATGTGAACAATATCACCCGGGCAGTACGATTTTTGCCATAAAAGTGCGAAGTTATGCAAAATGATATATTTATTTTAGTGCTGAAAGTCTATGTTTTTGCCAAAACGGGAGAAATATAGCAGACATTTTCTGAAACACAAAAAAAAGTGCTTGTTTTTTTGCAGATTGTAAGACAAAGTGTCAGAGCTCCACAGAGAAAAATACTAAACAAATATCGATTATCACAAAGAAAACATGGCTGAAATAAAAAGAGCGCTTATCAGTGTGTCGGACAAGTCAGGAATTGTCCCGTTTGCACAGGAATTGTCATCCCGGGGTGTACATATCCTTTCCACCGGGGGGACTGCGAAAATTCTCAGGGAAGCCGGGCTTGATATTATGGATGTTTCGGAGTACACCGGATTTCCTGAAATGCTGGACGGGCGCGTAAAAACGCTTCATCCGAAAGTGCATGGTGGCCTTCTGGGATTACGGAATAATCCCGATCATGTCCGTGTGATGAAGGAACACGGGATAGAAAATATAGATATGGTGGTGGTAAACCTCTATCCTTTTAAAGAAACAATTTCAAAGCCGGACTGTACATTCATTGATGCCATCGAAAACATAGATATCGGTGGTCCGACAATGCTTCGTTCGGCGGCAAAAAACTTTCACAGTGTCACTGTGATTATTGACCCCTCTGATTATGAGACCGTTATTGAAGAAATAAAGAAAAACGGGGCGGTTTCCAGAGAGACAAACTATCGTCTGGCTATTAAGGTGTTTGAGTCGACACATGAATATGACAGAACGATAGCGGATTATTTAAAAGAAAAATATAAAAAATAACCTATTAAATTTCGCGTATTATCGGGAATGCCTTGTGTCAGAAACACTGTCTGGGGACAGAAGCTGAGGCGCCCGGTATAAATAAATATTTCAAACATTATTCGGAGGTAATAGATGGCTGAAGTTACGCTTAAAGAAATCTATCCCGTCCCGGAAGGCTTTAAAAAGAAAGCTTTTGTTAACAGCAAGGACCAGTATGAGAAGATGTGGAAGGAATCCGTATCTGATACTGAGGGCTTCTGGGGAAAGATAGCAGAAGAATATGTGACATGGTTTAAAAAATGGGACAAGGTATATGACTGTAATTACGGCAATACCGTAAAAGACCTTCAGGTAAAATGGTTCACAAACGGTAAGCTCAATGTGTCATACAACTGCCTTGACAGACACCTCGATAAAAGGGGTGATCAGGTCGCACTGATTTGGGAAGGTAACGAACCTTCAGAAGACAAAAAATTTACCTACAAAGAGCTTCACGCGGAAGTATGTAAGTTCGCGAATGTTCTCAAGAAGTATGGCGTAAAGAAGGGAGACCGTGTAACATTTTATCTTCCTATGATTCCTGAGCTCGCAATAGGAATTCTCGCCTGTACACGCATCGGCGCCATTCACTCAGTTGTTTTCGGCGGGTTCTCTGCTGAAGCGCTTCGTGACCGTGTTGTTGACTGTGACAGCCAGGTGATTATTTCCTGTGACGGTACATTCCGTGGAGCGAAAGCTGTTCCTCAAAAAACCAACTCCGACAAAGCAATCGCCGAATGCCCCAATGTGAAACTTCACATCGTTGTGCAGCGTGTTGGCGACAAGATCAAATGCGACTGGAACGAAAAAATAGACAAATGGTGGCATGAAGAAATGGCTTCAGTGGACGCGAATTGTCCTGCTGAGGAAATGGATGCTGAAGATCCGCTTTTCATTCTGTACACTTCCGGTTCAACAGGAAAGCCAAAGGGTGTTATGCACACAACCGGTGGCTACCTTACTTATGTAGCATATACGCATAAAATGGTTTTCGACTATCATGATGGTGACATGTACTGGTGTACAGCTGACATCGGCTGGGTAACAGGACATTCATATATCGTGTATGGACCTCTTGCAAATGGTGCAACAACCATTATGTTTGAAGGTGTCCCGAGTTATCCGGACTTCGGAAGATTCTGGCAGATAGTTGAAAAATATAAAGTTAATATCTTCTATACAGCTCCTACCGCTATCCGTGCAATCGCGAAAGAAGGCGATTCATGGGTGGAAAAACATGATATCTCCTCCCTCCAGCTTCTTGGAACAGTTGGTGAGCCTATCAACCCTGAAGCATGGAACTGGTATTTCAACAAAATCGGAAGAGGCGAATGCCCTATCGTTGATACATGGTGGCAGACAGAAACAGGCGGTATCCTCATTACACCGCTTCCCGGTTCAACTGAAATCAAGCCGGGTATGGCATGTACACCTTTCTTCGGCGTTGACCCGATGATCGTTGACGATGCAGGAAAGGAACTTACCGGTGTGTGTGAAGGGAATCTTTGCATCACTAAGTCATGGCCGGGACAGATGAGATCGGTATATGGCGATCCGGAAAGGTTCTTCAATACATATTTCGTGCAGTTCCCCGGAAAGTATTTCACCGGTGACGGCTGCCGTAGAGACAAAGACGGGTACTATCAGATTACCGGGCGTGTTGATGATGTTATCAATGTTTCCGGTCACCGGATGGGTACTGCGGAAGTTGAATCCGCCCTTGTATCGCACCCGAAAGTGGCAGAATCTGCTGTTGTCGGATATCCGCATGATATTAAAGGGCAGTCAATTTATGCATTCGTTACACTGAACAGCGGCGTGGAAAAAACTGATGAGCTCAAAAAAGAGCTTGTTGCCCATGTTCGTAAGGAGATTGGTCCTATCGCGACTCCTGAAATTATTCAGTGGGCAGATGCGCTTCCCAAGACAAGATCAGGTAAAATCATGAGACGGATCCTCAAGAAAATCGCAGCAGGCGATTTCGAGAGAAGCTCATTCGGTGATACTTCGACTCTTGCAGATCCGAGCGTTGTTGATATTCTCGTTGACGGCGCAAAGGCTGTTCTTGGTAAATAAGAACAATAACCACTATTCATAGATTATTATATGGGCCGTTTCCCGTATGGGGAATGGCCCATTTTTTATGAACACTATAGCCTTCCGGACTTGCCATGAAAATAGAGGTGAAAGCCGGGTCCGGAAGCGGGTGCAGGGTGAAATGAATTTTAGTTATTGACAGTGAATCTGTTGGTATTTTATTTTTATATGTGATAGTTATATAGAAAAGAGGTGGATTGTATGACTGCAGTTATTCTTATTTCAGTGTTTCTCGCGACCATGATAGGGATCGGAATCTGGGGGATGAAGAGAACAACGACTCTTGGAGATTTTTTTCTGGGAGGAAGAACTATAGGGCCGTGGGTTTCAGCATTTGCATACGGCACAACTTATTTTTCCGCGGTTGTTTTTATCGGCTTTGCCGGAAAACTCGGATGGGGGTTCGGCCTGAATGTTCTATGGATTGCCGCCGGTAATGCTCTTTTCGGGGCCCTTCTCGCGTGGCTCGTTCTTGGAAAGCGTACAAGAAGAATGACGCAAAACCTTGATGTAATGACAATGCCGGAATTTCTGCATGAGCGTTTTCAGGGAAAATATATGAAGATGGGTGCTGCAATTATTGTTTTTGTGTTTCTACTTCCTTATTCTGCGTCTGTGTTCAAGGGGCTTGGGCACTTGTTTGAAGTTAATTTCCAAATTGATTATAATATTGCACTGCTCATTATGATATTGATAACAGGTATTTATCTGATTCTGGGCGGATATTTTGCTATTACGCTCACTGATTTTATTCAGGGGAGTATTATGCTTGTGGGGTCAGTTGCAATGATCGCTGTGCTGGTGGGGAAAGCAGGGGGCGTTTCCAATTCAATTACAATGATACTTGAACGCTATCCGATGCATATGCCCCAGGCGAAGCAGCCGGGAATTATTATGCTCCTGTCTCTGATTTTTATGACTTCTTTCGGTACCTGGGGACTTCCGCAAATGGTGCAGAAATATTATGCCATAAAAGATGAATCAATGATTATTAAAGGGGCTGTGGCAACTACAATTTTCGCAGTGGTTGTGGTGTTCGCGGCGTATTTCGCAGGATCAATGTCGCATATTTTTTATGATTCACTTCCTATGGTAAACGGAAGCCCGGCTTTTGACAGATTGATTCCGGATATGATGCTGAAGCATCTGCCGGAGGGTCTTATGGCGCTTATACTGCTTCTTGTGCTCTCCGCGTCTATGTCAACGCTGTCGTCACTTGTTCTGGTATCGTCATCATCAATTGCGATTGACCTGTATAAAGGTCATGTGAATCCGGAAATCAGCAAAGAAAATTCCCTCATTATGATGAGGTTCCTGAGCGGGGTGTTTATTGTGATTTCCTATTTCATCGCACGGTATGAACTTGCGTTCATTGTCACCCTGATGTCGCTTTCCTGGGGTGCTGTGGCAGGATCATTTATGGCGCCGTATCTTTACGGATTATACTGGAAGCGGGCAACCAGAGCGGGAATTGCATCGGGGATGATATCCGGGCTTGCTATTGCGATTGCCTTATTTTTTATTCTTGGACCGAAAAACTCACCGATTGCTTCAACAATTGCAATGATTGTGCCGTTTTTCATTGTGCCGATAGTGAGTATGTTCACAACACCTCCTGACAAAGAGCTGGTGGAGAAAGCCTTTGATGGTATTTAAGAACACATGGCCCTTCCGGGTCGTGATTACAATGAATTATTAACGTGTATTCTTAACAGAAAAGAAGAGGGGCCGGACGGCCCCTCTTCTTTATTGCCATGACAGCTTTCCCGTCTGTTTCCCGGCATCCTCAAACCTTTTATTCATTTCTGTTCCCAGGGCCATGAGTGCCGAAGCGGGGCGTATAAAGACCTCAAAGTTTACAATTTTTCCGTCATCGTTAAATTCAATCAGATCAATTCCCTTGCAGGATTTGTCGCCGACGGTGGCGCTGAATTCAAGTGCAAGATTGTTGCCGTCAACGAATTCACGGTGATATTTAAAATCCTGAAAAACCCGGATCACGTTGCTTAACACGAAAAACGTTTCATCCTTTGTTGTTTTCGGTTTGAATACAACAGGGGAATAAAATGTTATGTTTTCCGCCAGGATGTCATTCAATAATTCCGGTTTTTCGTCAAATACGACACGGTGCCATTTTTCCAGAAGCTGTTGTGCTTTTTCGTCCATTATAGACCTCCAGATGAAGTTATAGTGGTTCAATATGCAACTTGTTGTATATTGTCAATTCATAAATTGAGCAGGTATTATCTCCGGGTGTATTTCAATCACAATGAGGTATTGTATATACAGTGTTTTATTATTTCTTGACAGGAATGGTTAAGAAAGTCATTATTAACGCTGCCTCGCCGATACAGAGAAATACAATGTGACGAAACCGGCCCCGGTAACCGAAGCTGAGTGGGAATATCGGATCATTATTCATACTTATCACCACAAGACTCTATGGTTTATTTTGTGTGATACAGCTCTGCGGCGTGAGTTTGATAATTATTGATGATGGGGAATTGTAATGTGGAATAAAGACATTGAAGCAATTGACCGGAAGGATCTTGAGGCGCTGCAGCTGAAGCGGTTAAAAAAAGCTTTGGAGCTGGCGTCGGGAACTCCATTTTATGGAAAAGTGTTCCGGGACAATAAGGTGGATGTTTCGAAGATAACCACGCTGGAGCACCTGAAAGACCTTCCATTTACTGTTAAAAATGATCTCCGCCTCAGCTATCCCGATGGTATGATGGCAGTGCCGAAAAGCGATGTTGTGCGGATGCATGCGTCTTCAGGTACCACAGGGAAATCCACGGTTATATTTTATTCCCAGAAGGATATTCACGAATGGGCTGACCTTGTTGCGAGAAGCATGGTTGCTACCGGTACGACGCGGGACGATATATTCCAGAACATGATGGGATACGGTCTTTTTACCGGGGGCCTGGGGCTTCATTATGGTGCGGAGCGTCTCGGCTGTATGGTAATCCCGTCATCAACAGGGAACACGCTCAGGCAGATACAGCTGATGGAGGATTTTTTCACGACTGTTATTCATATCACCCCGAGTTACGCGCTGCACCTTGCCGAAGAGATTCACAAGCAGGGTGTTGATCCGCGGGACCTTCCTGTTAAGAAAGCCTATCTCGGGGCGGAACCGTATTCCGAGGCAACGAGAGATAAAATTGAAGAACAGTGGGGAATTGATGCGTACAACTCCTATGGCATGTCGGAAATGAACGGACCCGGGGTTGCCTTTGAGTGCACAAATAAAGCGGGCATGCACCTCTGGGAGGATTTTTACATTACAGAAGTGATTAACCCGGAAACCGGCGAGGTCCTTCCTGATGGTGAGGAGGGGGAACTTGTGCTTACCCATATTAACCGTGAGGCCATGCCTATTTTCAGATACAGGACCAGGGACCTTACGCGGATTATCCCTGAGCCCTGTTCCTGTGGACGGGTCCACCGAAGGATAGAACGCATTAAGGGGCGGACTGATGATATGTTTATTATCGGCGGTGTGAATATCTTCCCGTCACAAATCGAATCCGTGCTTATGAACATTCCGGAAGTGGGCAACAATTATCAGATTGTCCTTGACCGGGAGGAAAATCTGGATAGAATAATCATAAAGGTTGAACTCTATTCAAAAATGTTTCACGGTGACCTGAAGGACCTTGAAAAACTCAGAAAGAAGATTGTTGAGGAGCTTCGTGCACTCATAGTTGTGAATCCGAGAATTGAGCTTCATGAACCGGGATCGCTTCCTGCCAGTGTTGGTAAAGCGGTGCGGGTCGTTGATAATAGAAAATTATAGGGAGGATGCCATGCCCTTTCAGGTATCAGTATTTGCGGAAAACAGGCCGGGAAAAATTGAGCGGATAACAGATGTTCTATCCCGGAACAAAATAAATATCAGGGCCATAACAATTTCTGACTCAGGAGATTACGGGATCATCAAACTGCTCCTTGACAGGCCCGAAGCGGGATGTGACGCGTTGAAGGAGGATGGGATTGCGGCAACGCTGAAAGAAATAATTGCGGTGAAGATGGAAGATGCTCCCGGCGGGCTCCATACTGTCGCCTCAATTTTATCAGATAAAGGAATCAATGTTGAAGATGCCTACGGGTTCATGATAAAAAGTCATGAAAGCGCGATCTTCGTGTTTCAGGTTGAAAACGTGAAACATGTTGAGAAGCTCCTTCAGGAAGCGGGCGTCATTACTGTTACGGAAAAAGAGCTGTATCTGTTGTAAGTGTTTCCTGCCTGTATAAC
>DAOSYC010000012.1:18129-23672 GCA_035380905.1 Spirochaetota bacterium | reverse complement strand
ATAAAACTGGTGATGGAGAGAATGGGTGTTAAGAAAATCAATGCCGTTGTGACGGAATTTGGATCACTCATTCCGGGCCTGAAGGCCGGGAGATTTGATATTATTGCTGCAGGTTTATATATCACCCCCAAACGCTGCAGGCAGGTGGCCTTTACCAATCCAACCTACAGTATTGGTGAGGGGTTTCTGGTGAAAAAGGGTAACCCGAAAAATCTCCACAGTTATGATGATGTCAAAAACAGTAATAATGTAAAACTCGGTGCAGTCGCGGCGACTGTGGAGCTGGGATACGCGCGAAAAGCAGGTATTCCGGAAGAGAGAATTGTTATCTTCCCCGATAACATCAGCGCAGTGGCAGGAGTAAAAAGCGGAAGGATCGATGCCCTGGCCACAACGAGCATAACCGTGGCGAAGCTTGCCGAAAAGGAACCGGCGGTTGAAAAGGCCGTTCCATTTACTGACCCTGTCATAGACGGGAAATCAGTCCGCGGGTACGGCGCTCTTGCAGTGAGAAAAGGGGACAGAAAACTCCTTGAGGTCCTGAACGCACATCTGAGAGAAGTCATCGGGTCCGACGCCCATAGAAAAGCTGTGAGGCAATACGGTTTCACGGAAGAGAACCTGCCGGGAAATGTAGATGCTTCCAGTCTCTGCGGGGATTGACAGGCTGCTGATGCCGCATTTCCTGAATTTTCTGCCCAACCTCCTTGAAGGTGCTGCCGTTACTGTCGCCATTCTTCTCCTTGCGACGGTTCTTGCCGTCATATTCGCCTTCGCGGCGGGACTCGCGAGGTTATCGGGAAGGTCGGCGGTAAGGATTCCGGCCGTAATGTTTGTAGAATTCTTCAGAGGGACTTCGGCCCTTGTACAGTTGTTCTGGATATACTTTGTGCTGCCTTTTTTCGGGATACATATCCCGGCAATGGCTGCTGCCGTTGTGGCGCTTGGCTTGAATACAGGGGCATATGGTGCCGAGATCGTACGGGGCGCTGTTCTGGCTGTGCCGAAGGGACAATATGAAGTTGCCACCGCATTCAATTTTTCACCATATAAGCGGATGCGGTACATTATATTGCCCCAGGCAATACCTGCAATGATTCCGGCATTCGGGAATTTACTCATTGAATTACTGAAAGCAACATCTCTGGTATCGCTCATTACTGTGGGTGATATTACCTATAAAAGTATCCTCTATATCACCAACACAATGAAAATCACGGAAATTTTTATTGTTATCCTTCTGGTCTATTTTTTCCTCGCACAGATAATAACATTTCTCATGAAAAAAATTGAGCTGCAGGTGACCCATGGTCTTGATTACGGGGGGATACAATGATCTCCTTCACCTGGGACTGGTCGTATGCCATCCGTGTAATGCCTGTACTTATTGACGGAGCCATGGTTACTCTCAAGGCAACTGCCGCGGGCACTGTTATTGCGGTGTTCGGCGGGCTCCTGTTTGCGCTGCTCCGGAGGTCAGGAAACGTATTCGTGTCAAAATCTGCCGGTTTTTTCGTTGAGTTTATCCGGAGTACACCGCTCCTCATTCAGATATATTTTGTATATTATATTCTCCCGGAGTTCGGGATCAGGATGACGCCTTTTCTTACGGGAGTAATTTCCCTTGGTCTTCATTTCAGCAGTTATATGTCTGAAGTGTACCGTGCCGGCATTGACGGGATACCCCGGGGGCAGTGGGAGGCGGGGATATCTCTTGGAATGACAAAGTTGAGAATTTTTAAAGATATCATTGTGCCGCAGGCAGTACCGCCTGTCATCCCGGCAATGGGAAATTATGTGATTTCCATGTTCAAGGAGACGCCACAGCTGTCGGCAATTACGGTGCTCGAAATGATGCAGGCGGCTAAGATAATCGGTTCAGAAGAGTTCAGGTACCTTGAACCGGTGACGATGGTGGGGGTGATATTTCTTGCCCTCAGTCTCGGGGCCGCCTATTGCATCAAGCTGCTGAGCAGGAAGCTTCCCATGCAGGGAATACCAATGAAATAAGGAGCACCGATGAGTAAACCCCTGATACAATTTACTGATGTTAAGAAGAAGTTTGGTGACCATATTATATTTGATGGATTTAATTTTTCAGTATTCCCTCAGGAAATTGTGACAATTATCGGTTCCAGCGGGTCCGGGAAGTCCACCATCCTTCGCATGTTGATGACCCTTGAGAAACTTGATGGAGGATTCATACAAATAGAAGACGAATATGTATGGCACATGAAGAAGAACGAAAAACTTGTTCCCGCCAGTGAAGCGCACCTTCGAAAAATGAGAAAAAAAATCAGCATGGTGTTTCAGCATTTTAACCTGTTTCCGCACATGACAGTATTGCGAAATGTTACCGAGGCCCCTGTTCATGTGCTGAAACTGGAAAAAGAAGAGGCGCGCCTGAGAGCGGTGGAACTTCTTGAAACAGTGGGACTTGGGGACAAAATTGACGCGTACCCGGCACAGCTTTCAGGCGGGCAGAAACAGCGTGTGGGAATAGCAAGGGCCCTGGCAATGCAGCCCTCGATATTGCTCCTGGATGAAATTACCTCAGCCCTGGATCCGGAGCTTGTCGGGGAAGTACTGGATGTTATCCGGAATGTCGCAAAAGAACACCGGCACACGATGCTGATCGTGACCCATGAAATGTACTTTGCCGAAGAGATTGCCGACAGGATATGTTTTCTTGAGGGAGGGGCAATCGTAGAAGAAGGGGCCCCGCGGGACCTGTTCTATAATCCCCGTGAACAGAGAACGAAGGATTTTCTTCAATCATATATGTCCGGGAAAACCGGCAGCTGATGCAGCAGTACCCGTAAATCCGCGCAGGATAATGCCTCACGGTTTTTCCGGAAAAAATGTTAACCGCTTGCAATTGCCTGCAAACCATGATACTGTAATGCATAATACCTGTAATGTCTGAGGAAGGAATATGCGTATAGTACACTACATAACCAGTGATACAAAAAAAACCGGATATGGAATAATTGAAGATGATTATATCTATCCCCTGAAAAACTGTGATACCCCTGGTGATCTGTTTGCGGCACTGAAAAAAGAAAAAATGAAAACCCGGGGAAAGATCCATGCCGGAGAAATTCAATATCTCCCGCCGACGGAAAAAGGAAGGCCTCTGTACTGTGCGGGACTGAATTACCGGGACCATGCCGTGGAAGTGAGGATGCCTGTTCCCGCGAATCCGGTGTTTTTTACAAAGTCTCCCGGGGCCCTCTGCGGCGGATATGATGCGGTAGTATATCCATCAGGTGTTGCGCTTCTTGACTATGAGATTGAACTTGCCGTGATAATAGGCAGGGAAATCCGCAAAGGCACACTCCTGACCGAAGAGAACCTCCATGAGTACATTCTCGGAATTGCCATAATGAATGATGTTTCCGCGCGGGACATACAGCTTGGAAGAGGGCAGTGGTTTCTCGGAAAAAGTTTCAGGACCTTTGCGCCCCTGGGCCCTGTGCTGCAGGTGTTTGACACCGGTGTCGCGGAACGGCTGTATGATCTGAATCTCTCCCTGAGTGTTTCAGATTTTCAGGGGCGCCCCTATGAGAAGAAAGCGCAGAAGGGAACAACCGGGAATATGATTTTCCCGATTCACCGTCTCCTGAATGAACTCAGGACATCCTTTGATCTTTTACCCGGCGATGTTGTGGCTACCGGAACCCCTGCCGGTGTTGCGCTCTCGAGTCCGGGACGTTTTGAAACAAGGGTGGCGGATATTCTGGGAATTTCTCAGGGGCAGAGGATTGCACGTTTCCTCGGGAGGGAGAAAAAGAATAATGACCGGTATCTTGAACCGGGTGATGTTATTGAATCACGCATATTCAGCAGTGACCGGGTTGTGGACCTCGGCATGCAGCGTAATGAAATTGTACGGGATGTGTAGCGGGAAATTCGCGGGTACTATTCCCGGAGAAACGGCATGAATATTTTTGATTTTCACACACATGTTTTCCCGGAGGATGTTGCAGGTAACCGGGAAAAATATTTTGATGACGGAGGGTTCCGCTCCCTTTATGATAATGAAAAATCCCGTCTGATTTCACATGCTGCACTTCTTGAAGAGATGGGGAAAAACGGGATTGCCGGTGCCCTGTGCATGGGGTTTCCATGGGGACATGGGGAGCGGTGCCGTTATCAGAATGAGTATCTTGGAATGATTGCCGCCGAAAATGCCGGTGTTCTGTATGCCTTCGGGTCAGTGCCCTTCAGGGACGGCAGCGTGTATAATATCGTGAACGAGATCAGTTCACTGGGACTTCACGGCATCGGTGAAATCGGTTTTTATGGATGGGATGATGCTGCGGCACAGGAGCGGTATCTTCGGGAAATCTTCGACTGCGCGGGCACCTTTACCCTGCCGGTATGCCTCCATGTCAACGAGCCTGTGGGGCACCGCTATCCGGGGAAGTATGACACGAGTATGGCGATGCTCTATGATATCATCGCGGGATATCCGGATGTCACGGTAATACTGGCACACTGGGGCGGGGGGATATTGTTCTACGAGCTCATGCCGGAAGTGAAAATGGCATTCGGAAATGTGTTCTACGATACTGCTGCCACGCCGTACCTGTATGACCCTGCAGTATATTCCGCGGCACTTGCCATTGTATCGTCCCGAAAAATACTCTTCGGCTCCGATTACCCCCTTCTGGCGCCAGGCAGATATTTCCGCGCCATGGAAGAACAGATATGTGAACAACGTGACAGGGAGAATATCCTGTTCCGTAATGCGCTGAGAATTCTTGAGGGGTAATGTAAAAAATCCATTGACTTTTACTTTTGTTATTTTAAGTTGCTATAGATTGGCGTAATTGTACGTACATGTTGTTTTGTGCTTGTATTACTGGAAGCGAACGAAGAGTCCCGGTTATTCTTTTTTTAGTACGGCGATTGGATGATGATTATACACACCGTTATGCGAAAATTATTACATGAACTATGTGAAAGTATAACAGGAGGACGATGATGGGGCTGCCGGGAAATTATGGCGAACTTGAGGCACTGAAAAAAAAGTACCCGGAAAAGTTTGCCAGTGAAGACAATATTTTCAGCAATATCCACCGGGGCGACAGCATATTTATCGGTACTGCCTGCAGTGAGCCGCAGTATCTTGTCAATTCCATGGTGAAGTATGTCGAATCATATCCGAAGGCATTCTTTGACGCTGAAGTCATTCAGGTATGGACGCTGGGGGTCGCGCCCTATACTGATGAAAAGTTCAAGAGGAACTTCAGGCATAATTCATTCTTTGTAGGCGACAATACCCGGGAGGCGGTCAACCAGGGCCTTGCTGACTACACCCCGCTGTTTCTTTCCCAGGTGCCGAACCTCTTTGCCCAGGGTATAATCAATGTCGATGTGGCCCTGATCCAGGTGTCCCCGCCTGACAGTCACGGGTTTATGAGCCTCGGGATCAGCGTTGATATTGTCAAGGCCGCATGTGAGAACGCAAAACTTATCATAGCCCAGGTAAACTCCTTCATGCCCCGCGTCCACGGGAATACGTTTATCAGTATTGA
>DAOSYC010000012.1:0-18029 GCA_035380905.1 Spirochaetota bacterium | reverse complement strand
TCCATGAAGTCCATTGACAGAGGAAAGACCGTTGCCTCATTCTGCATGGGGACGGATGAAACGTACGAATTTATTCATGATAATCCTGCCGTTGAGTTCCGCGCAATCGATTATACGAACAGCCCCCTTGTAATAGGGCAGCACAGGCGGATGGTTGCGATCAACGCGGCGCTGCAGATTGACCTTACGGGACAGGCCACCGCGGAGTCAATCGGAAGCATCTTTTACAGCGGGATCGGGGGGCAGGCAGACTTCATGCGTGGCGCAATGATATCTCCCCATGGGAAATCAATTCTTACCATGCGTTCGACATCCAATGACGGCGACCATTCGCGGATTTATCCTTTCCTCAGCGAAGGGGCCGGGGTGTCCCTTATACGCGGTGACGTGCATTATGTGGTTACAGAATACGGCATTGCGTACCTTCACGGAAAAAATATCCGGGAACGCGCGATGTCCCTTATCGGCATTGCGCATCCGAAGTTCCGCCCATGGCTTATTGAGGAGGCAAAACGTCTTGGCCTCATTTACAAGGACCAGGCTTTTATCCCCGGCCGGAAGGGGGAATATCCGGAGCACCTGGAAACCTACAGGACAACGAACAAGGGTGCGAAAGTATTCATGCGGCCTGTCAAGATCGACGATGAGCCCATCCTCAAGGAATTCTTTTATTCACTTTCGGACCAGAGCATATACAGAAGATTTATCTCCAGCAGGAAAGATATGCCCCATGAAAGGCTGCAGGAGATGGTCGTTATTGATTATACAAAAGAGATGAATGTCCTCGCCTTTCTTGAGGGCGATCAGAAAGACGTGATGGTGGGCCTCGGCCAGTACGGAATTGATGAGAATACGCACACGGCGGAAGTTGCCTTTACAATAAGGGATGATTTTCAGAATCAGGGTATCGGCAGTGTCCTTATTGAATATCTTACCAATCTGGCCAAGAGGGAAGGTTTGCTCGGCTTTACTGCTGAAGTTCTCGTTGAGAACAGGCCGATGATGCGGGTTTTTGAGAAAATGGGTTTCAATATCGAAAAACGGAGCAGTTCCGGAGTTTTTGAACTGCGGATGGAATTCAGGTCAGAAAACAAATGAAAACAAAAGAAAGTGATATTCAGTTTCTGTTTGAACCGGAGTCAATAGCGGTTATCGGTGCGTCCCGGAATCCCGAAAAGCTGGGGAATAAAATTGTCCGGAACATTGTGTCGAACGGATACAAAGGGAAGGTGTACCCGATTAATAGTGAGGGTGACACACTGTATGACCTCAAGGTGTATAAAACCCTTGAAGCTGTAGGCAAGGGGGTTGATATCGCGGTAATAGCCGTTCCGGCAGACAAGGTCCTTGAGGCGGTAAAAAGCTGCGGTGAAACCGGAACGAAAAACGCGGTAATAATAAGTTCAGGTTTTTCCGAAACGGGCAACAGCGCGGGAGAGTACAAAATTGTATCCTGTGCCCGTGAATACGGCCTGCGGATACTGGGGCCTAATGTCTTCGGTATTTACTCCTCCGCGGTATCCCTGAACGCGACATTCGTTCCGTCTGAAATCATTCCCGGCAACATCGCGATCCTGACGCAGAGCGGCGCCCTTGGCCTTGCGATGATGGGGAAAGCCGCAATGGACAACATGGGTGTCTCGACAATAATATCAACGGGAAATAAATCTGATATTGATGAAGCGGACCTTATTGATTACCTTGTTGATGATCCCAAGTCTAAAGTTATAATGATCTATATCGAAGGGGTCAAGGAGGGGGACAGGCTTCTTCAAAAGCTCAACCGGGCATGCCTCATAAAACCCGTTGTGGTCATAAAGGCCGGCAGGTCAAAACGCGGTGCTATCGCGGCGGCGTCCCATACGGGAAGCCTGGCGGGGTCGGATGAAGTGTTTGACGCGGTTATGAAGCAGCGGGGAATAATACGTGCAGAGACAATTGAAGAGGCGTTTAATCTCTGCAAGGCTGTAGTGGATACGTCCCTGCCCCGGGGTGAAAATGCAGTCATCATAACCAATGGCGGTGGTATCGGTGTCCTTGCTACTGATGCCTGCGAAAAGTATGATATTAAGCTGTATGATAACGCCAGGGCGCTGAAGTCCGCGTTCTCCTCTGTGGTGCCTGAATTCGGATCGGTGAAAAACCCCATTGATATTACCGGACAGGCAAACGCGGTTGATTACGAAAAGGCCCTGAATGCGGCCCTTACAAGTGATGATATACATTCGGTTATCGCGCTGTACTGTGAATCCGAGGTTATGGAGCCTGAACAGCTGAGTTCCATGATACAGAAAAACATGATGAAATTCAGAATGGCGAACAAGCCCATTGTATTCGCGCTTTTCGGCGGCAAACAGGCCCACAGGAGTGTGGAAATCCTGCGGGAAAACCGGATTCATGCATTCGATAACGTATATGAAGCTGTATCATGTTTCGGCACAGGGTACTCATATTACCGGTATTTGAAGGACTATTCGAAAGAGGTTGATGAAATTGAAATAGACACGAATGCGGTGAACGAAGTGATCGGGGGCGCTGTCCGTGAAGGGCGTTCTTTTCTACTCGCATACGAGGCAAGAAAACTTCTGGAGACAATTGGGATAAGTACTCCGGAAAGTGTTGTGGCGCACAATCTCGTGGAGGCAGTGGTTGCCGCGGAAAATATAGGCTATCCTGTTGTCATGAAAATAGTATCAAAAGATGTGCTCCATAAGAGCGATTGCGGCGGTGTTGCACTTGACCTCCAAAGCAAGAATGAAATAATTGACGCGTATCAGGCAATAATACAAAGTTGTAAAACGGTTCATCCTGATGCGCATATTGAGGGTGTTGAAATTTCTGAAATGGCGGGTTCCGGTATAGAGCTGATTATCGGGGCGCGGAAGGACAATTTTTTCGGGCCGATAATTATGTGCGGCCTGGGGGGTGTGTATGTCGAGATTATTAAAGATATCTCATTCCGGGCCCTTCCACTGAATAAAAAAATCGCCATGGACATGATAAAGGAAATCAAGTCGTATCCCCTGCTTCTCGGTGTTCGGGGAGATGAGCGAAAGGATATTGACGGCGTGCTGCAGACTATTATTAAACTGGGGTCCCTGATACAGCAGTGCAGTGTTATCAAAGATATTGAGATTAACCCGCTAATGGTCTATGACCAGGGAAAAGGAATAAAAGCTCTCGATGTGAGAGTGTTACTGACATCAAACTAAAGGAGTGAAGCGATGAAGAAAATTGTATTCGGTTCTATTCATCCAAATGCTGGGAAAACCAGCACAATTGTTGGCGTTATTAATGCGTTAGATAAAAAAGTCAGCTACATCAAGCCTTTCGGAGACAGGCTCATTTACCGGCGCAAGCGTCTGTGGGATTATGATGCGGCCCTTATCTCGAACATGCTTGAGCTTGAGGAGTCACATGACGATATCACCATCGGATTTGACCACTCGAAAATGAAGTACACCTACAATGAAGAGACAATGAAGAAAAAGCTTGAAGAAGTGGCTGATAATATGGGCAGCGGATCAGATGTGCTGTTCATTGAAGCGGGAAAGGATGTGGTGTACGGGGGTTCTGTAAACCTTGATACATTTTCATTATCCCGCCAGCTTGATGCTGAACTCGTGTTTGTCGTTGCGGGTGATGATGATACCATTCATGATGAAATCGATTTTATCAAAGAATATGTGACAAAAGAGGATGTGAAATTTAAAGGTGTCATTATAAACAAAGTACATGATATCGAAGATTTTAAAAGCACATATCTTCCAGATATTGAGGCAAAAGGAATTACCGTGCTTGGCGTTGTGCCGTTTAAAGCGGAATTGACATATTTTACTGTTGACTACCTCGCAGAATGGCTCCTTGCAAAGGTACTGGCAGGGGAAACCGGAATGAATAATGAAGTGATGAACATTTTTGTAGGATCAATACTCACAGACGAAGCATTCCGCCATCCAATTATGAGCGCAGAAAAGAAACTGGTGATCGTAAGCGGCGACAGGACAGATCTTATTATGGCTTCTCTTGACGGTGATACCGCGGCAGTAATTCTTACAAACAACTTTGTTCCTCACTCAAATATAATCGCCTCTGCATCAGAGAAGAATATACCTCTTCTCCTGGTTACTACTGATACGTATCAGACTGCGAAAAAAGTCGAGAACCTTGAGCCCCTTGTTTCACTGAGGAGTACAGCAAAATTTGAGGTCCTGAAAAACCTTATTAAGGATAATGTAAAACTGGATCAGATTATTTCGTAGTGCAGTGAGTGTTAACCGGCTGAAGTAACTCTCAGCCCGAAGTCATACATAAAGGAAGTTCTTCATTATGCGAGGCATGTGGAGGACTTCCTTTTTTATGGAAAATATCCAATATTATAGTTGAAAATTTATAGAATTGAGACAAAATTTCATCTGTACAGGTTGATTTCTCTGCCGAGTCGATACGCAGACCTCAGGACAAACCGGGCACACTTTACCGGAATTAAGGAAAATACAATGATAAGAAAAGCAGTTGCAGGGTTAAGAAATTTCAATATAAAGAAAAAAGTTATTACCGGTACAGTGATTGTGCTTTTCTTCAGCTGGTTTTCTACCAATACCCTGTATCTCGCGCGGCACGCGGAAAATTTTAATCTTGCCATGGTGACCAAGGCGCGGTCGATATGCATTATGGGCGAGGCCATGCGGGAGTATATGTCTGACAACTGGGGAAGGAATATTTATGATAAGGCTACATTGCTTGAGGATGTGAAAGGTAAGTTTGTATATACGGTTCCTGTTTTTTCATCAATCCAGACAATGGCAAAAAAAGCGGATACCCTGGGATATATTTTCAGGGTGCCCAAGATATCGCCCCGTAATCCCAAAAATATACCTGATCCGAATGAACGCAAGGTGCTGGAAATGTTGAAAGCGCAGAACCTTGACGAATACAGTTACTTCGATTATGACAATGAGGAGATCAGGTATTTCCGATCAATAAAGCTGACAAAGGACTGCATGATCTGTCATGGCGATCCCGCAACTTCATATGCTCTCTGGGGGAGGAGAAATGGTACAGACCCCACAGGAATGAAGATGGAGGGCTGGAAGACCGGGGAAATTCACGGGGCCTTTGAAGTGATTATGCCGGTTCGGGAATTCTTCAGACAGAGAAGATGGATCTTTTTTAAAATGCTCATGATAAATATCATCATTATCCTGATTTCGGTTTTTGTGATTCGTCTTGTGGTGAAGAAGGGCCTTGATCCCCTTGACAGCATAAAAAAATCACTTGATGAAATAAACAAAGGGGCCGGTGACCTTACAAAGAAAATTGATATTGTCCGGAATGATGAAGTCGGGGACGTGGCGCTGCTTTTCAACAGTTTTATTGATCAGCTGAAACTGATGGTTCTTGCGATAAAGGAATCCGCAAACCATGTTTCCACATCATCCCTTGAAATGACGAATTCCAGTCAAAATCTCGCCAATGTAGCTCAGGATCAGGCAGCGTCTATTGAGGAAACCTCCTCGGGAATGGAGCAGATAAAGGCTACTATTGACTCGGTATCTGATAATGCGAAAAATCAGGCAAGCAAAGCAGATTCCACAAGGTCTTCAATGGAATACCTGGCAAACTCCATCAACAATATCAACCAGAATGCCCAGGACGCAAATCACATGGCTGATGAGACCCACGGGTACGCGAAAGAGGGGGAACAGGTCCTTGTGAATACCGTCGACAGCATGCGGGAGATATCGAACAGTTCCAATAAAATAACTGAAATTGTTACTATCATTTCAGATATTTCAGATCAGATAAATCTGCTGTCACTCAATGCGTCAATTGAAGCAGCACGTGCGGGTGAACACGGAAGGGGATTTGCTGTTGTTGCTGAAGAGATATCAAAGCTTGCGGACCAGACGGCACAGAGTTCCAAGGAGATTAACAAGCTTATCCTCGAGACAAACAACAAGGTGGAAACCGGATCACAGCTTGTCGAGAGAACCGCGGAGAGCCTCAGGAAAATCATTGATAATGTAAAAAACACCGCAAGTTTGATGGAGAACATCGCGAAATCCACCGTGGACCTGAACGGCATGGGGCAGCGGGTTACCGATGAGGTGCTGCAGGTAAACAAGATGTCGGAGGAGATTTCTCTGATGATGGAGGAGCAGAGCCTTTCCAGCAACGAGATAATCAGGGCAATAGAGCAGATTAACAATGTTACCCAGTCTGTTGCGAGCGGTTCTGAAGAGCTTGCGGCGGCATCCGAGGAATTGTCCTCTCAATCTGAAGTGATGATGGATATTGTGCGCCGTTTTAAAGTTGAGGAATAACAGTTTGTATGCACCCGCCTTCGCGGGCTCCGGTGCGTGTGCTCCAGCCCGGCAGGGAAAATTACAGTACTTCTAAAAAATTACTTGCCTTTTGTGTTATGTCTCACGTATTATTTCATAAATTCTGTCATGAATACCAAAAAGGCGGATTGCTGCCATAGCTGCAGAATACACACAATATCATACTTGAAGGGTTCTTTCCGGGATGAAGGATTACAATAAATACTCCAAACTGGTTGTCAGGTCCGTTAACCATATTTTTAAAAATTTTCTGAAAGATCCGTCAATAAAGGAAATACTTGTATCGCAGGCTGGAGATGATGACCCAAGGGTTTCTATAGAAATCGATGGAAGCTTAAAAGGGGAGCTGATAATCTGTTTCCCGGGTGATACGCTTAATCATATCACTAAATTCTTTTTTAAGGGCTCCGCCGCACGTTCCTTAAAGAAACATTACGAGGAAGTTGCGGGGGAGATTGCGAATCTTGTAACGGGAACATTCGCAAACCAGCTCCAGTTTGATAATATGGATGTGAGGCTGTCGGCGCCTGAATTTAATGATGACACGAAAACAATGCGCATGCTGTACACGACAGTTAACCTGTCATTTGAATCGGGTTTTGGGGGATTTGATGTGAACCTGTATTACCGCGCCGGTGAGTAGCGGTTATCCGTATATTCCATGACCTTAGTAATGCCGGCACACTGCCGGACTTCATATATATGATATAATTTCTTCCGGTTTATCAAATATAATGTGTGCCCCTTTTCCGGAAAGCTCAAAGGTGCTCCTGTATCCCCATGAAACTCCTGCCGCAGTCATGCCGGCACGTACTGCTGTTTCCATGTCACTTCCGCTGTCTCCCACAAGCATAATATCTGCCGGGTTTAGTTTCATGTGAGCCGCAATTGTCAGGGCGGTTGCAGGGTCCGGTTTTCTTGGCAGATCCGGGCGTGATCCCTGGACAGATTCAAAGTGCCATCCCGGCAGTATTGTCTGTATCATTATTCCTGTAAATTCATCCGGTTTGTTCGAAAGGACTGACATGAGAATACCCTTTGCTGTGAGGGTGTCCAATAGTTCAGGAATTCCAGGGTAGGGTACAGATGTGTTGTTCCAGCGTGTACTGTATTCATCTCTTACTGCATTGACTATTGCAGTAATCTCTGTTTCCTTTTTGTACTCCGGGGGAAGAAGACTGCGTATCAGGCTGTCAATGCCGTCCCCGATTACCTGTTTCATCCTTTCGTTTGTTAATTCAGGAATGTTGTACACCGTAAACACTGCATTTACGGAAGCTGTGAGGTCGCCGATGGTGTCAATCAGTGTTCCGTCAAGGTCGAATAGTATTCCATTTATTGCCATGTGCAGTGTTCTCCTGTTCCGGATAATAGTAACCGTGGTGCAGCGTGAAGTATTATATCTGATTTACTTCAGCGGTATCTTGCCGGGTCGGTCAGCAGTGTTTTTCTCAATGATTGTACCGGTGTCACGGGCGGCCTTCTCGATAACCGCTGAATCATCGGGAGCAATATGTATATTTGATCCAAAATGTTTTTCTACCAGCAGCCGCAATGTCAGTGGATTGTGTATCAGATCAAGTTTTTCTCCGCGGTCCATTTTTTTTATGAAATGTTCAATTTTCATGGCGGTCCCTTTTGTGTCAAAAAGCCTCCAGCATTGAGCAATTTTCCTGGGCTTGAAGCCCCGTGTATATTTGACTTTCCCCGCAATATGTGTGCGGTATCGTTTGATGATGTCTGTGGTGTAGCCCGTGTAAAGGGTGTTGTTGCTGCATTCCAGTATATAAATCCAGCAGCAGTCGCTGTCGTGGGGTTCAGTTTTCATGCATTGCATTTCCCGGGACCTTTATTGTTTTTTGCCGAGACAGCATTTTTTATATTTTTTACCACTGCCGCAGGGGCAGGGATCATTGCGCCCGATTTTTCTTCCCCCCGGTTTCAGTATTGAACGTACCGCTGATTTCAGGAGAGCCTTTGTATCCTGCCTGAATATTCTGGTAAGGATTTTGTATAATTCCGGATGATGCTGTGCCATCATTGACGGCTTTTCGAAAAAGTATTCACTTACAACTGCAAAAAATTCCGCTTCATTGGTAAGTGCATAAGGGTTGATGTCTGATCGGCCCTTTTCAATACGTACGCTTTCTGTTTCAATTATTTCCTTCCACCGGGAAATGGTTGCCGGATCTGCGAGAAGTGCGGGAATGCCGTCAACATGTCCGTCCTCTTCGTCTATTTTGTGAATGAATTCGTGAATGCCGACATTGTTCCCGTCAGTACTGTTTCTGAAACCCGCATGGAGCGCAGGTTTTGAAATGATCAATGCGGAAGAATTGGTGACCACCATGCCAAGTATATCTGATTGCCCATCGGAAAACTGAAACTCGTCATTGAAGTTTGAAGGGTATACGAGGATTTCTCCAAGTTTATCATATTCCCATTCAGGAAACCTGAACACAGGTATTACCGCGCTTGCCGCGATGAGTATTCTGGTAATGATATCGATGTCGGTTTCAATTCCGGTTATTGTTTTTTCACCGAGGAATATCTGCACCTGACGCCTGAACCGTTCCTGTTCATCTGTGTTCAGAGCGGTATAATAGGCAACATGGCTTTTAAGAACTTCATCCCATTCCTGAGGAAAGGGGCGGGATAGAATCTTTTTCCTTCGGGTATATTTTCGAATGAGGAACCTGAAAGAGATTATATATATCAGGAGGAATGCGCATGCCGCTATTACATATCCAGTGGTGCCCTGTTCGCTGCGTAATAGAAAGGGGATTATGACAAATGCGCTGAAGACAACGGAAATAATCAGTGCGAAAAGAAGGGACAGCACAACTGTAATTTTATAACGCGAAATAGATACCATGAATTATCTGGAATGAAACCCCTGCACTCCCTGTTGATATTTTGTTACAGGTTTTATCGTATGAGACAACCTGCAGGTTCACCTGTGAATATTCGATGATAGTCTTTCAGCGAATAATTGTCAGCAATTTTTTGTATAAGTTCAGACTTCTTGTAATGGAACCTGCATTCTTCAGGATACACATTTTTATCTGAATCGGGCATAATTACATTTTTCGAACACCCTGTAGTTCCAGTGAAGCTGTATTCATTATACTTTTTTAATTAATTCCCCGAAGAAAATTTTATTTTAATATCAGTTGGACAATATATCTTCTGTGCGATTCATCGCTATACGATTGAACAGCTCGCCGGTAAGTTCTTCAATTGAGGAAAACTGCCCTGGTTCAACAGGTTCCCCGACTATGAGGTTCCCTCGTTTCGTGGTGATGAGGCTCGGTAACAGCCTTCGTGGAGGGTATATTTCATAGGCGCCATTAATGGTGACGGGGATAACAGTTTTGTCGCAGTGCTTCGCGATATACGCTGTACCTGTTTTAAACTCCCCCATTTCGCCTGACCGGCTGCGGGTCCCCTCAGGGAAAATAATAATGGACTTTCCGAGCCTGAGAAGGTCCGCGGCGGCCTTAAGGGACGGCATGGCTTTCTCCTCGTCGATAATAATTATCGGGGAAAAGGGAAAGAACAATTTCAGGATTTTCAGTTTCTTTTTGCCTATTACATATACATTCTTCCGCTGTCTGAAGGGGATTTGCGTCAAAACCCAGACAACATCCAGATAGGACTCGTGGTTCGGCGCGATAATTGATCCGTTAAACCGCAGCCGCTCTTTATGTACAGTGTGCAGCCCCCAGCACAGACTGCTGATGAACTTCGCGAATGACACACCGGCGTGAAAAAAGGGATTGATGAAACGGTGTGTCCGGGTGGTGATTTCGCTTTGAAATATCTGCTCCTCAATGGATGCGCCTGTACCCTGTTCACAGGATGTTAGGTACAGAAAAAATTCCTCCATGGTCTGCAGCCCGGCTACCGCTGCGGGATCTATTATGATCCCGGTTCTTTCTTCAAGGAACACGATCAGGTCTATGAGGTTCAGGGAGTCAATACCATAGTCGCGGAATGTCTGGTTCGCATATAGTGTATCGGCATTGAGTTTTTCTTTCAGTGAATCAAGCAGCAACTGTTCCTTCGGGGATGTACCGGAGAGTTCTCTGGAGAGTACCGGTGTATCATCCTCGTGTTCCTGGTAAAGGCTGTGTTCAAGGTTTTTGGCGATTGTATCGTACAAAATTTTCCGTGTGGTGTTGACGGGAAGCGGGTCAGGGGACAGCGCGAAACGTTGAACTGTTTTATACACAGGAAGTCCCCGGTTGAGACGGTCAATTTCGGCGGCTATCTCCCGATAGCTTTCGTCGCTTTTTTTCGCAGGGACAATTACCGCCTGCACTGTAACACGCCCCTGAACTGTTCTTCCGAATACTGCTATTTCGGAAATCAGTTCCGATTGCTTATAAAATGATTCCAGTTCTTCAGGATACACATTTTTCCCTGAATCCAGCACAATAACGTTTTTGGCGCGGCCTGTGAGGAACAGGTTGCCTTTACGGTCAACTCTTCCAAGGTCTCCCGTGTTAAAATATCCTTCACTGTCAAATGCCTTATTCGTCTCGCCGGGGTTGTTGTAATATCCGGGCATTACGGAGGACCCTTTCAGCCACACCTCTCCGATGCCGTCGCTGTTCAGGTTTTTCAGTATAAGGGCATTCCCCGGTGTCGGAGATCCGACAGAGCCTGAAATATTTTTCCGGTGTGACGAAATGCAGATGGGACCTGTTGTTTCAGAAAGGCCATATCCTTCAACAAGGGTGAATCCCATGTTTTTGTAATAGCGGGCATACATCTTTTTCAGGGGGGCGCCTCCGCTGATAAAGAGCCTGCATGAGGGGCCGAACATTTCGTGGACAGGCTTGAATATCCGGCGTGGGATGAAGCCGAGACCTGCCGCACGGAATGCCCCTGCGTATTTCAGGAAAAACATGAAGACCCTGTACGTGACGGCTGACCCGCCCCGCAGACGGCCGATGATTCCGTCAGCAAAGAGTTCCCATAGCTGAGGCGCCGCGGCAAAAATGGTTACCGGATTATCAGCGAAACATTTCAGTATATCAGGGCCTTTCAGTGAATTCAGGAAAAGGACCGAGCTTCCGGCGCCCAGGGGCGCCGCGAAATTGGCGATCAGTGAATACACATGGAATAACGGAAGTATGCTGAGATACAGGTCTCCGGGGACCCCCTCGAAGAACGTGTAGTTATTCACTGCGGTGGATATTATGTTCCCATGGGAGAGCATGACAATTTTTGGTTTTCCTGTCGTTCCGGAAGTGAAAAGAAGTGAGGCAATTGCTGTACTGTCGGCGACTGCAGGTTCCACCGTTGAGGGGTCTCCCATGTTTTCCAGTAGTGAAATGCCGAAAGAGGGGACAGCATGTATGGCATTTGTAAAATCTTCTGACACAAAAACAGCCTTTGCCTGTACGTTCCGCAGCATTTCAGGAAATGCCGAAGCGGGGAGGTTGTGGTCAAGGGGTACTGCAATGGCCCCGATTATAGTAATCGCCATATAGGTGATGCACCAGTCTGGAGAATTAATGGCAAGGATACCGATAGTGTCTCCGGACCGGAATCCGCTTTTCTGTAGAAACGCAGCCCGTGACATCGCGTGTGTAAATGCTTCTTTATAGTTGTAACTGCCGCGGAAGAGTGTTTGGTCAGAATATTGTTCACATCGTGATCTGTAGAAAGAATATAAATTAGTGCACATGTTTGTTTCCTGCGGGTTTTTTAATGTATGATTAATTCAGTATATTATTGTCCGGTGCTGAGGTCCTGTATGCGGCGCTCAATTTCCCCGAGCCGCACGGTAAGTCGTTCCATGGTTTTTTCAATGCGGTCCTTCTCTGATACAAGCTGTTCAATGACATTCCCCGCGGTATCCTGTCTGGGACGTGCGGTAAATTCAGCCTTTACCATGTCAGGGCTTCGGCCCTCCATGAATGCCTCCTCCGCCATTTTTGCCATCTCGGGGTCACGGATTGAGGCAACGGTTTTCATGTTCTCATACCCGATTTCAGGGTTTATGTCCATGCTGTGCATTTTTATTATTGTTTTTGCTGTTGTTCTGTTCAGGCCCAGTTCCCGGTCAAGATAGTCTTCAAAGCTTGTACCTGTTTCACGGCACAGGGTATGGGCTTCAATGAGAATCTGGCCGAACTCTTTCATGAGTTTTCCGTTCGCGGAAAGAAAACTGTTCTGGATTTTTCCGGTGAGTTCAAGGAACCTGGGGTCTGATTTAAAAATGTTGCGGTACACACCTTTCCGTTCCGCTTCGAACAGGAGACGGTGGAGGATGTCGTAAAACTGCGTCGTGTGTGCTTTTGATGATACCGGAGCGGAGGACCGGGAAAACTGAATGTGATGTGCGAATTCATGAATCGCGGTATACATAAGGGCGTTGTCATCAGAGAAATTATGGTTGTGGATAAGTATTTCACAGGAGTCGGGGTGATACAGCCCGTCGACCTTGCGGCTTTTTTTACCGGAAAACAGGACACTGAATTCAGTCACATTTCCGTCAATTTGCAGCAGTTTTTCTTTTACCTGCTCCTGGTTCATTATACGGTTTCCTCATAAGAGTGATTTGTGTACGCACCAATTACAGACAGCTTGATTATAGTTTTGTAAATAATGTATGTGTGCCAACAACAAAAAAAGCAGCGGCTTTCCTGCTGTATTTCATGAATTATGCGGTGGCCTTTATGTCACTCTGTGACTTTTTTTTATGTGCAATACCGCTACTGTACCGGGCGAAGAGGGAGGGCCTGCTTCGCATAGTAAAATGTATATGTATAGTGTATTACAGAATAAAGGGCTTTCAAAAAAATTTTAACCCGTAATTTGTATCCATGAGAGAACGCCGTGTCCCGGCCGGCCGCAGTCCGGCCGGGAGGAACAGGCCATCAATTTAATGGTTCTTGTATGTTTATTCCGGTATCTTTGTCCAGTCAATTGAAAGACCGATAGAGGCAGCCAGTTTTTCCATGGATGCATCATCATGATACAGGAGAGTGCCTGGCTCTTCAATGATCCGGTTGTCTTTCAGATTGTAAAAGGTGGCCTTGTGGTGCGGGGCGGCTACCGCCTGGGATGATGTACCCCCGCCGGGGTGAAAATGAATACGGCCGTTACATACACATGTGTATGTTGATTCAGGGCTTTCAATACCGACGAAGAGGGAGGTTCCTCTGACGGCGGCGGTAACAGTGCGGGTTTTTATGCGGAATATTTTTACATTGTCGCGGTTTTTAATAATGGCGCCAAGATAGCCGCGTTTCAGTTCCAGAAGCCCGTCACCATGTTTCACGTTGTAGACAAAGGTGGTGTTGTTCTGCATCCCTACAACATTATTTGTGTCAATCACGATCCTGCAGAAGGAGCGCTCTTTTGTTTCAAGAATATCACCATAATGAATACCCTGATTCAATGCGGCTGCCCTGCCGTTCACAAAAACCGAGCCGCTGATGAAGGATATTTTTGCCGGAACATTAAACTGCGTCCGTGTGCCGCAGGATAACAGTGGAAGTCCGGCGGTACACAATGCTATAAAAAATACGGTTATTCTTTTTGTCATGGGAGCCTCCGTTTTATTGAATCCTGTTATGTGTACATTGCCAAATATGAGGTAAAAGTCAATAATTATTACGACTCATAAAGTAAATAATGTTTCCTGTCAGTGCTGTGCCGGTTTCAGCATCTTTATGGTTTGTTCAATGGCGTCAATGAGGTTTACGAGGGTTGATACATTGTTATCGCCGCATTCAAGGAGCATATTTTCGGTAAATACTATTTCCGTACCGGCTGCCTGTTCATCGGACCATTCCTTCCAAACCATTTCAAGGGCGATATTGACCGCCATGTCGAAGAGTTCGTCCCCCATTTCCTTCAATGCCTCTCTCGTGTCTTCAATGAGGATATTGTACTCCGCAGAGCGCTCTCTCATTTTACCAAGGTCATATATCTTCCCCATTATGCATACTCCGCTGTCGTAATATTTGTATGTGTCCGCTGCTGTATTTTCTGCCGCAATGGCGGTATCGTTTTTCTGTTACGGGTATGGTTATTATTCTACTTGCAAAATGCATCCACTGTTATGGTAATATACGGACAAGACAGGTATTTCGGCAATGAATTTCCTGACTTTTTGCATAGTAAATGATAGTATTATTTATGTAAAACATTTATCCGGATAAATGCAGCATAAACCCGGAATAAAAGGTAATGAACAGTACATATAATATTAACTCACCCCGCAATGATCCTGTGATGTCCTGTGATAATGGAAACCGGCGGGACATTGTGACGAAAACCTCATTCATGCGGGGGAACCGCTGTCTTAAGTCTCTCTATCTACATAAGTATTATCCTGAACTGCGTGACGGGGCTGATGAGAAAACACAGGGGATACTTTCCCGGGGTATAGGGATCGGTGTGCTTGCGCGGCAGCTGTATCCCGGCGGGATTGACGTGTCACCGGAACGTGCAGGGGATTTCGCGGCCGCAGCGGAAAAAACATGGAAGTACATGGCACGGGGCGCAGAGGTGCTGTACGAGGCGGCCTTTTTGCATGAAAAGGTGATGTGTATGACGGATATCCTCGTTCGCGAAGGTGATGCCTGGCGCGCATGTGAGGTGAAAAGCGCCACGGGAATATCACCTGTCCATATAATGGATGCCGCCATGCAGTACCATGTAATGACACAGGCGGGGGTCTCACTGAAAGATATATCTCTGATACATGTGAACAGCACATATCAGCGTTCCGGAGAGGTGGCCCCCCGTGTACTGTTTCATGAGCGTTCCGTGCTGGAAAAGGTTCTGGTGATGCAGGAGGCGGTGCAGTGTTCACTTGCGCGGCAGCAGCGGGTGCTTGAAGCGGATGATGTGCCGGAGATTGACATCGGTGAGCACTGTTTTTCGCCGGTTCCCTGTGATTTCCGTGGAAACTGCTGGGGGAAAATACCGGAAGGATCGGTATTCGATATCGTCCACATGCCGAAACAGCGAATGGTTGAACTGTACCGGAGCGGAGTGGAGAGCATGGCGGACATCCCGGAGGGGTGTGGACTTAACGCGGCGCAGCGCCTTCAGGTGTCCTGTTACAAAAGCGGAAAACCCTATATAAACCGGGAAAAACTCAGGGAATTTCTCAATACATTTGAATATCCGCTATATTTTCTTGATTTTGAATCAGCCACTCCCGCGGTGCCGTTCTTTGACGGTCTTCGCCCGTACCAGCATGTCCCGTTTCAGTATTCACTGCACTACTGTTCAGGTGAGGGGGCGGAACCGGAGCATATGGAGTTTCTCGGAACCGGCAACGGCGATTTCAGAAAGGAATTTATAAAGAACCTTCTGGGCCATACGGAAAAAAAAGGCCACATCATGGTGTATGACAAGTCATTTGAACAGGGAAGGCTCCGGGACCTTGGGCAGGTTTTTCCAGAGTACAACGGGGCGATACAGGAACGTATCGCGAGGATCAGGGACCTCATGGTGCCGTTCAGGAACCGGTACTACTATACTCCCGCCATGAAGGGGCGGTATTCAATAAAAAACGTGCTCCCGGCGCTGGTGCCGGAACTCAGCTACAGCAGCCTTGCCATCCGTGACGGATACGGGGCCATGAACGCCTACGAGAGGCTGCGGAAAGAAAAGGATGTCTCCGTGAGGGAGGAAATAATCAGCAACCTGAAGGCGTACTGCCGCATGGACACCCTCGCGATGGTGAAGATACTCCGGCACATTGAAGGGGTATCGGAAGTATGATACGGAAGGAAAGGATTTTCATGATTACAGGAACTATTATTCGTACACTGATAATATGCGGCATGCTGCTGTATGCCGTGGGTGTTCCTCTGTCCGCAGCGCCTGTTGCCGTGGGGACATGTATGTCGGCACAGGAAATGCGCGCAGTCAAAAGCGGGAGGATACTGACAAGGGTATACCTGAAGCATAATGGCGCTGGGAATGTGAAACAGGCAACAGGATACTTCAGTATTCCCGCAACACCGTATACCGCGGGTATTCGGGGATGGGAGATGCTCGCGGAGGAGAAGGCCTATATCCCGGCTTCACCTGATATGCTGCAGCTTTATAATTCTCTCCTGGGGTATTCCAGCTATGCCGGCATGCACTATTATTCTGTTACCGACAGGGCAATGAAGCCCTTTATACGTGAGGCGTATACAATTGCATCTCCCGGAAGCGTCAGGAGAGTCAGGGACAGCCGTGCCGTTTCTATAACGCCTTCACGGAACGGGTATTTCAGAATACGGGACAACCGTCTCGGGTGGCTTACATTCAAAGGGGAGCTCTTTTACCGCAACGGGGTGTTCATCGCGAAAAATTATTCGGTAACCCCGGTAACACGATACGGCGTTACAATAAGCAGGAAAGGGGAATACCGGATGATTACATTTCTTTTTCCTGATGGTCCGGGGGGGTATTATCTGTATTCGGTGCATGCCCTGCGTATACGGAGTGAGGTGATGTTGAAATCGGGTTTTCTGAACAGCAAAAGCTTTGCAAACCGTATCCGGGCCTGTACAGTACATACGGCAAAACTTCTTGGAAAAAACTGGAACGGAAAAATCGTTGCAGCACGGTAATTTTTATCTTGACCGGTTGTATGATGTGTCATTAAATGTACCGAACGGTCGGTACATGTGGAGTTAGTATGGCAACGAAAGGTTTTGAGACAAGGGAACGCATTGTACAGAGGGCGCTGGATCTCATTCATGCGGGAGGGTTCAGCGCAACAAGTATGAACGATATTGTTGATGCCACCGGTGTGAAAAAGGGCAACCTGTATTTTCATTTTTCAGGGAAAGAGGAACTGGGACTCGAGGTGATACGGGAGGCGCGGCGGCAGTATAATGCGTATCTTCGTGAGCGGATAACGGGGAATACGCCCCTCGAAAAAATTGAGAGCCTCCTTGAGGCCATTGTGGATTTTCACAGGGGGAGGAATTTCTCGGGTGGATGTATTTTCGGAAATACCGCCCTTGAGCTCGGAGGGCGGCATCGGGAATTTTCGGCGTTGATTGCAGATGTGTTCCGGGAATGGACAGATATGCTGTCGGGAATGATAGATGCAGCGCAGGCCGCAGGTCAGGTCCGGAGCGATATCGACACCCGGGTCATGGCGCGGCACATCGTGGCGCTCCTGGAAGGGGGAGTGATGATGTCAAAGCTTTCCGGCAGGGAGGATGACCTCGGGAGCTGTGTGGATTCAGTCAAAACCATGATGCGCTGCTGAACCGGGGCGGCAATTCCATATATGATTATTGCGCGCAACAAAGGGGGAGTGTATGATAACACGGGATGATATTATAAAGAAAGCAATGGAACTGGAGTTTGTTGATGTCGGCTTTACCTCTGCGGAACCGTTTGAGGAACACCGTGAGATGCTCGTCAGGAGAATTGATGATTACGGATGGGCTGAAGACGCGGGACTTGCTTTAATGAGCGGCACGGACCCGGTTTCAGTACTGGATGGAGCGAAGACGGTAATTGTGCTCCTCGAAGGGTATTTTAGAAAGGCTTTTCCGGCTTCCATGGAGCAGAATTTTGGAAGGTGCTACCTTGATGATGACAGGGTCACGAAGGACGGACTGGCGACGCGTATCAAGGCGTTCAGGGGATTTCTCCGTGATAACGGTATCGATTCGAAGGTCCCCTTTAATCTTC
>DAOSYC010000011.1:38232-40610 GCA_035380905.1 Spirochaetota bacterium | reverse complement strand
TTTATCGATCCTGGTAAGGGTAAGATTTTTCTCTTCAAGTTCAATATTAAGTCTGTCGGTTTCCTTGTGGACATTGGAGAATTTGTAGGCCATGGCAAATGCCATACTGATAATTATTGTAACGAACCCGATCTCGGTGTTGATTTCAAGGTCAATTATGCTTAAGTATGAAAGCATGCCTGCCACGAGAAACAGAATGTAGAATACAATACTTGTGAGGAGTATTTTGTTTTCAAACCCGTGATGTTTTAAATGTATTGCCGCAAGGTAGAGGCAGTAAGACATGAAAAGCAGTATGTTGATCAGGAGTACCGGTACAATATACTTCCAGTACAGACCGTAATACGGAAACCAGAAGCCGCTGTTCTGCTGGATGCCGATAAAGATCACCGTCAGGAGAACCGCAAAGAGTGTGGACATTATAATCCCTGCTCTCTGTACCCAGCGCACCCGGTAGTTGTAAAAACGGTGAAAAAAGTCCATCAGGCATACCGGATATACGGCCTGGACAAAGGTGTTAATATACAGATTGATCCAGTTGTCGTCGATAATCCAGAATCCCACAGTCTTGAGCGTTATCTGCTGGAGGCCTGTGAGTATGGAAAGTATGCCGAAAGAAAGGTAATGGGTTTCTTTTTTTCTCCACAGGAAGAGGAGGATATAATAGAATCCCACAAAAATAAATATTCCAAACAGAAATGAGGTACGGATAATGTACCGGTAAAACATGTCATCGATACGCTGTGCGGTGCCCATATAAAATTCCGGAAACGCAAACCCTCCGATGCCGCCGGCACCGGCGATGCGGAACGCCAGAAGGTTGGGTTCATTATATTGTACAAGATGTTTCGGGAGGATGTATACGTTATTTCTGCTGTTCGACCTGATGAGTTTCCCATTTTCCGAGATCTCTCCTCTCCCGCCGAGAAGGGTCCCGTTCAGGTACACTTCAACAGCATGATCAATGTAGGGGGTCATGATTTTCAGGTCAGCACCGGGGAAACGGGGCCCCAGGGTAAACCGCATCCGGTACCACGCGGTCCCGTCATAATCGTACCCGTGAATATGCCACCCGCCGGGAACGCGAATTGTGTTCCAGCGTGAATCATCGTATCCGGGGTCCGCGTAACGTGGAGAGTCCCCCGGCATGAATTTCCACATGCCCGTAAGATGGTATGACACGTTATGGTCATGTAACACGATATGACCCTGAGTCACCTCTGCGGAAAGAGGGGCTGCCGTTATGAGAATTGCGGCACATACTATGTATCGTAGTAATTTCATTAATACCGTGAAAATTGAATTATATATGCTGACCCTGTTCCGGAAGGTCCGGAACAACGGGGAATATTGAACGTATAAAGGAAATGCTGTACCCGCTCATCGCGAGGAGCGTCACTGTGGGAAGATAAAATATCCACACAAGAATGCCTATTATTGACCTGAGTGTAAACGGTATCATGAGGGTGATATTTCTCACTGTTGCGACACCGCCTCCCGTAAGGAGCTCTCCATGGGCGATATCGGTACTGAGGCCGATAGATTTCACAAAGAGGCTGTGTCCCGATTGCCCCAGGGAGTTATACAGCCCCACATTGAGGTCACAGAAGAAAAAAGAAATCATGGCTATGGTAATCATAATATCAATGGTCCGTGGATAAAAGGTCCTCCATATTGTCCCTATTCCCATCCATATGCTCGTGGTAAGGGTGAGGGTGTAGATGAGGACCGGGAAAAAAATTCCCGCCTTCCACAGGGCCGGGGTAATGAATACGAAAATGATCCCCACCGGTGTGAATACTGATATCATGGACACCGCTTCTTTCCGGTTCCACACAAAGCCGCGGCTGTGGCGGGTAATATATACGATCTGCATAAAGAAAAAGAAAACCAGGGCAACCTGAAATTTCCCAAGGATCCCCACGCAAAGGTCCCCGGCGGCATGGAGCAGCAGCGCTCCCTGAAGAAGGAGGCGGTCCTTTGTATCATGGCCGTCTTTTCCTATCAGCAGAGTAAGGCCGAGGCAGAGCAGGATGGAGCAGTATTTGCATACCCGGGAGTAGATGTTGTCAGAGTCGCCGGTGAAAATATCAGCGGTTATGAATGAGGAATAGGCCGCAACAAGGAGTATCAGGATTGCAAATACCGCAATGCGTTTTTTGTTTCCGGTTACTGCAGCTTCCATATTTGCCTCCTTCCGGGTTTTTTCGTGGTATAAAAAAGGGGTATCAGTCGGCAGAGGTGCCCTTAACTGCCTTTACAAATATATAATCAACCATATTCCTGCGATGGACCTGCCCCAGAAGCCAGGAAATAAAGGTGATGCCGATTCCTATGAAAATGCCCCGTGTCGCAATGGCATTTCGTATCGCATGGCG
>DAOSYC010000011.1:0-38132 GCA_035380905.1 Spirochaetota bacterium | reverse complement strand
GGCACACTGCTTCGCGACACGGATGTGGGCCTCTGTGATATCTATAGCATGGATTGAATGGGGCTGCAGTTTTTTAAAAATCTCAATAGTTTCTGTGCCGTATCCGCAGGCAACATTGAGGATTTTCTCAGGGTTTGTAATTCGTGAATTCTCAAGGACATAGGAGAGGAGCTTCTTCGATGAATCATGATAATCGGCGGTTTCTTCGTTCCAGAACCCGAAGGAAAGAAATCCCTCCGCCTCCCGGGAGCGCTTTTTTGATCCGTGAGAATAGAACCGGGCTACCCGCTCTTCATGGGAGCGTCTTTTTTTTGCTTCTTTTGCGGGAGTCGTGTTCCCGGGTATGGTGTGTGTAGTGAATCCGTTTTCCGGTATCCCGCTAGTTTGCATCAGCAGCTGTACCCTCTTCAAGAATTATTGTTATTTCATTCCCCTCGTTATTCCAGCAGGCCCGCCCGAAATTTTTTATGAGGTGTATGCCCCGTCCTCCGGGACGGGTGATGTTCTCCGGGGAGCGGGGGTCGCTTACTTCCTGTGGTGAAAATCCTTTTCCTTCATCCCGCACAGTGATGGTGATGAACTGGCTGGATGGAGTTATTGTTATATAAATCGTCTTGCAGGGGTCGCCGGCATTACCGTGGTGAATCGAGTTCTGAATCGCCTCGTCAAGGATCAGCCGGAAAAAGTATTCGTGAATATTGGGGCACAGTCCGTTTCCCTGAATTTTCCTGAGGAAAAAGACGGCATTATCAATAAATAAATCCGCGTCCCGCTGTGTGGAATTGATTGTTTTTTGTATTCCCTGCAATGAGTATACCGTTTTTTATTATAATACAAAAGATGAACAAGTATTTGTAATTTGATTTGTAAAACTAAAAGGAATAGATGATTAAATCAATCACTTTTTATTATGAAATAATAATATGGACATATTATTCCGGGCCGGATATAATGTAATACAGTCCTGTTTCACGAACGGTGTGTGATATTAATAATTTCTTGACGGTGCGGGGCGATATTGAAAATAATGTCGCTCTTCACTGTGCGTAACAGTAAGTAACAGATTGACAGGAAAAGGAGCGTATAATGACGAAAAAGAACGTTGCAGTGCTTCCCGGCGATGGAATCGGGCCGGAAGTCATGGCTGAAGCGATAAAGGTGCTTGATAAAATTTCCAGCCTTTACGGGGTTGCATTTGAGTATAGTGAGGCTGACGTGGGAGGCGCGGCGATAGACAGACAGGGGAAGGCACTCCCTGAGTCGACTGTCGCGGTGTGCGAGAGCGCCGATGCGGTGCTTTTCGGGTCCGTAGGCGGCCCGAAGTGGGAGTCCCTCCCGCCGGAGGAACAGCCTGAACGGGGAGCGCTTCTGCCCCTGAGAAAGCGCTTTAACCTGTACGCGAATTTGCGTCCCGCGATTATTTTCAGGGAGCTGCGAGACGCGTCCCCGTTGAAGCCTGAACTGATTGGTGACGGGTTTGATATCCTCGTGGTGCGGGAGCTCACCGGGGGGATATACTTTGGTCAGCCCAAAGGCAGAGAGGGAAATAAGGCCTTTGATACCCTGGTGTATACCGTACCGGAAATTGAACGGATCGCGAAAGTGGCCTTCGAAACCGCAAGGAAGCGCAATAATAAAGTTACCTCAATAGACAAGGCGAATGTGCTGTCCTCCATGGTGATGTGGCGTGAGGTGGTGACGGAAATAGGGAAACAGTATCCGGATGTCGCGCTGAACCACATGTATGTCGATAACGCCGCCATGCAGCTGGTCCGTAATCCCCGGCAGTTCGATGTCGTGCTCTGCGGGAACATGTTCGGCGATATCCTCTCCGATGAAGCCTCAATGATTACCGGGTCCCTGGGTATGCTTCCCTCGGCTTCACTGTCTGAAGGCGCCTTCGGGCTGTATGAGCCTGCGGGTGGATCGGCCCCTGATATCGCCGGGAAGGGCATCGCGAATCCCATCGCCCAGATTCTTTCCGCTGCCATGATGCTGAAATACAGTTTCGGAATGGATGAGGCCTACGGGAAAATTTTCTCCTCCATTGAGTCGGTCCTCGAGGATGGGTACCGGACTATCGATATCATGTCCCCCGGTAAAAAACAGACAGGCACCGCCGAAATCGGGAGCCTCATCGCCGACAGGCTGTAGTATATACGAGGGCCGTTAAAAGCTCTGCAGCTTTTCATGTGTAAGGGTGCAGCGGCCCTCTCTTCTCTCCCTGTACCACCGGTAGTAGTTCAGGTCATTGGCGGGGACCATGATGCAGTTCCTGTGGTCATAATAGTCTTTATAGTGATTAAAGAAATGACCGAACTCGTGGGTGGAATAGAGCGCAATGACCCTGGTTTTTTCGGCTGCGGGAATGCGCTCTTTCCTCTCTTTCCTGAAAAACCTGTCCTGTGAAAGAAACGGCAGGGTGAACATTATTCCAGCCCCCCGGAACCTGTTGTGAATGTTGCCTGTTACCATTCCCGTGGTGATGCCGTAACGGAGTACTACATATATCGGGATGTCAATTTCCGCGTCCGCCATAATTGTATTGGTAAAGACAAAGTCCGCCTTCTGCAGATGACGCAGCGCCATCTCCCAGAAGGGGTAGGTCAGGGTTTCTTCGTATCCCGATGAATTCAGTGCAGTACCATCGGCGGTACGGATTCCCTGAATGGTTCGAAGTTTCTCACTATACTGCCTGTACAGGTGTTCCGCAAGTCTCCGGGGGTCTTTGTGCGCCGCGTAATCCGGCACGTAGGATGCCAGTATTTTTTTATCTGTCCTGCTGATCAGGGCGCGGATAAACTCCCTGAGCCTGCGGCGGTCAGTGTCTTTCCTGATGTCGAGGAGGCCTTTTTTCAGGACCTTCATGTCGTCAAGGTTTTCAATGAACGCCATGTCCTTTTTGAACCGCAGGATATCAATATCGGGTATCCGGGTGAAGCGCGCATGATATCCGAGGTACTCTTTAATGTACACCTGCAGGTGATCGAGCATTTCATTGAATTCACTGTCCGAGAGGCGTGGCAGCCGGGGGTCGAGTACTCGTATGATCCGCACCTCGTGGACCCTGTCTGAAGGGATGTCACGCAGTACCTGGTCTCCTGTGGTGCAGGAGAGGGACAGGGCAAATAATATCGCCCCGAATGCTTTGAAAAATTTATTATTCATAATTGGAGACCTGTACCCTTTTGAGAAGAAGGTAAACCGTGTATGACCGCCTTACACCCGGCATTAATACTATAGTGAAAATATCCTGTTGTCAAATATTTTTGATAGACAAACTGATGCTGCTTTCTTTATCATATTTCCAGCTGTCCGCTATACGGATCGGGGTGTGTGATGTCTATGAAGAATTTATCGGTGGTACTATTCGTTTTCCTTGTTTTTTCTGTTTCCGGATATCTTGCATGCGCCACAATGGGCAGCAGGGATTGTCTTGAACAGAACAGGCAGCTGAAATCGGAAAATGCGCTCATGACGGGAAGCCTGAAAATGCTGAAGCGCGAAAACAGTGTTATCCGTGAGGAAAACATTGATTACAAACGAACACTCTCCCAGAGTATTGCACGTGTTGAATCCCTTGAGTCTGAGGTTGCTTCAATCAGGGAAAAGCACAAGAGGGATCTTGCTCTCTGGAAAAACAGGTATAATAACGCCGTTACTGAAAGCAGTATTCTGAAAAAGGAAAGCTCTGAAAAAATACAGGAGCTCACCAATCTAAAGAACTCAATCGAGGCCCGTCTCAGTGCCGATATAGCGGAACTGAATGAAACCATCAGAAAAAATGAACAGGAGCGCGGGAAAGAACGGGAGGACCTGAAGAAACAGCTTGCGGACCGTGAATATGTTCTTTCCAACGAGATTGAAGATCTGAAAAAAGTGGTTGTCCAGAAGGAAAGTGAGATTGCGGATCTTGCCGCAAAGAACAGGGACCTGGCACAGCAGATAAAGGATGCACGTGACCGGATAGAGGCACTGGAGAAACAGGGACGGGCCCTTGAAGATACTATACGGTCACTGGGTGAACAGCTGCAGCAGCAGAAGAAGCTGACTGAGGAAGCCGTAAAGGGGCAGCGCGATGAAAAGAAGACTCCCTGAAAAAACATGCCTTATATTTTTTCTTGCAGTTATTGCCCTCCTGCTGCCTCCTGCGGAAGCTTTCGCGGAGAGGATATCTGTTATCATCACATCGAACCTTGAGGGCCGCACCATGCTCCAGGGAGAGGACTACGACAGGAACGATGAACTCCTGCTTCTGGGGCAGTCCATCCTGTACGAAAAGAGCAGGAACCGGGGGGATCTGTATGTCGATCTTGGTAATGCCTTTTATCCCGGTGTCCTTTCCAAATACAGTTACGGTTCCGTCATGATGGATTTCTTCGGCTTTTTTCACTGCAATGGCGTCCTGGTTTCTTCAAAAGACCTCCGCATAGGCGTCGATAATCTGAAATATCTCCGGAAAAGCCGTACGACAAAACTCCTTTCATCCAATATTGTCAGAAATAATAAACAGGTCTTTGACCCCTTCTTTATTTATCAGAAGGGCAGTCAGAAAACTGCGTTCATTGGTGTTTCTTCAAAAAAAATCCAGTTTGAGATTGCTGAAAAAAATGTCCACGGCACGTCTCTGCAGGATTACCGCGCATCCCTGAAAGAGAGTATCGCGAAAGCCAGAGAACAGGGTGCCGGATCATTTGTGCTCATGTCCGGATTGACGACACGGGAGAATATCACCCTCATGAAGGAGTATCCTGAAATACGTATTGCCCTCTGCGGCGGGGACCACCATGGAACCATGTACGGCACCAGGGTAAAGCGGCTGAACCTCGGTGACGGGCGTTCAATTTTTTTTGCTCCTCCCGGAAAGGGGTATTACGTACTGGAGTTTGATCCGGCACGTGAGGCGGGAGCGTCCCGGTATATGTATTATCCCTCGCAATATCATCGTATCGGGAACGGTTCCTATCGTGAGTTTTCAAACAGGCTGGAATTGTGGCGCAGGCGTTACAGGTCTGAAGGGGAGAAGCGTATCGCCAGTGTAAAGGGGAAGGAGATACCTGTTGACGAGGAGCGCATCGCCGAGCTTCTCCGGGACCGGTATAATGCCGAGGTGTCCCTTGTGCAACGGGGGAGTGTAAACCGGACTGTACTGAAGGATGACGTCAGCGTGTATGACCTCTATGAAATATCAAATGATGAATTTCCCGTATTTACCTGCAGGATCGACGGAAACGATCTCCGGAAGGTCACGGAGAATATATCCGATACTGTGGTGAAAGGGGTCCGGGACAATAAGGTGCAGGGCGTTATTGTGGACGATAAGAGGTTATACCGCATTGTATCGACACAATCGGTATATGAGGATGTCGCGCGCATACTAAGGAAACGGGACCTTGCCTACAATAATCACTGGAAGAGTGTCACCGATACAATCCGGGAGGATATGGAGAACGGCCAGGCCCTCCTGAGCGATGATTTCGGATATCTTGACAGACGGTTCCGCGGTACTATCGATGTGCTCCTGTCGAATTATCTTGATTATGCTGATGTCTCACGTGACGAGGAAATCAGTACCCCTCCGGGACAGCCCCGATCCTCGTACACGCAATGGGGCATGGAGAATATGATTGTGTGTACCGTGTACAACAGTCTTCACCAGTTTATTCTGACCCCCTACATGAATTACGTGGAGTTGAACGAGGAACAGAAGGACAGTGACACCGGGGAAACCTCCACCCGGAAATTTCTTGTAAAAAACCTTCTCCGGGGGACTTTTGAATATAACCTGAACCTTAACAGCTTTGTGAACCCGTATCATAAATCCCAGTGTGAAACTGTAGTAAAACAGAATGAAGACGGGCTCCGCCCGACAATTATCCGGGAAACAGTCGGCGCCCGTTTCAAGTTTTCATCATCCGGGGGTACGGTACGGTTTGAAGGCCGCCTCGGGGGAGGGTTCGAAAAACAGGTCCATGATCCTGAAGATGTCCCTCTCTACGGTCTTGAAACAACAATTTTATTCAAATGGGATATTCTGCAGAATCTTACATATTCCTTTACGATGGACTCATTTTTTACAAAAGCAAAAAGGGACAATGATAACGTAAAGGGTACTTCCCGGGTCGATCTGGTGAATGCCATTACCGCAAGGATTAACAGCTATCTTGGAGTGTCCTTAAAATATAAATATTTCTATTATCACACCGATGAACTTGATGAAAGCTACCGTTTCAGGCAGTTCATTACTTCTGTCGACCTTAAAACCGATTTCAAGCTGTGGTAGGGGCGATATCTGTCCGGTAAAAACAATTGACATCCGCCGCATTTTTAGTACACTGAAAACAGGGGTGGCAAATCGCTTGAATTTGTTGTATGTCAGTATTGTCTGTGATGATCAAATGTAACAGCGTGTGACATTGTATAGCCCCGTGATGAGAATATGCCGATAGATATAGGGATGTGAATTCTATTTTTATGGCAATGAATAACCTGAGAGATGAAAAAATCCACCTACATTATGCTTGCAGCCATCATTGCGGTTTCCATGTTCGCAGCAGAACAGTTGCCCTCCCAGAACATTGAAGACCTGAACCGTCTTGCTCAGGAATATTATGACAACCGGGATTTTACCCGGGCCCTGGAAACATGGATGCTTGTCCTTGAACAGGACCCTGACAATGAACGGATCCAGAAGAAAATTGAGTTAGTGTATGAAGAGAAGTACAAGAGGGATGTGGCCTATCAGAAGGCACGGATCAATTACCGAAAGGCGCGGAACAGGATAAAAATTGATCTGAATGAAGCAGATCTTGAGAAGGCTATCAGGGATTTTAATTCGGGAAAAAAGAACGCCGAAATGGCACTGCAGTATTTCTTTATCGCCTATAGAATTGACCCTAATGACGATGAGCTCCGTGAACTCCGTGAGGCCATGAAGGAGCTCGATAAAGACGTCCGCCTCGCGGAGGAAAAGATCGCCCTTGACCTGGAAAGAAGAAAGAAATACCGGGATTTTATGAACTGTGCCGAAGAGCGGATGGATGATGAAAATTATGCCGGTTCCATTGAGTGCTGGGAGGGGGTCCTCGCAATTGTTCCTCTTGATAAAAAGGCACTGGAGGGGAAGAGAAGGGCGGAGATGGCCCTTAACAACCGTCTGAAATTTGAAAAAATATCAAACCTTCTTAAGGAGGGGAAAAGCCTTTTTGACCTGAAGAAATATTTTGACTCGCGCGGTGTATATAAACAGGTGCTGAACCTTGATCCGAATAACGGAGACGCGAAAGACCAGATACGGGAAATTGACGAAAAACTCAATGAGGCCCGCTATGCCGCACAGAAGCGGCAGCAGGCGGAAGGATTTTATGTGTCAGGGCTGAAGAATCTCAGGGAGAACAAGTTTGATCTTGCGGAGGATGAGTTCAGGAATGTCCTTGATTTAATGCGGGGGGACTACAAGGACACCAGGTACCGCCTTGCAAGCATAACGGGACTCCGGAAGGAGTATCAGGAATTTCTGCGGCGTAAGCGCATCAAGGAAGTAGAAACCGAGATAGACAAAGGCATGATCGCCTATGCTGAGGCCCGGTACAACGATGCCATTTCATCCTTTGAGCAGGTGCTGAAGCTTGACCCGGAAAATGATCTTGCCCGAAAACAGCTTGCAATTTCAAAAGATGCGCAGAAAATAGATGCGGAAGAGATTGTAGATGAGAATTCACCGTATTTTGATATCGTGGGACTCATGATTGTATCAGGTAAGGAACTGTACATGAATGGTGATTACAGGGGCTCCAGGCAGAAGTGGGAACAGATACTGCAGCTTTTCCCCCGTAATAAAATTGCTTCCGCGTACATGCTCCGTGTCACCCGAACCAATCCGGAGGAGTTTAACAGGTTTTCCACCAAAATAGTAAATGATGGAAAGGACTATCTGAAGATAAAAAAATATGACCGTGCCAAAGAAAAATTTGAACTTGTAAAATCAATTAATCCGGATTATCCGAAAATAGATGCCCTTATCGCATCCACCAGGGAACCACAGCAGGTCAGGAGGATTGTTGACGCCAATGTTACTCCCGAAGAAATCAGCGCGCGATATAATCTGGGACTGAATTATTACCGGCGCGGCGGTGTTGAAAATCTTCAAAAAGCGCTTAATGAGTTCAGGTGGGTGTCCGCAAAAGACCCTGATAACACACGCGCTCTTATAAATCTGAACAAGATACAGTCTATCCTCCGCATAAGCCGCGGACAGGTCCAGGAGGGACGGGACCAGTTGTCACCCGAACAGCAGCGGATGGTGCGGCAGTATTATTATAAAGGTATTGCGTATTATTCAAACAATGATTTTGCACGGGCAATTCAGGAATGGAGGAAAGTTCTTGCGATTGACAGATACCATCAACGTGCGAAGAATAATATCAGAAAATGCCTGGTATTGTTAAGGAAATAAACACATGAGGGACAGAGACGATGGTAACGATTAAAGATAAAGCTGCTCCGGGAACGCGTGATTCTGATGAGAACGGAGAGAGCGCGGTCCAGTCTCCCCGGGTGAAGTTCAGTATTCGTTTCAAACTGGCATTTGCCATTATCGCTCTGGTTTCAGTTATTATTATTACAATGGCTATCTATGTCAGGATGGATTCCAGTGAAATGCTCCGGTCTGAGATAATCAGCTTTGCCCAGAGGGAAACAGAACACCTGGCTATTATTGCCGAGGATGCCTATAAAAGCGGTGATGACCTTTCTCTTATATCATCTATTGAAAACCTGAAAAAAGTACCCTCTATTGAGTATGCGTATCTTCTGGACAATGACAATTTTGTGCGGATGAGTCTGGATCCCAAAAAAAATGGCGCCGACATGAGTAAAGATGCGGCGACCCTTGTTGCCTCAAAAAACAAAGACCATAAGAAAATACTCCGGAAAAAATACCCCGACCCGAAGGATAGTGCGGGGGAAATATATGATTTTTCGAAACCGCTTATCAATCCCCTGTCACGTGACAGAGCCGGAACAGTGCGTCTTGGATTTTCTGACAGGGTTATCCGTAAAAGGATTATGGATATTACCTATAACATCATCTATATCGCACTAATATTTCTCGGCCTTTCGGTTCTGGGGACGGTATTATTATCGGGTGTTATTATTAAACCAATCAGGAAGCTCTCTGAGGGTGCCGCGGAAATCGGCCGCGGCAACCTTGATTACCGGATCGGACTTGATTCGTCGGATGAACTGGGAAAGCTTGCCTATGAATTTAATGTCATGACGACGCAGCTGAAGAAGGGGAAGGACATTGAAATTGAAAAACGTATAATGGATGAGCAGGTTGATATTGCCAAGGAGATTCAGGAAGGACTGAATCCAATGGGTTTTTATAATAAGAAAGGGATTGAAATAAAGGGATTTACCCGTGCCGCGAAGGGCGTAGGGGGGGACTATTTTGATTATATAGATATTAATGAAAATATGGTGGGGGCCCTTATAAGCGACGTGTCGGGAAAAGGTGTCCCGGCCTCACTGGTTATGGTTATGATCCGCACGGTCTTTGTCACCCAGACAAAGGATAAAAGGGACGTTCAGTGCGCCCATGTGGTTCGGACCATTAATGATTCCCTCAGCGCGGATTTCGCGATTGATAAATTCGCCACCCTGTTTTTTATGATATTTGACAGGTCAAAGGGGGAACTGTCCTTTTCAAACGCGGGACACGGGCCTTTGATGTGTTTCAGGTCAACACTCAATTCTTTCACTGTAAGCAAACTTGACGGTGTTCCAATTGGCATTATGGATGATGTTGAATACCGCCAGGGGAAAGTAACACTGAATGTGGGGGACATCGTTGTGCTCTATACTGACGGTGTCACTGAAATGAGAAATGAGAAGAAAGATGAATACGGCAGCCAGCGTTTCCAGCGGTTGCTGAAGGAAAACAATGATAAAACTGCAGAGGAACTGGTAAATTTAATAATTACTGATGTTGACACATTCAGGGGCAACGCCAGCCCCCATGACGATATGACACTGCTTATTCTGAAAAGAACCGGATAAACTAAATAAGCTCGTCTTCGCCTTCATATATTTTGAAAAATTTATCAAGGGTTGCAAGTTTCAGGATATTTAATACATCTTCATGTATGTTCAGAAGACTGAATTTCCCGTTGTGAGCTTTCATTTTCTTCTGACCTGCCACAAGGGCTCCAATTCCTGATGAGTCCATATAATTAACATTCTTCATGTCGACAACAACACTTGGATTGCTTCCGTCAGTCACAGAAAAGAGAACTTTCTTTAATTCGCTTACATTATAAAGATCAATTTCACCGCTTACCTCTATTACTTTATGTTCTCCGAGGTCCTTTACCTCAATTTCCATGTAAACCTCCGTGTCAGCATTTTTCAAGGAATCACGTATATTGTTGTATGTTGGTTGGCTGACGTATATAATATTGCATGTATGCCCGCCGTTTCTACTTTATGCTGCAACATTTTCTTTATAAAAGACAGAAATTCATATTTTACGATGGGCATAAATAAAATACGATATATAAACTAATTATGTCAAGCCATTTTGTGAAATTATTAACGAATAATTGTAATACAATGATACTGATACCATTATTTGGAATAGCAATAATGATTTGTTACCTAACGGGAGGAAATAAAGAGTTTATCAATAAAATCGGAAAGATCGTGAAAATTTTTCACTTCACGCATTTCTTTACAATACGGCATGTACAGTGTTGCGATGCTGTCGCTCCAGTCCCAGAGGTGCTTTCTGTCGGGATTGAGCCAGAAAAGATTTCGTGATTTTTCCTTCATTCTGATAAATGAGTCAAGACCGGGGTCGTTACTGTTGTTGCGGGCGTCTCCCAGTACCAGTACAGTGGTTTTACCTGTCAGGGCATCGCTGTATTCATTTATAAACTGATTAAAAGAGTTTCCGTAATTGCTTCCCCAGCCGTACGTAAAATCAGTATCGCTGAATATTGAGTTTAACGCCCGTTCCGGGTTCATTTCCATGAAGAGCGGTGTGATTTCAACCATATTGCTGATAAAGGCAAATGTGCGCACTTTGGAAAAGAGGCTCTGGAGTGTATAGGTGAGGAGCAGCATGAAACGCGAATACTGGCTGACTGAACTTGAGATGTCACAGAGAACCACCAGCTGGGGTCTGTCAATTTTCCGGTCTTTGTGGAAAATCCGGAAAGGGGTACCGCCGTACTGCAGATTTTTACGGAGGGTTTTTTTTATGTCGATATGGCCGTGTTTGACCCTTTTTTTCCTGAGTGATATGCGGTTTTTCAGCTTCTGCCCCAGGCGTTTAATGAGTTCACGCATTTCGCTTACTTCCGCCAGTGTTATCTGATATATCGGCTTTGTCAGAAGATATTCGTCTCGCCTGAAGATCTTTTTCCCGGTGTTTTTTTCAAGTAACCTGCGGCGGATACGCTGCTCTATCAGTGACTGCAGAAATTCCATGTCCCCGTCTTCCCCGTCGGCATCCGGCTCATTCTGCCCGCCTCCATGAGGGGCGAATTTGGAGCGTGTGTTGAAAATAAGGTTCCCTATAGCGCCCGATGAAGATGACAGCACAGGGTTTTCCAGAATCAGTTTCATCATGTCCCTGGGTGAGAGGTCTCCGTGGTCTTCCAGTACTTCGTCTATTATCCGGTCAATTGAATTCTCAAGTGCTTCAAGATCACTCTCGCTGATATCGAATTTTTCCTTCAGGGATTCATTGGCCAGGGTGTCCTGAATGAAGATGTCCGGGTCAAAACCTTTCTCGTTAATTCGCTTTTCGAAGAACTCAAGAAAGCATTTTTCAAAAACCGGGATATCGGTGTAGTCTTTTACGAGGGTTGTGGATAGTATCTGCTTAAATGAAGTTTTATCGGAGAAATCAGCATATTTAAGCGCGTCAAACATATCAAGGACTTCCACCGTGGATACCTGAATGCCGGCATCCTGGAGCACTGCGATAAAGTCGAAAAATTTTCTCTTTATCCTGTGATGATCATCTCTTTCGTTATGTGTATTCATGGTGTGTACACCGGCCTGACAGCATGTGCTGGACTGACGTTATTGTACAAAGAGCTCCTTGCCGTGTTTTTTCGCGAGCTCAATGTCCTTTTCGTACTTTAACAGAAAGTTAAGGGTATCTATGGCAACGTCTTTTTTCAATACTTCGCATCCCAGAAGGGCAAAGGCTTTTGCCCAGTCAAGGGTTTCACTTATGCTGGGTTCCTTCTTGAGGGGGAGTTTCCTGATTTTGTGTACGGCCTCCACTACTTCTTTTATCAGGTAGGCTCCGCATTCCGGCACCTTTAATGAGACTATTTTTTCTTCCAGCTCTTTTTCCGGAAAATCAATATAGAGGTGCAGGCAGCGCCGCTTCAGGGCGTCTGACATTTCACGCGCATTATTCGAGGTGAGGAGCACAAAGGGCTTTATGTCGGTGGTTATGGTCCCTATTTCAGGTATTGTCACCTGAAAGTCCGACAGCACTTCCAGCAGGAATGCCTCAAACTCGGAGTCTGATTTATCAATTTCATCTATGAGAAGAACAGAGGGCCTTGGTGTGGTGATAGCCTTGAGTATCGGCCGGGGGATGAGGAACCGGTCTGAAAAGAACACGTCCTCTTCTCCTGCAAGTTTATCGACCGCTGCCCCGAGGGTCTGTTCACTTTCCAGAACCGCACTCAGCTTGTCTTTCAGAATTTGTGTGTAGAGCAGCTGTTTGGCGTATTCCCATTCATAGAGCGCTTTCGCTTCGTCAAGGCCTTCGTAGCACTGCAGCCTGATGAGGTCCATGTTCAGGGCGCTGGCAATACACTTCCCGAGGTCGGTTTTCCCGACTCCCGCAGGCCCTTCGATGAGTACCGGTTTTTCCATTTTCATCGCGAGAAATATGGTGGTCGCAATCTCCCGTGAACAGATGTATTTCTGCGACTCGAGGAGATCAATGGTGTGCTGGATATCATTAAACATTGTACTATACCGTGTATGTAATATACCTTAAATTTGAACACGAGTGTTCATTGTACTTCCGCTATGATCTTCAGGGAGACCATAGTATAAATATAGCCTGTAGTGCGGGTGAAATCTGTAAATATTCGCCGGTTACCCGGCACGCTTCAGACGTATTCTATTATATCAAGCCTTACCATCAGGGCAAATATTGCAATGATTTTTTTCTTGACTAATGAAGAGTTACGTCATTAGTCATTGTAGCAGCGCCGGATATTCTCCGTTCCGGCACTTCCCTGTAATCGTTGCCCCATTAGCCTTTAGATGCCGGCATATGCCGGAAGACTGCGGAACCAGTTTAATGATCAGGACAGGTATTATGGTACTACATGCTCTTATTCTTGTTGTTTCAATATTCATGCTGTGGTTCGGTGCGAAATATCTCGTGGAGTCCGCGGGGCGGATAGCCGAAAGTCTCGGGATATCGGAACTTGTTATCGGCCTTACTGTCGTGGCATTCGGGACCTCGGCCCCGGAATTTGCTGTCACCGTGGGAGCGGCGCTCAAGGGGCAGGCGGATATTTCCGTGAGCAATATCGTGGGATCAAATATATTCAATCTCGGTTTTATTCTTGGTACTGTCGCAATCGTAAAGTCAATTACGTCTTCAAGAAAGCTTGTGTACCGTGACGGCGTGTTTATGATCGCAATCACGTTCATGCTCCTGCTGTTCTTCCGTGATCTGCATCTCAGCAGAATTGAGGGAATTATACTCTTTACCCTTCTCATTGCCTACCTTTTCTTTCTGTTTTTAAAAAAGGAGGTACTGGAGGAAGAGGAAATACCGGGAGAAAAAGCTACCTGGAAGGATTATTGTATCCTTCCGGCGAGCATTGCCGGGGTTGTTGCAGGAGGGCACTTTCTTGTTGAATCCGCCAGCGCTATCGCGGCGGCAATGGGTGTATCACCCTGGGTTATTGGTGTGACAATCGTTGCCGCCGGCACCTCTGCTCCGGAAATGGCAACATCTCTCGCGGCAGTTATTAAAGGGAAGCACGGCATGTCTGCCGGTAATCTTATTGGAAGTGACATTTTTAATATTCTCGGCGTTCTCGGCATAGCGGGGATTTTCAACCCGATGTCTATTCCCGCTGCGGGGTACAGCTCCCTGATAATGCTTTCAGGGATGGTGATTCTTGTGATGTTTTTTCTCCGCACGGGATGGCGGCTTTCAAGGATAGAGGGAATAATACTGGTGTCGATAGGACTGGTGCGCTGGATTTTTGATTTTATGCAGTAAGGTCCCGTTGCACTGCATTTACTGGAAGGAAAACCTGTTTTCGCGGAATAGTGTAACGCATATGTCCACTACTTCGGTGTCGTACAGTGTGCCGCGGTTGGTTTCTATTTCTGCAAGTGCGTTTTCTATTCCCAGGGCTTCCCGGTAGGGGCGGTGAAATGTCATCGATTCAATGACATCGGCAACTCCGATTATTTTTGCCTCCTTCAAAATATATTCCCCGGTAAGCCCTTTCGGGTATCCTGAGCCGTCGATCCTTTCATGGTGCTGAAGTACAATTTCTGCGATGGGCCACATGAACTCTACCTCCTTGAGGATGTTCCATCCCGCGGTGGCATGTGTACGGATCATCATTTCCTCGATGTCGTTAATTTTTCCCGGTTTCACAAGTATTTCAATGGGCACTGCTATCTTGCCGGTGTCATGGAGGAGCCCCGCAATATATATACCCTGTATCTGGTCTCCCGAAAGGCCCATCTCCATGGCAATAGCTTTTGACAGCTGTGACACATGCCTCTGGTGGCCGCCGGTGTAGGGGTCACGCATTTCAACAATCAGGGCTATCGTATTCACAATGCCGTCAATTGTTTCTTCCAGGCTGTGCAGTGTCTTCTTAAGGCGTTCCTCAACAAGACGACGCTCCACAATCTCATTTTTTAGAAGATTGTTGGTGAGTTCAATCTCGTTGGTGCGCTCAACTATTTCAGAGGTGCGCTTTTTTATCTCCTCCTCAAGGTGTTCGCGGTATAACCTGTTTTCCCGGAGCAGGGCGGCACGTTCAAGGGATTTACTCAGCGCGTGTTCCAGGACAGCCATATCCTGGATGGGTTTAATGATATAGTCCCATGCCCCGACCCTGAGAGCTTCAATGGCATCGTTCATTACGCCGGTCCCGGATATCATGATGACCGGAATTTCATCAGACTCTTCCCGGATGAGTTTCAGCACCTCAATACCGTCCATTTCCGGCATCCGCAGGTCAAGGAGCACAATATCGGGACGTACTTTGCGGAACATCTCAATTCCATGTTTGCCGTTTTTCCCCTGGAATACGGTGAAGTTATTATCTTCAAGATATGCTGCAATATTTTCCCGTACTATATCTTCATCGTCAATAGTAAGCACTTTTATGTTGCTGTCGCCGGTCATCAAATATTATTTCCTTTTACGAGTTTTTGTATGGCATCAACAAGGACACCCATATCAATAAGGGGCTTCTGGAAAATATTATTCTCAGAAAGGCCGATATCAGTAAGCGCCCGTGGGAGATTGTAGTTGGTGGAACCGGTATGGATCAGAAACTTCATATCCGGTTGAAGCTCATGGGACTTGAGTATAAGTGTATTTCCATCAATTCCGGGAAGTCGCATGTCCATGATTCCCACGTCAAACTTTTTCGAAGCGATGATGTCCAGTGCTTTTTCGCCGCTGCTTGCTGAAACCACGTCAAATCCCTCATCTTCGAGGAAGGCGATAACATTAGAACAGACAACGTCCTCATCGTCAACAACAAGAACATGGATAGGCGGCATCATTCGTTCCTCCTTTGGATCGGCAGATAAATAGTGAAACAGGTCCCTGTACCAGGAACGGAAGAAACTTCCATTGAACCCCTGTGGTTGTTTGTTATGATGAAATATGAAACAGAAAGCCCGAGTCCTGTTCCTGTACCGACTTCTTTCGTTGTGTAAAACGGTTCAAAGACGCGTTTGCGGACTTCCTCTTCCATGCCCGGGCCGTTGTCTTCAACCTCAATAACGGCATTTTCGTCATTTTTTCTGAGCCGCAGTATAATATGCGGGGTTTTCCCGGAGACAGCGCTTTCACCCAGGGCCTGTGTGGAGTTTTTCAGAAGGTTTAAAATTACCTGCTGAATTTCCGTCTCAACACAGTATACCGCAGGGAGGTCGCTGCTGAAATCTTTCGTGATGGCAATATGCCTGAAATCATACTTTTTTTTCAAGTCATAATCATTCGCGGCGAGATCTATTGTCCGGTTAATGAGTTCTCCGAGGTCTGCGTGGGTAAATTTTGTTCCGCTCTGCCTGCTGAAGCTGAGCATATTGGCGACGATCTTCGAGGCGCGTTCACCCATTTCCCTGATACCCTGTATCATATGAATGATGTTCCTCGATTCCATATAGCTGCGGACAGATTCTATTGATACACCGCATTGCTCCGCGGCAATAATATTCTGTTTTATGTCCGGCGAGATTCTTCTGATTATATTCTGGGCGCCGAGGAGTATGCCCCCCAGGGGATTGTTTATCTCGTGGGCCATTCCTGCAGCGAGCCCTCCCACGGACATCATTTTTTCCGTCTGCACCATCATTTCTTCAATGCGGACACGTGATGTAACATCGTCAATTCTGATTACTGCTCCAAGGACATTGTCTTCAATAAGGGGGTACACCATGATGTCCAGCCACTGTGGTCCGCTGTCCCGTGTTTTGTGTATTCTCTCAACTTTCTGGGCGCATTTCATCCGCATTGCCGTTTCAATAGTATTGAGCTGGGGCCTGAGTTCGGGGAGAAGCTCGGTAAGCAGTCTGCCGCGGGCGTGTTCTTCGGAGATGCCCGCAGCTTTCTCTGCTTCGAGGTTCCAGTGGGTGATGTGGACATTTGTATCTACACCCACAATAATTGATGGCATGGAGTCAATTATGTTTTTCAGGTAGGAGCGAATTCTCATCACCTCCTCCTGTGTGATTTTCAGAGCGGTAATGTCCTGAATGTTTTCAATGGCTGCAATTACTTCACCATTGTTATTGGTGATGGGGGTCGCTTCAAAAAGAATATATCTGTCCATGCCTCCGAGGTTTTTGTACCAGCCTTCAGCGTGCCATCCGCTGGAGGTGAGGACCGATTTGGAGAACACATCGTAATATTTCCCGAGATCGGATGTGAGGTCGTCAATCATGAGGTCCGGCAGGGTAGGCCGTTTCGCGGTATAGAACGCTTTCCATTGATTGTCAGTTCCTACCATCTCTGACGCGGGAATGCCTGTCAGAATTTCACAGGCTTTGTTCCACAGCATCACACGGTGTGTGTTGTCGATAACAATTGTCGCAAGGGCGGAATTTTGAATCAGGTTTTCGGTAAACTGTTTCTGCTCCTGCAGGGCGTCTTCCGCTGCTTTGCGTTCATTCGACGCGAGGGCAAGAGCTATCGCGTCAGATACAGATGTCGCAAAATCCTGTTCCTCAAGTGACCAGTCTCTCCTGGAGCCTGAATGTTCATGCCGCAGTACGCCGACAACTTTACCGCTCATCCGTATTGTTACGTCCATAACTGAGGATATGTGTTCGGGGCCGAACACGGGGCCGGCAAATTCAGAGGTCCGTGAGTCAGTCAGGGCATCCGGCGCGGTAATGATGCGGTGGGATTCCACGGCACGGAAATAGTCACGGAACTGGTTCGATGTGTATACTATTCCCTGCTTATGGCTGTTCTCCCCGGCAATATACATGTCGGCGCAGATGAGTTCAGAGCGGTCGCCATTGTAAAACCATATACTGACGCGTTCTGTGTGCAGTGTGGTACTGGCAGTTTCCGTAACTTTACCGAGAAAGTCATCAAGGTCGGTATTGTCGAACCTTGAAATACTGTTCAGTGCCATCTGGTTCCGTATTACCTGCTGGGTTATACTCCGGAGGTTTTCCTCCGCTTTTTTCCGGTCCGTGAGGTCCCTGACAGTCTCAATAGCGCCGACAATATTGTTGTAGGAGTCGTAGAGCGGTTTGGCTTTTTCCCATAAATAGGTGCCCCCTGCTCCAAGGAAAGGAATATAAATTTCCGCGATAAGGGTGTCGCGGTCTGCTTTGATTTCACCATAGGTGTCTTTTTCGTGGGTATTGTTTTCAAGTGCAAAATCAATGAGCATCGGCCTTCTGTCCCTGTAGAAGGGAAGTGAGTATTCATGGTTGCCTTTTTCAAGAATGACTTTCTCGCTGACGCCGGTCAGATCTTCCATCGCATTATTCCACGCGATGACAGTGCCGTCATTGTCAATGACAAACGTGGGATCCGGGAGGTAGTTTATTATATCAGCGAGATTACTCCTGGAGTTTCTCAGCTCCTGTTCAATCTCCATCCTCCGGGCAATTTCCCTCTGGCCGTTGCTGAAGAGGCGGGCGTTTTCCAGTGCAATGGAGGCTATCTGACCAAGCTGGTTAAGGTATTGTATACTTTCACGTTCAAAATTGTGTTCAGTTCCCAGAAAGGCGGCACCGATTATTCCGGAAAGTGACGGACCTGCCTTGAACGGTATTTCAGCAAAAACAGTTATATGTTCACACTGATCCCATGGTAATTTAGTTCTGGAATTAGTGTAGTCAGTATGAACAAAGGGCTCTTCCTCTGTAAGGACTTTGTCAGTGACAGTTTCCTCCGGGGGGAGTGTTTTTCCTATATGCCCGGTGAAAATGCCTGAGGCTGAGCGGATTACGGGAGGGGTGCCGGGTTTATCAATAAGCGCCGCGAAGACATGTCCGGTTCCGGCGAGTGCCGCGGAACGGTCTGTTATTATGCGGAGAATATCTCCGGTGTCCAGCCTGTGTATCAGAGCAAGGGTGGTTTCGTGAAGAGACGAGAGAAAATCATTTTTGTTTTTCAGTAAGTCTTCCGTGTGCTTTCTTCGGGTTATATCCCTTCCAATTGCCTGAAATCCTGTTGTTGTGTTTCCTTCCTGTATGACCTGGACGATCTGTTCGACCCATACATCGCTCCCGTCTTTTGTGAGTACCGGAAATTCACTGTGTGTACTTGGCAGCCCTTTCTCCCACTGAGAAAGGTGATGATGGACAATTTCCTCCCTGAAGTCAGGATGAACGAACTCGAGATAGTTTTTGCCGATAATATCTTCACGGGGAAGCTTCAGTATTCGCTCCACTGCGGGATTGCAGTAGGTAATGATTCCTTGCGCGTTAAGGCGGTAAATATAATCATCAGCATGCTGTAAAAAATACTGTGCCTGGAATTCAGATTCTTCAAAATTCCTGCTTGTATGTGAATTGTTTTTTTTCATTGTTTGTTATGGGATGACTATATGCTTCCCTGAACTCAGCTAAGGGGTAGCTTAATTGTAAATTTTGTATATTTTCCTGCGATACTGTCCACAGTCATTGATCCTTTATGGTCATTATGTATGATAAAATAAGAAACAGCAAGTCCAAGACCTGTACCCGAACCGACACTCTTGGTTGTGAAAAAGGGTTCGAAGATCCTTTTGCGGGTAGTTTCGTCAATTCCGGGTCCGTTGTCTTCGACTTCAATTTGCACCATGGTGTTTATTTTGTGTATTCGGAGCGTAATCCTCGGGCTTTCATTGTAATATCGCTTTTCCCGCATCGCGTGGGTGGCGTTTTTCAGAAGGTTAAGTATTACCTGCTGTATTTCTGTCTGCACACAATGTACCATTGGTATATCATCTTCATATTCACGTATAATTTCAATGTGCCTGAAATCATATTTTTTCTTGAGATCATAATCATTTGCGGCAAGCTCGATGGTTGTGTCAATGATTTCCCGGAGGTCCTGGGGAGCCTTTTTCGATTCACTTCTTCTGCTGAAGTTAAGCATGTTCGTTACAATGCGTGATGCGCGGTCTCCCATTTCAAGAATGTCATGAAGCATTTTATGAATTTCACGGAGTTCCATGTATTGCTGAAGCTGTTCCATCTGTATGCCGGCAGTCTGGGCGGCTGTTATGTTCTTCCGGAGATCGGGAGAAAACCGGCGTTCAATATTCTGCGCCGCGAGCAGTATGCCGCCGAGGGGGTTGTTTATTTCATGGGCCATTCCTGCGGCAAGTCCTCCCACGGAAGCCATTTTCTCTGACTGAATCATTATTTCTTCAAACCGTACTCTTTCCGTAATATCGTCTATGCGGATTACCGCGCCGTCTACTCCATTGGAAATAAGCGGGTACACTATAATGTCCAGACATTGTGAGGTGTTCCCTGAAAAGTAGGGAACCTTTTCAATGTGCTGTATTTTCTTATTGTCTATTGCCGCATGAATTATGTCGGAATAACGGGTAAGGTAGGGAAGGAGTTTTTCAATTTGCGCCCCTATCGCCGTGATGCCGTCAATTTTTGTAGAGATTTCCGCCTGGCGGTTCCAGTGAGTAACTGAGCCGCTGTTGTCTATACCTATTAAAATAGACGGCATTGAGTCAAAAATATTTTTTAAATAGAGCCGTATGTGATTTATCTCGTCATTGGTTCTCCGGACCGAGAACACCATATTGTTGAAGGCATGTGAAAGGTGCCCCAGCTCGTCCTCCTGCCTGACGGAAACAATTGCCTCAAGGTTGCCTGTGTTAACCTGGCTGACACCCTGGAGCAGACGTTTCAGGGGCGATATAAACGCGCCGAGAAAAAATATACGAAACCCCACAAGGACCACTACAAGGATCGAGCCCAGCATCATAATAAGCTTCATGGCAGTGGGGTTGATATATTGCCGGTAGGAGAGATAGGAAAAACCGGCTTCGTATATCCTGTCGTTTTCGATATGAATGAATGCTACACCATGGGTCTCCGATAACGGGAAGGAACGGTATCGCCGTTTCGATTCAGGCAATACCGGCACCATGTACCGCAGTATTTCTCTTTTCAGAGATTGTCCCGTTCGGGGTGATGTGTTTGCCTGTGCGAGAAGAAAGTTCCTGAAGGGCCTGAATGCAGGTTTTACTTTTTTCAGCCGTTTCCGGAGCAGTACGGGGAAGTTTTCTGAAGGGAGTATGGATATCTTCCGCCTGTAATAATCGGTGTATCCGGAAACTGTCGTCAGGAGTGCGGCGATCTTCTCCCCTTTGAACTGTGATGTATCTCTGCCTTCTATGTACGTCTCAATAGTGCTGCGGTAGCCTCCAAACCCGGGATGGGTGTTTTTTAATATTTTTTGAATTTCAGGTGCGGATAGGGGAATAGTGTAATGGATGAATTTCGAATGAATCTGTGTGTTCCGGAGTTCAATCAGTGTATTCCGCATACATGGCAGGGTGTGTTGTGATGTATATAGCATATCAGGGATGTCTGTATCGGCGGGATATGAAACAAGATAGGTCATGTTTGGGGGACGAATGTCTGAATGAATGCTGAGAAGCATTGATGTGTGATGGATTGAGTCAAATGCGTCTTCCAGGTCCTCCAGGATGTAATAACTGATGATTTGCAGCACCAGGAGAAATGACACAAGGCTGATGCTTACAATTTTCGTGAGCAGGGTAATTCTTTCCCGTGCAATGTTGATGTAGAGGATAAATACTGTAAACCATCCGGTAATGGTAACGATATTCCATATTGTCTGAAACGTCCCCCGGTCCATTGCTCCTTCCCGGCTCAGGGTGTTTGCGATACCGGGAAGAATGGCAACAATCATAAACGAGATCAGAAGCCCGGTGATTCCGGCACGGCGGCCTTTGTGTTCTGTGATAATCCGCCAGATGGCTATCCCGATCACAATAAGAATATATATCATAATTATTATTGCGATATAGAAACTGAGAAGATCGGTATCGAAGTCCCAATAGTGTCCCTCAAAATGAAAAATCCGCGGAGCCCGCAGGGTCCTTATGACGAATACACCCATGACGAAAAAAGCAGTGATATACTGTACAGCAAGAAAGATGATGGATGTTTTAGGCGCTTTTTTTTCAGGAAAGTGGAAAAAAAACTGACCGATGTGTATCAGTGACGGCAGCACCGCGAACACTGTGAGCCAGCGGTGAAACGCGGCCTCAGGGGAATACCATGCCGATGCTATTATATAGGCAAAATTTTGAATGGAGATAAATCCATACACCAGGGCAAGGTGCAGGGTTGCGGTAGTTTTCCGCGGTGTCAAAAAAAGGAAAATACCGACTATCACGGTAAATGAGGTCGCGATAAGAGCCCCTGTGGAGAAAAAATTGAAATATATCAATTCTGAAAATAGCATTTCGTATGGTGTCACCACCCTGTTAATATAAAAGGGGTCCTGATTCTGCAATACAATGCGTTATAACACGTGTTACGTCGTAATGAACAGCACCAGCGTCATTACCGCATATACGCTATTATCCACATGAAAGATTATATATCGTATACAATATACGTCAATTGTTTAAATACAGGAATACAGATAAAAAACCTGGCTTCAGGGATGCAATACGGCATCAGGCATGGCATGTTTCCGGTGAAAGCGGGGGCCTGATGTTATGTGCCGGATCTGGAAAAAAATTCAAGGTCACGGAATCGGAGGCGCATTGCTGTATTTGTGTCCCCGTGATGTTCGGCATTGTGTTTTTTTAATGTTTCGATAATGGAAGATAATTCCCGAATGTCAACTGATACGGGGTTAATTCTTTTCCCGGCATGTACGGCATCAATCTGTGCTTTCAGTATCGCGTTATGTTCATTGAGAAGAGAGTGCATACGGTGAAACGTGCTTTCAGGGAGGCCTTCTGTCCTGCCCGCAATGTACATGAGGAGGCCGATATACGACTGCATAATAAGGCTGCGTTCCAGGATGCCCTGTACTTTCAGGATTTTTCTCATGGTCCCCGGTTCAAAAGGAATGACGTACTCTTCCGGCAGCTGCAGGCCCTGCAGCCGAAGAGAGGCGTGGCTTGTGGTTTCAAGGGTCCCCAGGGAAAGCTCCTGAAGCGCACCATGGGGGAGCATTGAAGCCGGTATGTGTATAAGGTGCGACACTTTCTCCTCCCCGGGCTTTCGTGCGGTGAGAAGAATAAAGTCTGAATTGAGACCGCCTGTGATATATTTTTTCAGACCATTGATCACAATATGTCCCGCTTCCTCCTGTATGGTAACAGGGTTATTGCTGTCTTCAGAGTGGGCCAGGGATCCGATAGTTTCCGGATGTATGGCGCTGAGACTTTCAGGAAATGTTCGCTGCAGGGAAATGATCCTGTTCACAAAGGGACGAATGAGGGCCGCCTGGACAATCCACAGGACTGCAAGGCCCATGTCCCCCGCGTTGCATGCGAAATGAAAAGAGGGGAGCTCGTTCACCGTATACATCGGTCCCAGCGCAGGGGGGAACGCTTCTGTACATTCTTTCCACGTGTGCGCGAAGGCGCTACGGTCTGCCGCTCTATCGGAATAGCTTTTTTCGAGCGCCCCGCACAGTGTGTTGAGAGAATCCATTATTTTTTATTTTGCTTTTTCCTTAGAAGCGCCTCGACTTTAAGCGGAAGTCCGAAAATGTTCAGAAACCCTGTCGCGTCTTTCTGGTCATAGAGTTCACTGGCGTCAAATGTCGCGATATCCGGTTCGTACAGGGTAATGTCAGACTTCCGGCCCACCACAACGCAGTTTCCTTTGTAGAGTTTAACCCGCACGGTGCCGGTTACGTTTTTCTGGGTTGCGTTGATAAGGGCGTCAAGTGCCTCGCGTTTACGCGAGAACCAGAGTCCGTTATATACCAGCGTCGCATATTCGTTCGCAATGTTGTCCTTGAGGTGCTGTGTGTCCCTGTCAAGGGTGATAGATTCCAGGTCCCGGTGCGCCGCAAGAAGTACCGTACCCGCAGGGGTTTCGTAGACGCCCCTGGATTTGATGCCCACGAGGCGGTTCTCGACGATGTCAATTCTCCCTACACCGTTTTCTCCAGCCAGTGTATTGAGCTTTATCATGAGCTCAACGGGACCAAGTTTCTCGCCGTTCAGCGCGACAGGCTCACCCTGAATGAAATCAATATCAAGGTATACCGGCTTGTCGGGTGCGGTTTCCGGCGATTTTGTAAGAAGGAACATGTTTTCGTCCGGTTCACGGTACGGGTCCTCAAGGATGCCTCCTTCATAGGATATATGCAGTATGTTCCTATCCATACTGTACGGCTTGTCCTTGGTTATCGGAAGGGGGATGTTGTGTTTTTCCGCATAATCAAACAGAAGAGACCGTGAATTAAGTTCCCAGATCCTCCACGGGGCCACAATTTTAATCTCCGGCGCAAGGGCTTTAAATGCCATTTCAAAACGGACCTGGTCATTGCCCTTTCCGGTTGCCCCGTGGCACACTGCGTCAGCGCCTTCCTTCAGGGCAATCTCAATTTGTTTTTTCGCGATGACAGGCCTTGCAAGGGAGGTTCCCAGAAGGTATCTGTCTTCATATATGGCATTGGCTTTGATTGCCGGGAAAATATAATCTTTGACAAACTCCTCACGGAGGTCTTCAATATAACACTTGCTTGCGCCGGTGTTGACCGCTTTTTCTTCAAGGCCGTCAAGTTCCTCCTCCTGTCCCACGTCTGCGGCAAAACATATAACTTCGCAGTTGTAGGTCTCAAGAAGCCATTTGACAATAATGGAGGTGTCCAATCCTCCGGAGTAGGCGAGTACAACTTTTTTTATATCCATGAGAATACTCCTTTTCTGTTTTTGCCCATAAGGGCGCACATAAGTGCTTTCTGCAGATGCATCCTGTTTTCCGCCTGATCGAATACAATTGATTGAGGAGAGTCCATCACGTCATCGGTAATCTCCTCTCCCCGGTGTGCCGGCAGGCAGTGCAGCACAAGGCAGCCGGGAGCGCATTTGTTTAAAAGGCTGCGGTTAATCTGATATTTCGAGAAAGCCTTTTTTCTTTTATTCGTATCTTTTTCCATACCCATGCTGACCCATACGTCGGTATACAGATAGTTCGCGTTTTGCACTGCTGCATCTATGTCTGAAGTGATTGTCAGAGTAGCGCCGGTAACAGCTGCAAGTTTGTTTGCCTCCTCCACAACCTTCGGGTCAGGCATATAATTTTTGGGGCATGCAATGGAATAATCAACGCCGAGAAGGCCTGCGGTGAGGAGCAGTGAACATGCAACATTATTGCCGTCACCCACATAGGCAAGCTTTACACTGGAAAAATCCTTTGTCCGTTCATATATGGTAAAGAAGTCCGTAAGGGCCTGACACGGGTGAAAAGAGTCCGAGAGGCCGTTAATAACGGGAATAGACGCATTTTCAGCCAAATCTATTATGGTATCATGGGAAAACGTCCTCAGCATAATTCCGTCAACATATCTGGAAAGCACCTGCGCGGTATCACCAATGGTTTCGCCTCTTCCAAGCTGAATATCATTTTTACTGAGAAAGAGCGCATGTCCCCCGAGCTGCAGGATACCTGTTTCAAACGAGACACGTGTCCTGGTGGAACTCTTCTCAAAGACCATTGCGAGTGTTTTCCCTTTGAGAATATTATAACGCCGCCCGGATTTTGTCCTGGCCTTCAGTTTTTCCGCAAAGGTGAATAGTTCCAGTATTTCTTCTCTTGTACAGTCTGTAACTGTTAACAGGTCTTTTGTTCTAAGTGCCGGGATCTTCACGACTTGTTACCTTCCTCAATTATTAGTCTTTCGAATATTGCGAGTCCTTCTTTAATTGTGCTGAGAGGTATTGTCAGTGACGGCATTATCCGTATAACCTTTTCCGATGTGCAGTTGATCACGAGACCATGTTCAAGGGCTTTTTTCACAAGATCCATACCGGGCCTGTCCAGCTCAATTCCAATATGGAGCCCCATTCCCCGTACTTCAGTAATGCAGCTTGTTTTCCCTTTCAGCTTTTTTATATAGTTTTGTATATAATCGCCGTTTTTTCGGATTTTATCCATGAAACTTTTCTTTTTCAGTTCTTTCAATACTGCTCCTGCGGCAGCACAGGCAAGATGATTGCCGCCGAAGGTGGTGCCATGGCTTCCCGGCTCCAGTAACGCGGCAACAGCGTCCTTTGTGTGAATTGCCCCGATAGGGAATCCCCCCGCCAGGCCCTTCGCAAAGGTGATGATGTCAGGAGAAATGCCGTAATGCTGATACGCGCAGAACTTCCCGGTCCGCCCTGCGCCGGTTTGTACTTCGTCAATAATAAGAAGCACCTTATGCTTTTTACAGAGTTTTTCAAGTTGTGTAACAAATTTCTGGTCTGCTATTTTAATGCCGCCTTCACCCTGAATAAGCTCCGTCATGACAGCACAGACATTTTTATTTGATTCCAGTTCTTTTTTTACTGCGTTAATATCGTTAAACGGCAGAAACTTGAACCCGGGAACCAGAGGGGTAAATCCTTTACGTATTTTTTCCTGGCCGGTCGCGGACATGGCGCCAAAGGTCCTTCCGTGAAATGAGCCGGTGAATGAAATAATTTCAAATTTATCGGGCGATATTGACATCCCGTATCGTCTGGCTGTTTTAATGGCGGCTTCACATGCTTCGGTTCCGCTGTTCACGAAGAGTGTTTTCCCGGGAAAAGTCAGTTCGGAAATGAGCTTTGCCGCTTCGATCTGTTCACGGTTGAAAAACCAGTTCGAGGTATGAAGAATTTTATCGACCTGACTGTGGAGTGCCTTGCTCAGGGCTGCATTGTTGCTGCCGAGAGAGGTAACCGCTATGCCGGAAAAGAAGTCAATGTACCGTTTGTTGTCCTGGTCGAAGAGATATGATCCATCTCCTCTTGTAAAGCATACCGGGAGCCTGTTCCCGTAATTCTGGAAAAGATAAAGGTTGTCGTCTTTCTTGATTTTTTCGAGTTTTGATGATTTCATATAGTGTATCCAAAAAAAAATTAAATCGGGTGGTGCCCGATTTTTATGCAAGAATCCGGTGTTTTCAGCGGATGTCAAGAAATTATTACATATTTACACAGCAATTTGATCCTGATACGATGCAACCCCGATAATTAATTATTATCAATGAGGTTTTGTTAGAGACAGAAACCGAGACCGAAGAAAAGAATGCTCAGATCCATTGGGGTGTCGGAATAGAAAATCCGCCTGTAGGCATACCCTGCATTGATGACAAGGGGGTTAAGCCGGTAGTCAGCATAGACGGAAAGGAGCATTGTCGGGTCATAGGTTACTTCTTCCGCCAGAGGAGGAGTAAAGGGGTCTCCGCCCTCAAGTAGGGGGTCAGCAACAATGATCTTTGTCCGCGTCATACCGCCGCCGGCAGAAAACGCGATTCTGAACCCTTCAGCGACGGGATAATAATAGATGTAGCTGAGTGTAACACTTCGCGCAGAAAGGAACGAGGTGTAGTTATCCGGACGTGTTGAGAAAAAGTCATATTGGACCGAAATCCCTGAGTTCTGGAGAACCGGGGTGCTGCTGAGCGATGTGATGTTCCCGAAATCATAGGATATATAAAATCCGAGGTGGTCCGAATCGCGGTATATTTTACCCCAATCGTTATGCATTTTCTGCTCTCCGAACCTGAATCCAAAGGTCAGGCCCCGCATGGAGTCATAGAGGGCTATAAAGGGGGACGGGGCGTACCGCTCCCTGTGTTCCTCCTGAAACCTGTTCAGCTCACTGTTGATTTTGCCGGTAATTTTATCAATAATAAGAAACAGAAGGGCCCCCAGGTCATTGCTCGATTCATCAATCTGAACGATCTTCTGCTCTTTTACGTCAAAAATCTGGCTTTTAATGTGAATCCTTCTGTTGTCCACACTGTATGTGCCTGACACTACGAAGTCAGCGGAGAGTTCTTTTCCTTTCTGTGAAAGGTACAGTACGTGATTCCGCTTGTCTTCTGATGAGCCGGTCCTTGTGTCAACAAAATCAATAGTAACAGGGTAGGTGCTGACTGTAATATTTTTCTTTTTCCTTAATTCAACAGCAATTGAATCGGGAATGATATAGGAATAATAACTGTAGTTCGTCGTGGCGCTTTTGTCTTTAAAGTTATAGACAACAACTTTGTCGTTCCAGAGTTGCGCGGAGGCTGTTGCTGAGAAAATACACACCAGCAGGAACGAGGAAAACAATATTATACTATGTGATAAATATTTCATTGTTGGCAGCGGTATTACTTTCGTTTAATTTTTTTCCAGCCTGAAAGGGGTACTGTCAACGTATGAGATGAAACAGCTCCTCTCTGTAGCTGAAAGCTGCATGTCCTGCCTGTGCCGGACAATTTTATTATGGCTGAAAACTGCATTATTACTGAATCACATTAATATATATCGTCAAGAATGTTTTTATTTACAATACATTAAATAACAATATTATTATACATTTTTCCGGGGCCGGAAATCCATAATTTTCCGGTGAATGCCCGGTGTCATTCGCTTCAGTTGTCGGGTCATGTCGAATATTCAGCATTTATTTTCACGTAATCGTATGAAAGGTCTGAGGTCAGATATGTAGAGGTGCCGTTACCCAGCCCCAGGTCCACATGGATAGTGTATGACCGCCTTCCAAGAATTTCCATGAGGTTCGCCTCATTTTTTGCGGCCGGGGCGCCGTCTGCGAAAAGCGTTTCATCATCAATCCGTATGGTAAGTTTTTTTTCTGAAATATCAGCGCCTGAATATCCCGCGGCGCATGCGATCCGTCCCCAGTTGGGGTCCCTGCCGAACATGGCTGTTTTCACCAGCATCGATTCCGCGATGGCCCGTGCGGCACGTTTCGCGTCCTCTTCACTGGCGGCGCCGGTAACGGTTATCCTGGCAAGCTTTGTGGCCCCTTCCGCGTCGGTTACAATGAGCTCTCCGAGTTTTTCCGTGACATAGAGGAGCGCGGCTTCAAACTCCCTGAGGTCTTCGGTGTCGGAAAGCGGCGAATCGGAAGCAGGCGATAACAGGAACGCCGAATCATTTGTGGACATGTCGCCGTCAATAGTGATTGCGTTAAGGCTTTTATCGATACAGCGCCTGAATATGGCGTCAAGGTCAGGTTTTGCTATCGGGGCATCGGTAATCATGAACGCGAGAAGGGTCGCCATGTTCGGTGCAATCATTCCGGCGCCCTTTGCGGTCCCCGCGATGTGAAATTCCCCGCGGGAGGTTGTAAAGGATGCGGCGCATTCCTTGGGGAATGTATCTGTCGTCATGATCGCCCGGGGAATGAGTTTCGCGTTTTCCACGGAGAGAGACCCCGTGAGACGGGGAATCGCCGCACGCATTGTATCGGCGGGAAGCTGTACCCCTATAATGCCGGTCGATGCCATGAGGATACTTTCCGGACCGGCCCCGAGTTCCTTTGCGGCATCCGCGGTCAGGTTACGGGCGTTACGGTACCCTTCATCACCGGTGCAGGCATTGGCGTTTGTGGCATTGATGAGAATACCTTTTATCGGGTTCCCTGTCCGTTCCCTGCAGAGGGCGACAGGAGCGGCGAAAATTTTATTTGTGGTGAATACCCCGGCGCAATTGCAGAGGGTATCGGACACAATAAGGGAAAAGTCGAGCCTGTCTTTATAGCGGATCTCCGCCTTTATCGCTGAAAAAGAAAATCCTTTTACTGTCTGCAGACCGCCTTCGCAGGGCATCATGGCACATCCTCCGGGGAAAAATTTTAATCATCAGGAACCAGTAATCATAATTTTGCAAGTTATTTTGTTATGCCGGGGCGTTTTCGCGGGAATTCTTTGACAATACGCCCTGCAGTATCTCTATGGCAATTCCGATTGCAAGGAAAAGAAATGTCCCGAGGAGGATGACGCCCTGCACAACGGGAATGTCACGTTTATGGAGCGCGATAATAAGGAGCCTCCCGATGCCGGGCCATGAAAAAATTGTTTCAGTGACTACCGCTCCCCCCAGATACGCGCCGAAGTCAAGGAGAATGATGGTGAGCACCGGGGCGATAATATTTTTAAGCGCGAAAACAAGGATAATCCGGGTTTCATGAAACCCAAGGGACCGGGCCGCCTTTATGTAGTTGGTTCGCAGTACCTCAAGCAGTTCGTTCCGCACAACACGGACAATCAGCGCGATTGACCGTGACCCCAGCGCCAGGGCGGGAAGAATAATGTACAGGGGATTCATCCCCTGTTTCCCCGATGGGGGGAGGAGATTCAGGTAGTATGAGAACACGAGTGACAGCACAAAACACGTTACGAATATCGGGGTCGATATAAAGACAGAGGAACTCCAGAGAATAAGGTAGTCTGCGGCCCTGCCTTTCCATACGGCGGATATAATTCCAAAGGTGATGCCTGTAATGCCGGCGATAATCATGGCGATGACGGCAAGGGCAAGGGTTGCCGGGAACCGCTCGCGCAGAATTTCAGTAACAGGGGCCCCCGTGTAAACTGATTTCCCCATATCAAGGACGCTGAGGCGCTTCAGGTAGTGGAGGTACCGGATGAAAAACGGGTCATTCAGCGCGAGTTCGTTTCTGATCGCCCTGATATCTTCCGGGTTGGCATAGTCCCCTGCGATCATAATAGCGGGGTCACCCGGTATCAGATATATCAGTGTGTGTACAACCAGTACTGCTCCCAGCATTATGCCGAGGAGGAGAGAAAGTCTTTTTATGAGTGCAGTGGGCATTCCTTTTTCCGTAAGGTGTCAGGGTTTATACGGCAGATTCGTATCCGGATAATACTACTCACCATGGGCTGCGGCGTCAACCAAATTGATCATGGGGGGAATTTTTCATTAATGAAAAGGAATTGCAAATCCGAAAAGTATAGTATAACTCAATCTTTAAAGGGGTTTTACTATGAAGTGTGCACGATGTGGAGCCGAAATAAATAAATTAAACCACTATTATGTTCCCGGTAAAGACAGCAAGGAAGGTGTCAGGTTGTGCATTTCCTGCGCAAGGGAAGAAAAAATCGTAACGTTGATTTAGTAAGCTGCTGTCCGGAGCGGGGCAGTTACGTAATGGGGTATCTGTAGTGCTGCATTATATAACTGTTTCAGATTAAAAAAAGCCTGAAAGCGGGAGATAGTATCTCCATTGCCTTCAGGCTTTTGTTGTGTACTGCGTTGGAAAAGGAACCGATTAATCGTAGGATTCAGTTCCCAGGTATGTCACAAGAGGAACATCCATGAGCCAGCGCATGGTGTTTTTAAGCTTCATGAGCTGTACAAAGAGGTCGTGAATCGGCTCCTCGTAGCCTTCTGTAATCGGGCTCTTCCAGTAGAATGACAGCCATTCCTGGATTCCGTACATTGAAGCACGCTGTGCGAGGTCGAAAAAGAGTACAAGGTCCAGAACGATCGGCGCCGCGAGGATCGAATCCCGGCAGAGAAAGTCGACTTTAATCTGCATCGGATACCCGAGCCAGCCGAAGATGTCGATGTTGTCCCACCCTTCCTTATTGTCGCCGCGGGGAGGATAGTAGTTGATTCTTACTTTATGATAGTAATCCTTGTAGAGTTCAGGATAGAGTTTCGGCTGAAATACCTGGTCGAGAACAGAAAGCTTGCTCACTTCCTTTGTCTTGAAAGATTCGGGGTCGTCCAGCACTTCACCGTCCCTGTTTCCGAGGATATTGGTTGAAAACCATCCTTCAACACCGATCATACGCGCTTTGAGGCCCGGTGCAAGTATCGTTTTCATGAGGGTCTGGCCTGTTTTGAAATCCTTGCCGCCAACCGGTACTTTTTTGCTGGCGAAGAGTTCCCTGAGCGCGGGAGCGTCAAGACAGTGATTCGGCGCGCCGTTCGCAAAGGGGATGCCCATGGAAATTGCCGCGTATGCGTAAATCATGCTCGGGGCAATTGTCGTATTGTCTGCTTTCAGTGCTTTTTCAAAATTCTCGAGGGTGTCATGAACGCCGGGAATTGTTTCCTGGTAAATTTCTGTACTTCCGCACCATATCATTACCATGCGGCTGATGTTCTTTTCCTTCTGGAAATTTTTAATATCCTCCATGAGCATTTGCGCAAGTTCCCAGTTTGTGGGCGCCTTCTTTACCCATGTTCCGTCAAGTTTTTTTACGAAGTTTCTATTAAAGACTGCCTTCCATGGTTTAATGGCTGAAAGCTCGTCTTTTATAGGGTCCAGATCGGTTTGTTTCAGAACACCCGCTTTCGATGCAGCCTCGTAGCAGTTGTCCTCGAAGAGATCCCATCCGCCGAACTCCATATCCTTAAGGTCTGCGAGGGGGACGAATTCCTTAATTTTCTCATATTGCGACTCGTCTCCTTTGCCTACTTTAATTTTACCCATTTGCGTAAGCGATCCTACTGGTACATTCAGACCTTTGCGCACAAGCATCACGCCGGCTATAAAGGTTGTACTAACGGCTCCAAGGCCTGGTATCAGTACACCGAGTTTGCCTTCGGGTTTTTTGATCTCAGTGTTTTTTAGTGTCACGGTTTTCTCCTTTTGAGGAAATAGAATTATTTTGTTGTTGGGGTATTACGTTATCCACAAGAACCTTTCGGTTTCCCATAATCAATCAGCCATAACGAAAAAAGGGAATAACAAACGCTATTCCGTATGCGGCAACAGTCTTTATAAAACGTCAATTATTTAGTGTAACACGAATTCCAATCGAAAAAGTAACGATATATACGGTATCTGAATAGTCAAGAAAATAATCAAGAAAAAAATTTATCTTTTACTTGAATATTTTAATTCGATACTGTTATATAGATACTTGAAAAAAGAAAGAGTTCAGGGTTTGCGGAATGGCAATAACAAAGGCTGAAAAAGCGGCATATAATGATTATATAACAGAGTTCAAGCGGGACATTGATGAATCCCTTAAGAGGATCAAGGACGCGGAACTGAAGATTAAAAAGATGCCCCGTATTGCACCGTATAAAAAACTTGAAATGGTGCTGGAGTATTTAAAGATCATAATGCTCTACGTCAGCATGAATGACGCCTCGGTTGAAATGCTGCAGATAAAAAAAGAATCCTCTCTCAACGAGGGGCGGAAAAATTTCTACAAGGTGCTGCAGCTTATGGAAGACCTTGTGGGAACAGAGGTTGACCGGCCCCTCGGGGAAAATGACGAATACCTGGTGCAGATTGAAAAAGTTAATCCTCTGCAGATACTGCGTTTTCTGGAAAGGATAAACCATGTGTATTCGACACTTATGGACCGTATGGGGGAGGGGTCAAAGTGGAAGTGGTCCTTTGTCGATATCAAGGGAAGGATTGCTGTGGTGACAAAAAATATTATAAGTTTTTCCGATACACAGCGTCTCAGAGACCCGAGGTCGGAGTATTATGTGGAACGCCGTGAGCTGATGAGTTTATGCAAGGCAAGCCTCAAGGAGGCCGCGCAGCAGTTCAGGTCAAAATATGAGCAGTCGACAAAGGCTACAAGCGATTTGTTGAACTCTATTGAGCTGTTGACGGCGCTCAGAAAGATACATGTGCTTTTCGGCGAGACTGATGACGCGAAAAAAATAAAGAATACAATTGACGCGCTCCGTCAGCGCGTTGAGGAAGATGAAAAGCAGAAAGAGAAGGACACGGGAAAAGCTAAGAAAAAATAGAAAAAACCCCTCGATTTACCTGCAAAAAGCATACAATTTTATTAATTTGACTTGACGATTCGATCTGGTTTTTGTAAATTATTAGCACTCAATGCCGTGGAGTGCTAATAATAAATGGTGAAAATATGAAATTTGCCGAACAGGATGACAGACAGTTGCATGAACGGGAAGCTGCTGTTTTAAGGGCGATTGTTTTTGAGTATATAACAAAAGGAAAGCCTATAGGCTCACGTTCTTTTGTGCAGAAGTATTCCTTTTCGGTATCCCCGGCAACAATGCGGAATATTATGTTTGATCTTGAATCTATGGGGTATTTAATGCAGCCCCATACGTCTGCCGGGAGAATACCTACAGATAGAGGATACAGGTTTTATGTAGACTCGCTGCTTGATTCATATGAGTTTGTAATGAAGGAGCAGATAAAGGTCAGGGAGGAGCTGCTCAGAAAGGAAGTGCAGCTTGACAAAATGTTTTCCTCCATTTCAAAGATGTTGTCCCTTGTTTCCAGGTATGCGGGAGTTGTTCTGACTCCAAAGCCTGATTTCACTGTAGTCAAGCATATTGACCTGATACCACTTGATAATAATGAAATACTCTTTCTTCTTATTACGAGGACAGGTGTCATTCTCACCAGGCGCGTAAGCGTGTCGGCAAATATTATCCAGGATGAGCTGTATCAGCATTCAAAATATCTTACCGGGGAACTGTGCGGGTATTCTCTTTTTGAGATCCGGAAGGATGTGTTTGAGAGGCTCCGGCTGGAAACAATGAATGACCGCAGCAAGGAAATGGCACTTGATATTGCCCAGCTGGCCCTGGCGGAGACAGATGATCCGGACCTTTTTGTTGACGGTATTGAAAATCTGCTGCACATTCCGGAAATGGTTGAAAAGGACCAGTTGAAAAGCCTGCTCCGTCTCATTGAGGAAAAACGCCTTCTGAAGGGTATTATGGAAAGAAACCTTGAAAATGAAGGGATAAATACTTTCATTGGTGAGGAAATAGAGGGGGCAGATGTTTCAGGATGCAGTATTGTGACTTCATCCTATAAAATTGGAAATAAAACTGTTGGTGTTCTGGGGATTATCGGGCCCACCCGTATGGATTATGAGAAAATTGTGCCCCTTGTGGATTATACCGGTAAAGTCGTAAGTGATTTTCTCACGAAGATGTCAAAATGATTAGAAAGGGACCCCGCGGTGCAGCAGGTGCAGGGCCCGGAAAATAGAATAGTATGTAATCGTGTAGATCCTGTTATGGAGGTTTTTTAGTGATGGGATTTGGTGAAAATGAAAGCAGGGAAGACATACCTTCCAGCGGAGCTCTTAATTCAGAAAGTTCTGAACCCGGGGATGATCGGGAAGTGTCCGGAACTCCGGTTGAGCAAAACGAAAATTCTGAACGAGGTGAAAAGGAATTGGTAAAAAATAAAAAAACTGATAATGAAGAAATGGATACAAAAAAGGATACTGCTGAAGAAAAGGCTGGCGCGAAGGAGGAGACTCTGGATTCTTTGAAAAAGAAACTGGCACAGGCTGAAGCTGATATTGAAAAGAAGGACAAAGAAATTGCAGAAGTCAAAGACCTTTTGCTGAGGCGTCAGGCTGATTTTGAAAACTACAAAAAGCGAATAGCCAAGACACACGATGATTTCAAGAAGCTCGCCATCAAGGATTTCGCCCTTGATGTGATTACAATTAATGACGATCTTCTGCGTGCTATTGAAGCTTCTTCCACAGTGAAAAACGGTGAATCACTTGAGCATTGTCATAATTCATTCGTTGACGGTGTTTCAATGATTTCCAGGATGATTGAAGAAATGCTGAAAAAATACAGTATTGTAGAGATTGATTCGCTGAACCAGTCCTTTGATCCTCAGTGTAATGAAGCTGTCGAAATAGTAATGAGTGATGAAGTGCAGGAGGACACAATAACAAAAATTTATCAGAAGGGCTTTAAGCTTGATGACCTTGTGGTGAGAAGCGCAAAGGTCCAGGTGGCTCGTCCTTCATCACCCGGCGGCAATAGCGGGAGTAACGAAGGAAATGACGGCAGCGGAGATGGAAGAGAGGCGCAGGAAATAGTGAATTAGAGATATCCTAATTTGCTGTGGGGACCTGTGTTGTTGAATATATGTACGGGAAATATCAAAATTTTTAATACAAGGAGTATTGTATGAGCGGTAAAATAATTGGAATAGATTTAGGTACCACTAATTCCTGCGTATCGGTTATGACAGGTGGAGAGCCGATTGTTATCCAGAATTCTGAGGGACAGCGGACAACGCCGTCAATTGTGGCTTTTACTGATAAAGGGGAACGGCTTGTAGGCCAGGTGGCGAAAAACCAGATAATCACAAATCCGGAAAACACCATCAGATCAATTAAACGTTTCATGGGACGGTCTTTCTCTGAAATACAGTCAGAAATCAAGATGGTGCCGTATAATGTTGTTGATGACGGAAAGAATGGAGTAAAAGTTAAGACGAATGCCGGGGAGTTTACGCCACAGGAGTTGTCCGCACGGGTCCTTCAGAAAATGAAACAGACTGCGGAGGATTTTCTTGGTGAAAAGGTCACCAGAGCGGTTATTACGGTTCCCGCATATTTTAACGATGCCCAGAGACAGGCGACAAAGGATGCCGGAAGGATTGCGGGCCTTGAGGTTGAGCGTATCATCAACGAGCCCACAGCAGCTTCTCTTGCCTATGGTCTCGATAAGAAGGGAAAGAATGAAAAAATTGCGGTATATGACCTGGGCGGCGGTACCTTCGATATCTCTATCCTGGAACTTGGTGAAGGTGTTTTTGAAGTAAAATCTACAAACGGGAATACCCACCTCGGCGGTGATGATTTTGATCAGCGTATTATGCTCTGGCTGATAGATGAATTCAAAAAGCAGACCGGGATTGATGTCTCGAGTGATAAAATGGCGCTTCAGCGCCTGAAGGAAGCCGCGGAGAAGGCGAAAATTGAGCTTTCCAGCAAAATGCAGACAGAGGTGAACATACCGTTTCTTACCGCGGATCAGAGCGGCCCGAAACACCTTATCATCACGTTTACCCGTTCGAAATTCGAGCAGCTTGTTGAAGACCTCATTGAATCAACAAAACAGCCCTGCCTGAGGGCCATGGAGGATGCGGGACTTACTCCGGGCGACATTGATGAGGTCATTCTTGTTGGTGGATCGACGAGGATCCCATCGGTACAGGAACTGGTGAAGCGTGTGTTCGGCAAAGATCCCCATAAAGGCGTTAATCCTGATGAGGTTGTCGCCATCGGCGCCGCGATTCAGGGCGGTGTTCTTTCCGGAGATGTTCATGATGTGCTTCTTCTTGATGTAACGCCGCTTTCTCTGGGTATTGAAACACTGGGAAGCGTTATGACGAAGCTCATTGAGCGGAATACAACAATTCCCACCAAGAAGAGCCAGATATTCTCCACTGCCTCGGATAATCAGCCGGCAGTGTCCATCCATGTTCTTCAGGGTGAGCGTGAACTTGCGTCACAGAACAGGACTCTTGGGAGATTTGATCTTGTGGGTATTCCACCCGCACCGAGAGGGGTTCCGCAGATTGAGGTGACCTTTGATATAGACGCGAATGGTATTGTTCACGTTTCCGCGAAGGACCTCGGGACAGGTAAAGAGCAGAAGATCAGAATTGAATCTTCAAGCGGCCTGTCGGAAGACGAAATCAACAATATGGTGAGAGATGCCGAAACCCATGCTGATGAAGACAAGAAGCTCCGGGCGGTTATTGAGGCGCGCAATGAGTCCGACACGCTAATCTATTCCATTGAAAAGATGATCAAAGACAACGAGTCGAAGATAGAGGCCGGTGAACGGCAGGCAATTGAGAATGCAATAGCAGAGCTGAGAAAAGCCATGGAATCAGAAGATGCGGAAGTAATCAGACAGGCAAAGAGCAGCCTGGAACAGGCATCCCATAAATTTGCGGAACGGATTTATCAGGAGTCCGCGCAGCAGCAGGGTGGTCCTGCTCCCGGCGGTCCGGAACAGCAGGGCCAGGGCGCTCAGGATCAGGGTGCCGGGCAGCAGGAAAATGTGTATGATGCTGATTACGAAGTTGTGGATGATGATAATCAAAAATAAATCTTTTCATTCTTTGTGGAAAGTGCCGGGAAATAGATGTATATATATCAGTAATATGGTATGCAGGAACAACGTTGTGAAACATCTCTCCTGTGCCGGCGCGCGGGAGAGAGTTTCTTGTATACGCCGTATGAAATATGTGCCGTATAATCTGTAATATAGAGTGCTGTTGCAAGATGGAAGAGGGTTAAATTGGCTAACAAAAGGGACTATTATGAAGTTTTAGGCGTTCAGAAAAGTGCGCAGGAAGATGAAATTAAACAGGCCTACAGGAAACTGGCACTGAAATATCATCCCGACCGTAACCGGGGAAATCCCGAGGCAGAGGAAAAATTCAAGGAAGCGACTGAAGCCTATGAGGTTCTGAGGGACCCGAAAAAACGTGCACAGTATGATAAGTTCGGGCACGAAGGTGTTGCGGGTTTTGAAGGGTTCGGCCGCGGTGCCTATTCTGATTTTTCGGATATTTTCGGGGACTTTGATCTCGGTGATATCTTCGAAGGTTTTTTTGGTGCGGGTTTCAGCGGCGGCGGAGGAAAAAAAGCCCGGCGGGGTGCG
>DAOSYC010000010.1:0-42186 GCA_035380905.1 Spirochaetota bacterium | reverse complement strand
CCATTTTGCCCACGTTCACGGGATGAAATCCGTCCACATCCTTTCCCGGATCAATAGTATTAAGAATTTTTTCCTCGTTGATATGTTTCGGCAATGGGAGCTGCACCAGTATCCCGTTCACTTCTTTATTCCTGTTAAGGGTCTCTACCAGCTCAAGTAATTCATTTTCCGTTATTGCGGCATCAAGGGTGTGCTGAAACGACGCCATTCCAACCTCTTCACACCCCTTTCCCTTCATACGCACATACACCTGTGAAGCAGGGTCTTCACCGACAATAACCACAGCAAGTCCCGGTACCATTCCGGTTTTCTCCTTCAGCGACATCACTTCTTTCTGTATTTCCCCGCGCAGCTCCGCTGCCACTTTTTTCCCGTCAATTATTTCTGCCATCAATCAATTCTCCGTATGTTCATTTTATGAATACCGTCATGCGCCCTGGCACCAATACACATCATCAGTAATGCTGCCGGTATCCTGTTTTTATAGTTTACCAGTCTCATATTATACCTCGTACCTCAAGGTTTTTTCACATATATTTTGCAATATTTTCTTGACGTATGACAATTTATTTAAAAAGTATCAGGTATGGGGATTTATCTTATTTACTATAATATAATTTCAGGGGAGAGATGAGTTATGCCATTAATAACTGAACGTGTTAGAGAAAACGCTGATAAGTGTAAAATGTATGTTGACCGGGTCCTGATGGGCATTAACAAGTCAAACGTTCTTGACAGCACCAACGTATTAAGCAGTGAAACTGAAGGCGCATTAAAAGGACTTGTACAGGCCCTGGCCAAAGCAGCTCCTTATACCGCTGACTTTAAAAAAGTATACGGGAAAAACCCGTATGATTACTTTCTTGATAAATTCAAACCGCACGACAAGTGGTAATCAAAAAACTATTTATACATCAAGAACTACTGTCGCGTACCAGACATTATTTTCGTACTTCACATTAAACTTATGAAACGTAACAGCTTTGACATCAACGTTAAAGCTGTATTTTTTTCTATCCGCCATATCTCCCGCGGCGCTGCAATGAAGACGGTACACATTATCAACATGTTCAATGCTGATTTTCTCCGGAATAAGCAGGAGCGATTCCGCATCCTTATAATAAATCAGCTCTTCCAGGAACTCATACAACAGTAAATCAATTTCTTTATTTTCCAGAGAAAATGATCTCGCAATATGTTTCACGACAGCTCCGGGATTCTCCACAATCACCGCAAGAAGCGCACCTGCGCCTGCCGTAAACAGTTCACTGAGGTCCCCCCCGTCAAGTTCAATTGCTGTGTCCGCACAGGTAATATCATCAAGAATCCGGAATCCCATGTGTATGTTTAACCTTTAATGTTTCCCACGGGAATAAACTTCGCCACAACACGGCTGATACCGGCACATTCCGCTGCCCGCACCACTTCGTCAATGTTCTTGTATGCGGATCCCGCTTCCTCAGCAAGGCCTGCAAGGGAGGCGGTCTGAACATATATACCCTTCTCTTTCATGCTGCGCAGCAGTTCACGGCCGTTGAACTGTTTTTTTGCCTGTTTCCGGGACATTGCCCTTCCGCTGCCGTGGGCAGTACTGAAAAACGAATCAGCTGCCGACTCCTCTCCCGCAAGAAGATAGGAACCGGTTTCCATACTGCCCCCTATTATAACAGGCTGTCCCGCCCCCCTGTACCGTCCGGGTACTCCTTTCATATTTCCGGGGAATGCCCTCGTCGCCCCTTTGCGGTGAATAAGGAGCTCCCTGTCCCTGCCGTCTATAGAATGGGTTTCCAGCTTCGCCGTATTATGACATACGTCATATACAAGACGCATACCAAGATCCTCGGGGCTTTTGCGCAGCACCTCCCCGAACACCTCACGGACCCTGTGCATAATAAGCTGCCTGTTGATAAATGCAAAATTGATGGCACAGTTCATGGCACCAAAATAGGCGCTTCCATCATCCGACCTGAACGGCGCGCAGGCAAGCTCACGGTCCGGCATTGAGAGCCCGTACTTCCCCTGCATTACCGAAAGAAAACGCTGCAGATAGTCCGATGCGATCTGATGCCCGTATCCCCTGCTGCCGCAGTGAATCATCAGAAACACCTGGTTGTCCCGCACAATACCGAACTCACGGGCACGTGATTCATCATAAATATTTTCCTTCTTCACCACCTGAATTTCAAGAAAGTGATTTCCGGAACCAAGGGTTCCTATCTGGTTTTTCCCCCGCTCAAAGGCCTTCATGGAAACATGGGAGGGGTCAGCCCCGGCAATTGTCCCGCTGTCCTCGGTATATTCCATGTCAGCAGGAACACCAAAACCTTTTTTTACCGCCCACGCTGTTCCCTCCCTCACCGCCGTATCGAACTCAGACCGTGAAAGCGAAATCATCCCTTTCCCGCCGACCCCGGAAGGCACCGCGGCGAAGAGCCGGTCCACAATTTTAGTGAGTGACGGCTTTATCTCTTCATAGGTCAGATTTGTTGCCACAAGACGGATGCCGCAGTTAATATCAAAGCCGATTCCTCCGGGCGATATTACCCCTTCATCTGGATCAATTGCCGCGACCCCTCCAATGGGAAACCCGTACCCTGAATGGCCGTCGGGCATGCAGAGCGCGTATTTCTGAATCCCCGGCAGCATCGCCACGTTGGTAAGCTGCTCAAGGACCGCGTTGTCCATATCATCCAGCATGGACCAGTCTGCGTAAATCCGCGCCGGGACGCGCATTCCTTTTTTGTAGTCCGCCGGAATTTCGTAAAGCCCCGGCGAAACAGGGTGCAGCATATCTGTTTTCATAGTGCGGTATCAACCCGTAATAATCGTGATATAATACAGTACAGCTTTTTTCCGGGACGATACAGTGACATGTACACCGCAATGCCCCCGGTTCACCGGCGCCGCTATTGCACAATCTTCAGCGCGGTACCGCATTCAGCGCAGGCGCCCTCCTTCAGTGTCCCCGTTCTGACCCGGTATCCTGTTCGCGAAATAACAACCGACCGGCACACAGGGCACAGGGTATCGCTCCTGCCGTAGCTCCCGGCGATATTACCGCAGAACACATAATCAAGCTTCTTCACCGCGCGGTCATATACTTCAAGCATAAAGTCGATATCCGTTGCCGGGGAATCATATTTGTAACCGGGATAATATCGGGATATGTGCCATGGGATTCCGCGGTCAAGAGCCGCGATCCAGTCAATAATGTCCTGCATCTCCTCAAATGTATCATTAAGCCCCGTCACGATAAGAGTTGTCAGTTCCACATGACAGGCCCCTGCGGCCCGCTCTATTGTCTTCAGAACAGGTGACAGCGCCCCCTTCTGCTCCCGCCGGTAACTGTCCTCCCTGAAAGACTTCAGGTCAATATTCATCGCGTCAATACAGGTCAGGAGATCATCGAGAGGCTCCATATTGACAAATCCGTTCGTTACCATGACATTGTACAATCCCCTGCTCCGGGCGAGCTCGGCGCAGTCCATCACATACTCACACCATATCATGGGTTCCGAATAGGTGTACGCAATCCCGTCCGACCCGTTCTCCTTCGCCAGGTTCACAATCTGTTCCGGTGTGTACCGGGAGGTGTGTGCCCTGAGGTCCTGGGAGATATTCCAGTTCTGACAGTAGGGACATTTGAAATTGCATCCCTTCGTGCCGATTGAAAGAATACCGCTTCCCGGATGAAAATGATATAACGGCTTCTTCTCGATGGGATCCATTGCGACAGCAGTGACCTCGCCGTATATCGTTGAATACAGGGTACCCCCTTCATTTTCACGGACCCCGCATATTCCATGGTTCCCTTCCCCGATCCTGCAGTTGTGCGGGCACAGCTGGCACTGTACCGTGTTATTTCCTGTTTTTCTGTAGTACCGGGCTTCCTTCTTCATGGTGTTCCTTTTTCAGTATTCCTGTAATGATAACCAGTAAGACAATATCGTTTTGCAGGGTATCACCTGTACCTACTATATACAACAGGAGGATCAAAGGCAATTATTATTCCCTGATATTCCATGGTCATTAATGCAGAAAAGCCGCCTTTTGGCAGCTTTTGTTATCACTTCTTCATACATAAAATTCTGTCAGGATGCGGATTCCACTTTTTCCTCAGTCTTCGGTTTGTTGCTGGTTTTATCATGGGGTTTGATCATTTCGCACTTTCCTTCAAACACAACACCATCGGCAATTTTCAGCTTTGCGGTCCTGATATTTCCATACAAACGCCCGCTGGGAAGAATTTCCAGTTTCTCTCTTGCTTCAACATTGCCGTGAACGGTACCGCTTATAATTACGGTATTTGCTTTAATATTCGCCTTTACAGTCGCGCCCTCCCCTACTACAAGAAACCCTTCCGATACTATCTCGCCTTCCATATATCCGTTGATCTGAAGTGATTTTTTGAAGGTAAGATCCCCGTAAAATTCAGTGTCCTTGCTGAACACCGTGGAAACCATACCTATTTCATAGACCGGATTTTTATTTATCTGTATTATTTTGCGTGCCATGTATTTCTCTTCTCCAACAATCTCATTATATCAATCATGGTATAATAACGGAAACAAACGAAGTACCACTCACCACAGTGACGATCGAGCTGCCCGCTATTTCGTTGTCATGATAAACACACCATCCCAGTCATCGGGTGGAGGTGTTTCACTATATGTCCGGGCCCTTCCGAGGTATACTTCTGAGGGTCCGTCATCGGGATCAATTTTGAGGGCCATTTCAAACGCCTTTATGGCTTCTTCCCATTTCCTCTGCTTATACGCGGTAAGACCGAGATTATAATATTTTAGAATCTCCTCTTTCTCCTTGGTAAGCATCGAGACCTCCTCAGCAAAGACTAATATTTTCTTTCCAGCAAAAATTGTGAAAGGCCGAAAATAACTTCCTTATATACCGAATCAGGGAAAATAGAAAGGAATTCGAGTCCCTCCCTGAGATAGTTACGGGATATATCAATACAATACTCAACCGCCCCTGAGGCGATAATCATTTCCCGCACTTCCTTCCATTTCTTTTCGTCCGGTTCACGTAACGATTCTATCAGAAATTTTTTCTTTTCTCCGTCAGATTGTTCCACGAGATGCAGAACCGGGAGAGTAATTTTACCGTTTATGAAATCATTACCGGTATCCTTTCCGGTAACCTGGGCACTGTCCATTACATCAAGGGTATCATCAATTATCTGGAACGCATACCCGAGGTTCATGCCGAAATTAAAGAGCGCATCCGCCTCTTCCTCAGTATATCCTGATTTTACTCCGCCAAGTTTCGCGCATGCCGCAAGAAACCTTGCCGTTTTAAGCTCAATAATATTAAAATAATGCTCTTTGTTAATTACGTCAATCTGTGAATACTCTATCTGGTACAGCTCACCCTTCACCATATTTTTTGTAGCTTCAACCATTATAGGGAAGAGATCGAGCCTGTTATTGCTGACAGCAACTTCAAGGGCCCGTGTATACAGATAATCCCCCACCAGAACAGCAACCTTACTTCCCCACTTGTTTGAAACTGTTACATCTCCGCGCCTGAACACCGAATTATCAATTATATCATCATGAATGAGTGTCGCGGCATGAATAATCTCTGCCGCCGCGGCAATTTCCACTACATCATCCGGTGCAGCCCCTTTGAGACTGCTGCAGAGAATAATCAATGACGCACGGATTTTTTTTCCTCCGCGTTTAAACAGATGACTCCCGCTGCTGTCGATAATTGGAACACCGGTTTTCATCTTCTCAATTATTTCTACATCGACCCGCTGCAGATATTCTTCAATAGGCTTCAGGACATCCGCAAGGTCTGTTTTAAGCTTTTCCTGCATAACCACACATATAAATAATTATAGTATTACAACGCACATGGAATCAATCAAACGCGCTCAAACATTCCCGTTGAGACTCAAATATTTCAAAAACCCTGTCAAGCATTGTTGTTTGAAAAAGTTTTAATAAATTTTCATCAATAACAACCATTTTAATGTCCCCTTCCTTGTCCTTCATTTTCCTTTTAATCGCCACGAGGACTCCCAGCGCGGAACTGCAGATATGCTTTACATTCATTAAATCAATGCAGATATTATATCTCTCGGAATTAATAAACCCCTCAAGCAGCGTTTCCAGTTCGGCTGATGCCTCCTGGTCAATACGGCCCTCAAGGACAACAATATCAATATCGTCATCAGAAATTACTTTCATATTTCTTCTCCATTATTCCCTTATGGTACACTCATTGAAATTATATTCACCGCACACCATCATAGCTGCAACATTTCAATGAATATTGATGATTATATCACAAACAACCTGCTATGTAAGATAATTATGTATAACCTGGATCTGCCCGTGCTATTGTTACGGAAAAAACCTTATGAGCCCCGGCATTTTTTAATATTCTTCCGCATTCATTAATAGTCGCACCTGTTGTCAGTACATCATCGATGAGTAACACATTCTTATCTTTAACAACAGCAGGCTTAGTGACCTCATAACGGTCAAGGATATGCAGGAACCGTTCCCTGTATCCCATTTCCTTCTGGCTCCCCGTGAAATTCTTCTCTTTTAAAACGGACCGGCAATGTTTTCCATGTATTCGTGCCACACTTCCGGCCAGCAGTTCAGACTGATTAAATCCTCTTTCCCATTTTTTACGGTTGTTCATGGGTACAGGCGTCACGAAATCAAAGACAATATCATTATGTTCAATCACTTCTAATATCTGCCGCGTAAACCTCTTGTGAATGCGCTTCCTTTTATGAAATTTGTAATGCTTTATCACTTCTTTCATAACACCGCTATATTCAGCGACACATATGTTCTTATCGATATACCACATACGGTCTGAACACACAGAGCACCTTCCGTCAACAATTCTTCCGGAACAATACCCGCACCCCCCGATTACCGGCGAGATCTTTGAAAAGCAGCTTTCACACACACAATTATCACGGTTTGATATACTTGTTCCGCAGGAAATACAGTACATCGGAAATAAAAAATCTGCTGTTTCATTACATAGTGCCCCGATAACTGATGATACATTCATTGTCAACTCCCATACATTGTCGGATCAGTTATCCCGGCATCGATAAAACCTTTTTTTCTTATACTGCAACTGTCGCATGTACCGCAGGGACGACCGTTTTCATCAGGATCATAACAGCTGTGAGTAATTGAATAATCAACACCAAGACCAATTCCCAGCCTGATTATATCAGCCTTTGAAAGATCGATAAGGGGAGTTCTTATATCGAAACCCTTTTCAATTCCTGTCTTCGTACCGACATCGGCCATTTTCCGGAAAAGATCAATAAACTCAGGCCGGCAGTCAGGATAACCGCTATAGTCAACAGCATTGACGCCGATAAAAATTGTCCTTGCCCCTAGCTTCTCGCAGTAAGCCAGCGCATAGGACAAAAAAAGTATATTCCTTGCGGGAACATATGTTTCAGGAATTTCGGCCGGAATATCAACATCTCTGCCTTTAGGAACGTCTTTTCCCGACAATCCGGATAGCGCTGAACCTGAAAACACTGTTGCCTGGACATCAATAATACTGTGATGATTTATAGAGAAAAAAGCAGCTACTTTCTCTGCCTGTTTCACTTCAACTGCGTGTCTCTGTCCATAACTGAAGGTAAGTGCATATACCTCATATCCTTCATTTACAGCTACCGCACAACAGGTCGTTGAATCAAGACCACCACTTAACAGAACAACTGCTTTTTCACGCATTGTAAGGATTTAACCGCACAACAGAATATACAACACATTTCATAGTGATATACCAAAATGTTTTTTTCAAGACTTTTTTTATTGCTGATAAAAACGTAATAAGAAAGTGCATGTACCAGAGGACTTTATTGTATCAGTTGCACATGTATGAACATTCAATTACTATTATCTATATCCTGCCAAACATGAAATAATTTAGAAGGCGGGCAACAAAATAACCTCCACAGATTAAAAAGAGGGGCACTGTCATGAAAAATATCATCAGTTCCGGTTTTGAAACCACTGACCCATGCAGAACCTTTTTCCCGAAGTAATTATAATGAAAGTGCTGGGGATCCTGACTTCTCCTGTATATTGCTCGTAAGACAGAATACTTTATGTACAGCATCAAAAACATGACAAAACCTGAGATTAACCATAACAGGAGGGTAATATCGACCTGATGAATAAGCTGAGGCTTGTATACCGTTGTTACTGTTAACGCACCCGCAATAACAATATTGCTAACTGCGGTATTGATAAACAGCTTAAGATATCTATTTGACTTAATTAATACATATTTTATAAGAAAATAGATATGAATGCTGAAAGACAATACCAGTAACAGTAAAAATACTATTATAATCATATCTTATTTCATTATATAACACATCTATTCATCCGGCCGCATTCGTAACGCAGACAGATGTTAGAGATTATTATACAATATATGTAATTTAATGTAAACAATAATAACCATTTTATCTAAAATATTTTTCCAGACTCCAGCATCACGTGCCATACGGACCACTATCCCATGATACATAGTAATCCGTTCGTCGGCATATATTACAAAAAAATAGTGCACAGAAACACATCACGTATTTCAATACATTTATCTCACATTGCTTATAAAAAAGGAATTGACTCTTTCGTTATTCTGCAGCATCAAATCACTGCAGCATCATCAGTATACTGTTGCGTTACAACATATTTTTAACTACTGTTAACAAACCTGAATTTTCTTTTTTTAATGAAACTAGTATACAGTATCTAATAGAAAATGCAATAAAAGTTTTATCGCTTTCATTTCTATTTCGCTATATTAGTAAACAAACTTTCTCATTCTTATATTTATCAATATTCCAACTGCTATCATTGACATCGCAAGATTTGATCCGCCATAAGACATGAGAGGAAGCGGCAACCCTGTTACCGGCATTATCCCCAGCACCATACCAATATTTATTAAAAGGTGAAAAAAGAAGATCGCCACAATACCGCTGGCAAGAAGGGCACCGAATTTATCCTTTGACTCAAAAGCAATTTGTATGCCCCGGAAAATTATGACCCCCATAAGGGCCAGCAGTATTACCGATCCGAAAAAACCCCATTCCTCTGCAAATACAGAAAAAACAAAGTCAGAGGTCTTTTCCGGAAGAAAACCAAGCTGGGACTGGCTGCCGTTCAGGAAACCTTTTCCAAAAAATTCTCCCGACCCTACTGCAATTTTTGATTGTATAACATTATATCCAGAACCATGAGGATCAAGATCAGGATTCAGGAACACCAGTATCCTGCGTTTTTGATATACTTTAAGATATTTCTGCAGCAGCACGGAAAAAAACAGGCCGAATGACAGGACCGTTGAAGGTATATATATTTTTCTGAAAAGTTTATTCGGAATAAAAAAATTCAGTATAAATGTTACTAATGCAGCAAGTATAAGAATTCCGGACACGATGAAAAGCATATCTGTATCCTTGAAAAAATTCAGCAGAAAATTTGATCCGCTTGCACCTATCCATTCTCTATATGTGAGCACCATGGGAACAACGGTCGCGATACCTGCAATTCCGATTATCGATGCGAGGTGAGTAACGTCAGCACCACCGACAAAAAGCATAGTGAACAGGATCGGGATAAAGAGTACCGCTGTTCCAAAATCAGGCTGAATAAAAATAATAAGCATTGGGACCATTGTAAGGATAGCAGGAATGAATAATTCACGGAGATTTCTTATATCACGTTCCCTGAATTCAATATATTTTCCAAGTATCAACACAAGAGACAGCTTCATGAATTCCGACGGCTGTATGGAAAAAAACCCGAAACTGATCCATGCCCTCGTATTCCGGATTGGTGACCCGAACACAGTCGTAATTATAAGCACCAACAGGAAAAAGCCGTAAATATATAATGAATAATCACCAAGATATTTATAATTCACAAAGGTAAACACGAGCATCAGCATAAACCCTATAATAAACCACACTAGTTGTTTCTTATAAAGCCCGCTGTTAACCTTATCGATCGGATCAAATCCTGCGCTGTAGATCGTCAATATTCCAAGAAACACCACCAGGATAACTGCTGCTACAAGGAGAAAATCAATTTTATATATAGTGTTTTTACCAAACATTAGAAATAACCCAGTGAGATTAGTTTCGCAAATATTTTCTCGGCAATCGGCACAGAACCAGCAGCACCGCCGCCGCTGTATTCAGTAAATACAACAACCGCAACTGCGTTTTCAACGGGACCATCATATGGCGCATACCCGACAAACCAGCCATGTTGTGAAGCATTGGCGTCTCTCCTTGATCGGGTCTGTGCGGTCCCTGTTTTACCGGCAATAGGAACCGATAGATAGTTTAGCCGCTGGCAGGTACCGCCCGTTACGGCCATTCGCATTCCCTCCCTGACAATTGCCAGTGTCGCAACAGATATCGGCACCTCTCTCTGACGCTGAGGAACAAATCGCTGGAGAACCGTTCTGTTATCCGGCGAGCGTACTTCCCGTACAACAAACGGCTTATTGATCACGCCATTATTTACGATCCCCGCAATAAGATTGCTTAAACCTATAGGGGTTACGCTGATAAACCCCTGTCCGATTGAAAGATTGACAGTATCACCATCATACCATGATTGCCCGAAAATCCGCAGCTTCCATCGTTTCGACGGAAGAAAACCTGAAATCTCCCCGGGAAGATCAATTCCCGTGAGATCATCAAACCCGAAATAGTTCGCATACCGAAGCAGCACAGTCGGCCCTGTACGCAGCCCCATTTGATAAAAATAGACGCAGCAGGACTGGGCAATCGCATTATAAAGATTCAGTGTACCATGCGCCCGATAATCGTAAAAATCAGTATCCACAAAACCGCGGAGTGTAAAACGCCCTGAACAGAAAAGTGTTGTCCCCGGCACCCATCGTTCCTCTTCCAGGCCGGCTATGGCAGTGAGCAGTTTAAATGTTGAAGCAGGTGGAAATCTCGACTGTATTGCCCTGTTTAAAAACGGCCTGTTCGGATCATTCATCAATTGCTGGATTATCTCATAGTTGCTGTTCGCAATGATTTCATTGGGATTATAGTCCGGCCTGCTCACCAGAGCAAGCACCTCCCCTGTCGCAGGCTTGAACACGATAGCCGCACCCATCATGTTTTCCATGGCGTCATATGCCGCTTTCTGAACGTCATAATCCACTGTCAGAATAAGATTATTTCCCGCGACCGGCTCAAGGCCCACTTCCTCACCTTCCGTCCTGTTGTGCACATCAACAATACGTCTCACATAACCATCACGGCCCCGGAGGAGACGGTCATACTGCTTCTCTATACCGTTTTTCCCGATGCGATGATAATGTCTGTACCCTTCATTCTTAAGACTTTGATATTCCTCCTTGCTGATTACTCCAATGTACCCCACGAGATGCGCAAACATATTCCCGTAATTATAAACCCGTACGTTCGCGTCCTCCCAGTCTATATGGGGGAATTTGTCCTGGTGAGTAGCTATTTTTACAATTTTGTCGAAACCAACATCCTCTTTCAGCATAATCCTCTCCCATGGATTACGCCCTTTGATGTCCTTCAGTATCAATTCCGGATCTGTTCTCAGCAGTTTTGCAAGGAGTATAATAGTTTCACGCATTTTTTCCTTGCTGTGGTAATTTGCCGGGATAGTGGTTATGTTAAATGAGGGCCGATTTGAAACAATGACCTTGTTTTCCTTCCCGAGCTGGAAATGCCTGTCGTAAAGTTCACCTCTTGCGGCGGGAATTGGAATATTGTTTTCCATATTCATCCGGGATTTCCGCTCATATTCACTTCCGCTTATAACCTGAAGATAAAGAAGCTGAAGTATAAGGACAGAAAACACGAAAGAAACAACCCCGAGAAAGAAATACATCCGAAAGCGAAAGGCTTCCAACATCTTGTTCTTCAAAGATGTCGGCATCATGTGTTAATTACCCTCCCTTTCTATTTCCTTCTCGTAAATTTTATCAAACAGCATAAAAAGCGGCGGGGCAACAAACGCATTATAAAAAGATTCAGGAATAATAACGCTCGCGATCTGGGAGACTGAAGCTTCATGGAACAAATAACAGAGGAACAGGGTAAGAACCCCTTTTATCAATGAGGCACCGAACAACAGTAGAAACACTGTTACAAAGCTCTCCTTTAACACTGAACGGCCAAACATCCCCACAATAAATCCCAGCGCCATTTTAGGAAAAGTGAGAAGACCTAATGGAGAATTTGAAACTGAGTCATGAAGAAGGCCGCTGATAAAACCTGTAACTTCTCCATAAAAAGACCCGAACGAATATGAAAGAAATACAATGGTTATGAAAAGAAGGTCCGGCTTCACCCCGGCTATACGCAATACATCAAAAGAAGAATGCCCCTGAATAATGAGAGACACAACAATAAGCCCGGCCGTAAACAAATATGACACAATCATAGACTGTCTTTATCTCCAGTATCTTCCAGCAGTTTCATAAATTCAATGTCTGGTTCTTTTTTAATAATAAACACCTCTTCGAGTCTGTTATAGTCAACAATTGGACTCACGATGGCTCGCTGATACGCACTAGCTTCCATAACTTCGGACTTAATCACCTTGCCGATAAGAAGACCGCTTGGAAAGATCCCTCCCTGGCCGGACGTAATGACAACATCCCCAAAATTAACAAGGACAGATTTACTGATGTAATCCATGATGCAGAGATTGGAATTCGAAGTATGTCCTCTCAGAAGTCCCGGGAATCGCGAGTGTTGAAGCATTACCCCGATTTTCATGGTGGGCGATATAATTGGCAGAAGCCGTGATACACTGCCCCTCACTTCAATTATCCTTCCTACAACGGCTTTGTCATCACCCACAAATGCAACAACAGGCATATTCTTTTTTACACCGTCACTTGCACCCCGATTGAGAATGATGGTTCGAAACCAGTTGTCAGGATCTTTTGAAATTATTACTGCAGGAATGGATTCGTATGTAACCCTTTCGCTCATACTCAGGAGACTTCTCAGGCGGACATTTTCATTTTTTATTTCACTGAGTTCGTCTGCAATTGCTTCATAATGAAGAAGTTTCTGCCGTGTTTCCCGAAGTTCCCTTCTTACATCACTTAACTCTGTAAATCCTGCCCAGAATTTGTGCACCCCCTGTTGAACACCGTGGTACCCCTTCTGAAAAGGCATCATAATCAAACTTCCCACTCCTTCAAAAGACATGGTAAATGATGACGACTGAACAGAAAGTGAGATAATACAGAAAAGCGTAAAACAGATAAAGGCAACAATAGTTTTATGTCGTATGAAGAGTTCCAATTAAACCTCGACTTTATAACAGATATTCAGCGTCCTTCGTGGTCATTGTTAAAGCGAGAATTATTGATACCGGCACGACTCATTGAAGAATCACGAAAATATAAAACATGAACGGTGCGTACAATGCACCGTTCTTTCCGGATTATTTTAGATTTGCCCGATATAAAAATTTTAATTCTTCAAGAAACTTTCCTGCTCCAAGCACAACGCATGTAAGAGGGTTTTCCGCTCTAATTACCGGCACACCGGTTTCTTTACTGATAAATTTATCAAGCCCCTTCAGCAGTGATCCACCTCCGGTCATCACAATTCCACGCTCAACAATATCAGCTGCAAGTTCAGGGGGAGTTTTCTCAAGAATCCGTTTAATCGCGTCAATAATCTGATCAACCGGTTCTTTCAGGGCCTTTCTCATCTCTGACGAATCAATTTCAAGAGTCCTCGGTAATCCCGATATCGCATCACGCCCCTTCAATTCCATTGTATCGATCTTCTTTTCGGGAAACGCATTACCAATGCGAAATTTTACATCTTCGGCCATCCTCTCACCAATCACAAGATTGTACTGAGTCCGCATATATTTAATAACTGCTTCATCAAACTCATCACCTGCAATTCTGACAGAGTCCGCAATAACAAGACCGCCGAGAGAAATAACAGCAATCTCCGTGGTTCCTCCGCCAATATCAACAATCATATGTCCTGCAGGTTCGTGAATGGGAATATTTGCACCAATAGCTGCTGCGAGGGCCTCTTCAATCAGAAAAATATCACGCGCCCCGGCCTGCTCCGCTGATTCCCTCACAGCCCGTTTTTCAACTTCAGTAATCCCTGATGGAACTCCAATAACAATCCGCGGTCTAACCAGGGTTTTCCGTTTATGGACTTTCGTTATAAAATAACGAATCATTTTTTCTGTTGTTTCAAAATCAGCAATTACACCATCTTTCATGGGACGTATTGCCACTATATCTCCCGGGGTTCTTCCAAGCATCCTTTTTGCTTCATGTCCAACGGCAAGAACCTTCCCCGTACTGGTCTGTACTGCAACAACAGACGGCTCACTGAGAACGATTCCCTGTCCCTTAACATGAACAAGAGTATTTGCAGTCCCAAGATCGATCCCCATATCATTCGAGAACATCCCATAAAATGAATCAAATATCATCTATTGTCTCCTTTAACAATTTCTACCAAAATGCCATTAGAATAACCCATTAATCAGACAAACTGTCATACGGGCAAATAAAAAATATACGAGTATCCCAAAAGAAGGTAATTGCAATATGTATTTTTATTTCCAGTAAAATGTTCCGTAAACAGCCGTATTTTTGAACTTTTTATATTTAATACATTCCGGCCTGAAACTTTTATTGTTACTGGATTTTCAATTACCCTTTGTCTATTATTTGTCAAGTCATAATCAATTTATTTTAAATGTATTATGTAAAAACTCCTTTTTTAAAGGGAATTCATGTCCGGCATCACGCAGATCAAATATCAATGTTCACATATATATTTAAAGCGATCTCATTATAGTGCGCATATAATTATATACGTGCACTATATTCCGCCAAGAAGTTTTTTTGCTGCGTCATTATCCTTGTCTTTCCTGAGAACAGCCTTCCATATTGACTCGGCTTTTTTTCTGTCTCCTGCTTTATAAAAACTTTTTCCAATCCATATCTGAATATCATAATTGTCCTCGGCCAGCTTTGAAGCTTCGGTAAGATGATATAATGATTCATTAAAGAGGGATTTTTGATAATATATTTTACCTAAATTGAATTGCGCGATTCTTACTGATTCGGGATCTGTTGATGTTTTAATGACATCCTTATTTATCATTATCGCATTGGTGAAATTTTTACCCATTTTTTCAGCAGCGGCCATAAAAAGTTTTCCTCGTGAACCACCTGTGGCACGGGGGTGGGCTTTCAGAAACCTGATCCCGCTTTCCGAACTATTGTTCAATATGTATATCAATGAATAAAACCGGACATCCCCATCACTTTTAATCTTCTCCGTATTCCGAATCTTTTTGAGAAGCTCAAAAACATACGGCATCTCATAGTAATCGCTATAATACCCTGCTTTTGCCAGATAAAAATATGTCATTTCATCATCAACACCATTTACCAGCGCCATACCTTTTCGAATATCCTTAATAGCGGTAATGAATTCATTTCTCGCATCATCACCAACCGCATTTTTCTTTTCATGTATAACAAGTTCAGAGAATGATTCGCTGAGTTTTGTTTCTCCAATCATGAAGTGTACTTTTCCTGCCGAGAAAAAAGCCTCAGCAGAAAGCGGGTTCTCTTCCTTATATTTATCACACACATCACGCAGGTTCTGAAGCATCAGAATACGGTTTTGTTCACCCTGAACCGAATCCAGGGCCATTATCTTTTTATCAAGGGTACTGTAATTATATTTCCAGAACATAAGGTATGACCGGAGGGAATATACCGTGTACCCGGCAGCAAACATCAGCATGCCGATAAAAATGATTTTATATATTTTTTTATTGCGTTTCTTGGATTTATAACGGTAATACATAGTCTCATTACACCCGCTTTGAGTAATTATCACATATATTCACTGCAACAAATCAATACTGTCAATCAGCTCAATAAAATACTATTCTTTTCTGCTGAAACGTTTATAATCTCGAATAATTTTTACACCATAATCATTTTCATTTTCAAACAAAAACAAACGGATAATATCACTTCCCTTTAGATACACTGCGATGAATCTATCACCTCCCTGAATATCACGAATACGATGAAAATCAAATCTGTATAGATTTTTCAAACGCTTAAAATTAATACCGTCTTTTACTATCTCAATTGATCCCCTCCCCACACGTTTCAACGAGGAATATTTACCAAAGGTGGGATCAATATTATTATCACTGCCATCATATTCGAGTTCACCGGAATGATCATTAAACAGAACAGCAACAACCTCGTTATCTTCTGATAACGTAACCCCTGCAACAGTACCGGCTGCAACTGTAGACTGATCGATATGTTTCTTCTCGACGCCCTCCTTTACAGCCCCTTCAGGCATTGTATATGCATCATGATCAATCTGCTGATTAACGGCTTTCTTCTCATCCTGCTGTGTAGTCGCAGCTACTCCGGATGAGTCACTCGCCGTATTTTCAATACTATCTTCACCTGGTGCAACAATATCTCGTACATCCAGGGTGGCGGACTCTGGCATTGTCAATTTCTGTTCCATGAACGATCCATAGCCATCCATTTCGGCTTCTCCGGATGCGCGTAGGATATCGTCATCAGGATACAGGGTATGCCTATTCCTGACAATTACACTATGATGGTCCACTTCTCTTTCTTTCTTTACAAACGAAAAAAATATCACTGAAACACCAACAATTATCAACGCTATTGCAATATACAGCATAGCAACTCCATTTATGGTTCAATCTCATTACTGCAGACAGAATGCCTCATTACAAGGTTCGGCATTTTATGCAGCAATCTGCTGTAAAAAAAGCTGTACACCATACTCAGCATTTCTTTAAACCCTATTCCTTTTATGGTAATTTCCATAATCCAGCCTTCAAATACGGCTCATGAATATACGGGAAATCACCTGATTCGTTTCCTGAGAATACCAGCGTCCAATCTTCCGGATGATACGAAAAATATTCCCGTTTTGACACTGATGCAGCATTAACCGATGAAAGAACATATCCCCCCTTTGCTATTTCACAGATTGCCGTAAGGTGTTTCCGGTAATCACGGCGAATATTGAATGTTTTTTTCCCGTTTCTGGAAAATGTCGGGGGATCATATATTACCATATCATAATGCTGCTCTTTTTTTCTCAGCACTTTCATCCAGTCACCGGCATCCTCTGCAACAAAATCCCGTTCGTCACAGGCAATACCGTTCAGTACATAGTTTTTTCTTGCTCTTTTAAGTACTGATTTTGATAAATCAACATTCACGGCACGCGACACACCATGCAATAACCCATGGACAGAAAATGCTCCGGTATAAGAAAAAAGATTCAGCATGGACCTGCATCCACCATAAAAAGGCACAAGCATATCCCTGATTTCCTTCATATCAAGGAAAACACCTGTACTCTGGCCATGTTCAAGGTCAACGGCAAGAACCATATTATTCTGCCGTATTGTATATTCAGCAGGGGGACGTTGCCCCCAGACAAGAACACTATCACGGGCATCCTGTGGATTTTTACCGGCATTTTGGGTTCGATCTTTAAATAAAATCCCTTTTACAGTTCCATATCGTTGACATATACTTTCGATGACTAAAGAAAAAATCCTCTCACGGTCCTGATATAACTCTCTCCTGAAAAACTGAAACAACACAAACTCATTATATTTATCGATTGTAAGCCCATCAAAGCCATCACCATCACCATTAAAAAGGCGACAGCAGTTAGTCCCTTCATCGGTAATATAGTTATGACGATTATCAAAAGATGTAATTAATAATTTTTTATTCAGCATAATCTTTTTGAAACAGCGTCCGGGAAGAACATTGTTTGAGGTTATTAGCTATTTACTGCAGAGAGTTACAGAGTTCTTTAATGTGGGCAATTCTTTTCTCTAGCTCATCAAATTTTTCCGTATCAACAAGGGTACTATGGACCGGATAACTGGCACCGCATGCAATCACCCGGTCAGCAGCCATAAATGCAGTAAAGTTTTTTTCATCCACCCCCCCTGTCGGTATCAGGTGAAAATCCATCATTTTGAACGGAGCCGTAATGGCTTTTATATACGGAACCCCCCCAAGCTCAACAGCAGGAAATATTTTTATAACTGTACAGCCGGCATTCAGGGACATCAGCAGTTCAGATGGTGTTGCAATTCCCGGGACAAATGGAACCGCTGCTTCTTTTGCAGCGTCAACAACCGCCATATCAAGGGATGGTGAAACCCCGAACATCGCGCCGCAGTTAACGGCCTTCTTTAGCGCATCCACGGAAAGGACGCTCCCTGCACCGACACACATGTCCGGATACATTCTTCTCACTTCTTTGATACAATCAAATGCATCCGGGGTACGTAATGTTATTTCAAGAACATTAATTGAATAGGACCGCAACAAACCTGCGGTCCTGACCGCCCTGTGGATATCTGAAAAAACAGCCACAGGAATAATCCCTGATACTTTAAATACTTCAGTAATATTTATATGTTCATCCTTGGATAACATAATTCGATCTGATTGCCGTCGGGATCAAGAAAAACTACCGACTGTCCTTTCCGAATATTTTCCGGCCCGAAGATTATCGGGATATCCCTTGACCGCACCTCTTCAACAGCATCATCAAAATCCTCTTCATCAATGTAAAAACTGAGATGATTTCTGGTTCCATCCTGTGACGTATATCCTTCAACTTCATACAGCCCAATCAATATTCCAGACACCCTGATAAATGCCTGACGGGCGTTTGTTATCTTTTCAACCAGTTCAAAATCAAATAACTCTTTGTAAAACTCAATTGAATCCTCAAGATTGGATACGGTAACCCCGATATGATCTATCTCTTCAATTACTATCATTGCACCCTCTTTCCATTATTAGAATTATATCAATATTATTAGTATTTTCCACTGACGTTGCTTTCATTTCCGACTAAGAATTTAGAAAAAACCTATAAAACCAAATATTTTATGTCAATAAATATATATTACTCCCTGAATAAAAAAGTATCCACCCACACCATACTGTACTACTCAACGGTTACGCTTTTTGCCAGATTACGCGGCGTGTCAACGTCACATCCTCTCAACACTGCGATATGATATGCGAGCAGCTGCAGCGGTATTACCGTTAACAATGGAGAAACCATATTATTTACTTCAGGTACATATATCACATGATCAGAATACTTACTAATATCTTCATCACCCTCGAACGCTATAGAAATTATTTTCCCGTGACGTGCTTTTACTTCCTCCATATTGCTGATAATTTTACTGTACATATCATGGAGCGGAGCAATAAATACTACGGGCATATTTTCATCAATAAGCGCAATGGGTCCATGTTTCATTTCAGCTGCAGGATATCCTTCAGCATGAATATATGATATTTCTTTCAATTTTAACGCCCCCTCAAGGGCAACAGGAAAATTAATACCTCTTCCAAGATACAGAAAATTACGATCATCTTTATATATCTTTGCGATCTCCTTTATCGCATCACTACCTTCCGTTATTTTTCTGATATACTCCGGTATCTTCTGAAGGCTTTTCAGGAAAGGAATCGCCTCTTCTCTGGTCATGTCCCGTTTCCTCGCAAAAAGTATTGTTAAAAGGATCATGACGGTTATCTGCGATGTAAAAGCTTTCGTTGAAGCAACACCGATCTCCGGCCCTGCATGGATGTATATCCCTCCATCGGTTTCACGGGCAATAGTACTTCCCACAACGTTTGTTATGCCCAGGACCTTTACCCCTCTTGCCTTCGCTTCCCTCAATGCCGCAAGGGTATCCGCTGTTTCACCTGACTGGCTTATGACAAAAACAATATCCCCTTTTTTCAGTATAGGGCGCCGGTATCTGAACTCCGACGCATATTCCACCTCCACAGGAATCCTTGCATACTGTTCGATCAAATATTCACCAATAAGACCGGCATGCCACGATGTTCCGCAGGCGATAAATATTATACGCTCAATACCATTGATTTCCTCATCAGAAAGCTGCAAGCCATCAAGGCGTGTGGTTCCTTCATCCATGAGGAGCCTGCCTCGGAAAGCATTCCATACCGTGTCAGGCTGCTCATATATCTCCTTCAGCATAAAGAACGGGAATCCCTGTTTTTCAATAGCTTCGATGTCCCAGTCAATATCATGTACTATTTTTTCAATTTTCTGACTTTCAAGATTATATGTTTTATAGCCATCCTTCGTGACATCAACAATTTCATTATCCTCAAGATATACAACTTTCCTCGTATGCTCAACAATCGCGCTGGCGTCAGATGCAAGTACCATTTCATCATCTCCAATTCCCAGAAGGAGGGGGCTCCCGTGCCGTGCGGCAATTATGCGGCCAGGTTCGTTTTTCGACACAACCAGAATACCATATGTCCCTTCAAGCCGGGATAACGTCATCTGCACTGCATCAAAAAATGAATTTTCACCACAGTAATGCTCAATCAAATGTACAATAACTTCTGTATCCGTATCACTGGAAAACACATGCCCTCTGTTCTGAAGCATGTCCCGAATTGCTCTGTAATTTTCAATAATACCATTATGCACAACAGCAATTTCAGCTTTGCAGTCAACATGGGGATGTGCATTGTTATCTGATGGAGCACCATGAGTTGCCCACCGTGTATGACCTATACCGGTATGATACCCGTTTCCATCGCGTGAACGTAACGCATTAATAAGCTCCTTCACTTTTCCCTTCTTTTTTTCCACGAAAAGGTCACCGTCAACCATCGCTATCCCGGCCGAGTCATACCCCCTGTACTCAAGACGTTTAAGACCGTTGATGAGAACCTCGTCAGCGTTCTTAAAACCTACATATCCAATAATTCCACACATACATTCTCTCCCGTTTCACGGTACATTTATTCATCAGTTACGACACATACTTGCCGATTTATTATTTACTTTTCATCTTTTACTGAGCGCGTCTGCTGTAATTCATGAACCGACATATCATCAAGAAACACATGAATCTTTCTATCCCAGTCATCAATCCTGTATCTTCTGATTTTTCCAGATACCGAAAGCAACTTTCGCGACCTCCACCAGTGTAGAAGCATCTCCGGATTATTGCCGGTAATTTTTTTTATACTTTCCTTGTTCGCTTCACCTTCTATATATAACCAGTTCCCGTTATAGAACACGAACCTCAGCCGTGTATCATATACCGCTTCAGGTGATTCAAGATAGTAATCAAATCCTGTTTTAATATATTTATCCAGGAGATCCATTAAATGCATATACATTTTCTGCCGGTAATATTTCCGGCTTCCGAAAAGTCCCGAGCTCCATTTCAAATACAGCGAATGCAGTTCAATAAAGTTTGCAGTTTCTTTCTTATTGGTTTCTGCGAAAATATGCGGCAACCGCAGGATTTCTGACGCTCCATAATCACCCACATGCGTTACCGTGACCATGGGGCATACAAGACAGGTACACCAGGAAAAAATACACATGCCAATGAGATACTTCTTCACCACAATTTCCTTGATCAGTTTTCTACACGGAAATTATTATGCATCACTATCCGAAAAGAACCATATATTACCTGCTTAACCGCCTTTTACAGATAACAACAGCAACAATATACCCGGAAAAAGTGAAATTATAAATAATTTCCTTTTTTTTCAAGCTAAATAATTATTAATGCGATGAAAAGATACCGCTGAATATAATCCTGTACTACAATACCCTCACTCTCATTCCATACATTACCGGGAATTCATGCAAAAGTGATACAATTTCCAGTATTAATCGGGAAAATTCAATTGACGTTCCGCCTATTCTATGGTTCACACATCTATATCCATATTTCACCCGGAGGTCACAACAATGAAAAAAGCGACAATAATCGGTGCATGCGGTTTCGGTGGACTCGGACTTATCACCATCATACTGAAACACCCCGGGCTGGAAATTTCACAATTGATCGACAGAACCAATGTGGGACAGCCGGTGAGCCAGGTATTTCCCAGCCTGAAAGGACACTGTGACATGGTAGTGGAAAGCAATGAAAATATCAATTATTCAGATGTCGATATTGTATTTTTTTCCACGCCTGACAGAGCCGGAATGACCCTTATTCAGGACTTTTACAGCAGGAACATCCCGGTAATCGATTTCAGCGGCGACTTCCGTTTTGCTTCTACTGAAGACTACACGGTGTATGCCCGCAATAAAGGAATGGAGACAGAACATCTCGCACAGGAACTATTGGGCAATACTGTGTACGGTCTTCCTGAACTATACCGTGATAAGATAAAAACCGCAAAAATTGTAGGTAATCCGGGATGTTTTGCCATATCTATGATTCTTGCTCTCCTCCCCGCGGTTCACAATAAGATAATTAATACAGGTTCAATTATTTGTGACGGGAAAACCGGTGTTTCAGGTGCCGGGAAAAATCCCGGTGAAGCTAATTATTATCCCCAAAGGTATGAAAACGTAAATACCTATCGCGAAGGGAAGCACCAGCACCTTGTGGAAGTAGAAAATGTTCTTAATTCACTTCACCAGGACAATATAAAAATATTTTTTGTTCCTCAAATTGTACCCATGACAAGAGGAATTCTTTCAACGATATACTGCGACATAGCCCCCGGTTATGATACAGGTAAAATAGAATCCATGTACCATGAATTCTATAATGATTCCCACTTTGTTGTTGTACGGGATACATCCCTGCACACCACAAATGTCCGGGGGTCAAACCGCTGTGACATCAGGGCCATGGTTGATGCAAGGACTGGAAAGCTCTTCATAACCTCCGCAATAGACAACCTTATGAAGGGGCAATCCGGAAATGCCGTGCAGAATGCAAATATCATGCTTGGATTTGACGAAAAAACAGGGCTCGATATTCCGGCATTTTATCCATAATGTATCTACTCTGCACCGTGGACCATCGGTACAAACCGGACATGTGTTACCGTTTTCCGGTGAAGGGTATTATTGATTTTTTCTACCTGAACCAGTTCCTGAAAGAATTCACCCACGGGAGCAACAAGTATCCCCCCCTCCCCAAGCTGTTCAAACAGTGTCTCCGGTAAGGCAGGGGGCGCAGCAGTAAGAATAATCACATCAAAAGGGGCTTCCTCCGGCCACCCCTTATAACCGTCACCAATTTTGACCTGAACATTATCATATCCCAGGGTCTTCAACCTTTGCTTCGCCAGTTTGCCAAGAGGCTCCACAATTTCAATAGAATACACTGACCCGGCACAGCGTGACAGAACCGCTGCCTGATATCCTGACCCGGTGCCAATTTCCAGAACTTTTTCCGTTCCATCAAGTTTACAAAGTTCAGTCATGAGTGCAACAATATATGGCTGCGAAATTGTCTGACTGTATCCGATAGGAAGCGGATGATCATCATAGGCTGCATGGAGACTATGCTCTGGTACAAATTTATGCCGCTCAACAGTTCTCATGGCATTAAGAACATTCTTATCTGTTACCCCTCTTGCTTCAATCTGGCGCGTGACCATTAAATCCCTTAACTGTTCCACGTTTTTCCCCTTACCGGCTGCACAAAAAGACGTAACCCATAAAAACGGTCCAATTACCAGCAAAACAGTAACAATTTCTGCTTTGATATACATCTCTTTAGTATTTTTCCACAGTATTTTCAATAATAAAATAATAAAATATTACGCGATCAATCAATATTTTATTACCATAAATACATCATTGGTCACCCTCAGACCACAAAAATATTCGTTATTACGCTTGACATAAAACAATTATAATCACATTCATTTATACTATAAAAAATATTTTTCTTGAGTGCGTGCCATGTCAATAGAATGCAAAGGAATCATAGCATCACCCGGTATACGAATAGGCAAAGCCTATTTGTATAAAACAGCTGAAGTAATAATTCCCAAATATTCGATCAACGATGAAGATGTTGAAAGCGAAATTAACCGTTTCAAAAATTCTCTTACAAAAACAAAAGATGAAATTATTTCCATTCAGGAGCAAATTGCCAGCAGTCTTTCACATGATATGGCTGATATTTTCACCAGTCACCTTATGGTTCTTGAGGACCCCCTCATAATTGAAAAAGCGATTAACAACATCACGAATGAAAAAAGAAATGTTGAATGGATATTGAATGACCTGACACTTGAACTTGTACAAAGTCTTAACACCATCAAGGACGATTATATCCGTGAACGGATTATCGATTTATCTGATATCAACAAGCGTCTGATAAACAACCTGCAGAGACGAAAAACAATTTCTCCCAGCGATCTTGAAGAGGAGGTAATCCTTTTTTCAAAAGACCTGACACCATCAGATACCGCCATGCTGAACAAGGACTACATCCTCGCTTTTGTAACAGATAAAGGCGGGCGGACCTCTCACACCGCCATCATGGCACGTGCCCTTGAAATTCCGGCTATTGTCGGCTCACTTGATGTAACATCAAAAGTCCGTGACGGAGACATTGTAATCGTTGACGCTCTCCATGGGAAGGTCATAATTGATCCATCCGATGAAGAGATTAAGGAATACACAAAATACAGGGAGGAATTAAAGCGCCTTGATGATGAACTTGCCAAACTGACTCATCTGCCTTCAAAAACACTGGATGACAAAGAAATTTTCATTTACGGAAACATTGAAATTCCTGAAGAGATGCAGATAATCAAAGAACATGGGGCCCAGGGAATCGGCCTTTTCCGCTCTGAGTTCCTTTTTCTTGACAAATCACTTCCTGACGAGGAAAAACAATTTCAGGAATACCGTGCTGTGGCTGAGCACTTCAAGCCGTACCCGACAGTAATCCGCACCCTGGACGTGGGTGGAGATAAAATATACGCATACACAAATGAATATAAAGAACGGAACCCCTTTCTCGGATGCAGGGCAATTCGTTTCAGCCTCCAGAATGAAGACCTTCTAAGAACTCAGATACGGGCAATACTTCGCGCGAGCCATTACGGTAATGTAAAAATGATGTTCCCCATGATAACAACCGTTGAGGAACTCATAAAATCAAGAAGTATTACCTATGAATGCATGAATGACCTCAAGAAAAAAAATATTCCCTATGATGAAAATATTAAAATCGGTATTATGATTGAAGTGCCATCTGCTTTAATCAATGCTGATATTCTGGCAAAATATTCCGATTTCTTCTCAGTAGGAACAAATGACCTCGTACAATATACTCTTGCTGTGGACAGAATAAGCGAAAAAATCGCATACCTTTATAACCCGCTTAACCTATCGGTGCTGCGTCTTCTGAAACAGCTTGTTGAAACGTCTGAAGCCCACTCAATTCCGCTTTCTATCTGCGGTGAAATGGCAGGTGAACCAAAATATACCATGGTTCTCATAGGACTTGGATTCAAGGAATTCTCAATGAGCTCCGCATATATGTATCAGGTTAAACGAATTATCCGTTCAGTTACCGAACAGGAATGCCGTGAACTCGTTGATAAACTCATGCAATGTGAAAAAACGCATGACATTGAATCGATGGTTTTCTCTCTTCAAAAAGAGAAATTTCCCTGGCTCACAATATAAAGCAAAACATATTTGCAAATACCAGCGTGATGAAACTCTACAAAGACCTCGCAGAATACTATTTTTCGATTGAAAGTAATCACAGGAATATCCGTGACGACATATTACTTATACGTTCTGTGATGGGAGCACGAATAAATCCTCTTGTCCTCGATATAGGATGCGGAACCGGTGAACATATTAATCTGATGAACAATGAGGGATACCGCTGTTTCGGCATTGACAGCAGTGAATCAATGCTCAACATCGCCAGGCTCAGGTTTCCGGGATCTGCGACATTTCTTCATAAAGATATGACTGAATTCGATTTTTTTGATGAATTCGACCTTGCAACCTGTCTTTTCGGTACATTCAATTACCTCATTGATGACGATGACGTGGACAAAGTCCTGTGGAACACATGGCGCGCCCTCAAAAACGACGGTGTTGGTCTTTTCGAAATCTGGAATGCACTGCCCGTACAGAAAATCAGAGAAAAGGAACTGGCTAAAGTATCGACATCACTGTATGAGGGAACAAGAATTACCAGGGAGCGGGGTTTCCACATTCTGGATGAACCCCAAAAAACTGTGGTGCAGGTCAATTACAGTTATACTATTGAAAAAAGCGGAGAAACCAGCAAGATTACCGACCGGCATGTCATGCGGGCATACCGCAAAGATGAAATTGAATCCTTTTTTAAAAACAACGGGTTCAAGATAATTAACATATACTCGAACCCGCAGCGTGAACTATATAACGATACATCAAATAAAATGCTTTTTCATATTAAGAAAGTATAGTCCTCATTCAATTACATGTGAACCGTTTCTTCATGTCTCCAGTCGTCAGTCTGCGTAATATCTTCCTCACCGACCCCCATGGTCTCTTTCCACATGTCATACAATTTTTTTGTTTTCTCAGCATCCTTAAAGAACCTGTCCGGATTCTCCAATGAAAGGAACATTACCTCTTCCATTTTTTCAACCGGATGAAACACCATCTGCTTCCTGACATATTCCGGAATCTTCTCAAGGTCTTTTTCGTTTTCCTTGGGGATGATAACATGACGTATACGGGCACGGTGTGCCGCAAGAACTTTCTCCTTCAATCCGCCTATCGGCAGAACCTTTCCGCGCAATGTTATTTCACCGGTCATGGCAACATCACAACGTACAGGAATTCCACTCATGAGAGAGGCGATAACTACTGCCATTGTAATGCCCGCTGATGGCCCGTCCTTCGGAATAGCACCTTCAGGAACATGAAGATGAAGATCAAACTTGCGCATTACATCATCAGGTATATTGAAAAAATTCTGGTTCGCCTTTACATACGTAAGAGCTGCCTGGGCCGACTCCTGCATAACCTCACCGAGTTTCCCTGTAAGGATAAGACTCCCTTTTCCCTTAATTAGCGATGCCTCCATCTGGAGAATATCGCCCCCCACTTCAGTCCATGCCAGGCCATTAGCCAGACCAATCTCATTCTCATGCTCTTTGGTCCCGTATTTAAACTTGATCGGACCTAAATACTGATGTATAACTTCTTCGTTGAGGACCTTTTTAAAATCCTTTCCGTTTTTAACAACCTCACGTGCCACTTTCCGGCACACTTTCGCAATGACACGTTCGAGATTACGCACACCAGCCTCTCGAGTGTAATGACGAATAGTATACAGCATTATATCATCGCTGAACTCAATATTCTTCTGATGAAGACCATTTTCCTTTATCTGTTTCGGAACAAGAAATTTAATGCCAATATTAAGTTTTTCAGGCTCGGTATAACTTGAAAGCTCAATTATTTCCATCCTGTCCTGAAGAGGTAATGGAATCCGGTGCTGCACATTTGCTGTGGTAATAAACATAACATCGGAGAGATCATAAGGAACTTCCATGTAATGGTCCACAAATGCATTATTCTGTTCGGGATCAAGAACCTCAAGGAGCGCCGATGACGGATCTCCACGAAAATCCATTGACATTTTATCAACCTCATCCAGAAGGAAAACCGGATTTACAGTGCCTGCTTTTTTCATCATCTGAATTATACGCCCCGGCAAAGCTCCAACATAGGTTCTTCTATGCCCGCGGATTTCTGCTTCATCACGAACACCACCAAGAGACATACGAACAAACTTCCTGTTGAGGGCACGTGCTACAGAGCGCCCGAGAGAAGTTTTTCCGACTCCCGGAGGACCAACAAAACATATAATAGGTCCCTTCAATTTTTTCGACAGATGCCGTACTGCAATATATTCAACAATTCGTTCCTTGACTTCTTCAAGCCCGTAATGGTCCTCATGGAGAACATCCATTGCATGATCAATATTTCTATTGTCTCTTGTCTTTTTGAACCATGGAACATCCCTGAGCCACTCAATGTAGGATCTTACTACCGCAGATTCAGCAGAAAGGGGAGGCATTTTTTCAAGGCGCTTTATTTCCTTGTATGCTTTTGTACGTGCCTCTTCACTCATCTTTGATTCTTCAATTGATTTTTTCAGCTCTTCAATTTCATCAACGACATCATCACCCTGATTAAGCTCTTTCTTTATTACTTTGATCTGTTCATTGAGATAATATTCCTTCTGGGTTTTCTCCATCTGCTTACGGACTTTCCCCTGGATCTTCTTCTCAATGTACATTACTTCGATTTCGCCATTTATAAGCTCAATCATTTTTTCAATGCGCTCAATTGGATTTCCAATTTCGAGAATTCCCTGTTTTAATTCAATCCTCATTGTTACATGAGAAGCAACGACATCAACCAGATGAGAGGGATCATCAATCTCTTTTACGGTAGTCAATGCTTCCTGCGGTACTTTTTTATTAAGCTTGATATATTTTTCAAATGCATCAAGTAAATTGCGTTTTAATGCAGCTACCTCAGGATCACGCTCAGAGGCCCTTTCCAGGTTCTGCACTGAAACTTCATAATAGTTCATCTGGGTATCGACAAAGTCGGAAAGGTACACCCTCGAAACCCCTTCAACGAGAACTTTTATTGTCCCGTCAGGAAGTTTCAACAACTGTAGAATCTCGGAAACTGTGCCCACCTCGTAAATATCTTCTTTCTGCGGATTAGAAAGCTGCGCATCAGTCTGAGTAGCAAGGACAATAAGCCTGTCCCCCTTCATTGCTGCATCAAGGGCATTTATGGATTTTTCTCTTCCCACAAAAAGCGGAATCACCATATGAGGGAATACAACTACATCCCGCAGTGGTAAAAGAGAATATTTTTTTGAATAATCTATGTTTTTGCTCATATCGGTAGCCTCTGAGAAAGAGGGATTCCTTTCAAAAGATTTTAGTAATTACTAAAGTATCATACAATCTGGAGAAATTCCAAAAATCAGGCGCTTTTCTCTTCCTTGCTGTATATTATTTTCGGTTTTTCATTACCACGTATCATTTCCTCGGTAATTTCCACGCGTGTAATATTTTTCTTTGACGGGATATCATACATCAAATCAAGCATAATTTTTTCAAGGACAGAGCGAAGGCCCCTGGCTCCTGATTCACGCTCAATGGCAATTAATGCAATTTCATCTATTGCCCCATCATTAAATTCAAGTTCTACATTTTCAAAAGAGAACATCCGGTGGTACTGTTTAATGAGTGCATTTTTCGTTTCTGTTAAAATTCTTTTCAATGCATCCCGGTCAAGCTCATGTAGTACCGCCACAATAGGAAGACGTCCAATAAATTCAGGGATCAGCCCGTATTTGATGAGATCTTCATTCTGCATGTGCTCGAAAACATTCTGATCCGCAATGTCTTTCACGGATTTAATCTCAGCATCAAAACCAATTGTTTTATTACCAAGCCGTTGCTGGATTAGTTTATCAAGACTCACAAAGGCTCCGCCGCAAATAAACAATATATTCTTTGTGTTAATTGAAATAAACTCCTGATGTGGATGCTTACGTCCCCCCTGTGGTGGAACATTGGCAACAGTACCTTCGATGATTTTCAAAAGAGCCTGCTGTACTCCTTCACCGGAGACATCACGGGTAATTGACGGATTGTCTGACTTCCTGGAAATTTTATCAATTTCGTCAATATACACAATTCCCATTTCTGCTTTTTTAACATCGCCATCAGCATTTTGAATCAGCCTGAGAAGAATATTTTCAACGTCCTCTCCCACGTAGCCAGCTTCAGTCAATGACGTTGCATCAGCAATGGCAAAGGGAACCTTCAAAAATCTCGCAAGTGTCTGGGCAAGAAGGGTTTTACCGGAACCGGTGGGGCCTATAAGGATTATATTGCTTTTTTCCAGCTCAACATCATCTTTCTTCAGATTTGCATTATTGGCAATTCTCTTATAATGGTTATATACCGCAACTGATAGAATCTTCTTCGCCTTCTCCTGACCAATGACATACTGGTCAAGGACTTCCTTGATCTCCATCGGCTTTGGAAGCTCAGAAAGGCTTTTATCCAGATTGCCGGCCTCCCACTCCTCAGAGACTATCTCATTACATAATTCTATGCATTCATCACAGATATAGACACCAGGACCGGCAACAAGTTTCTTTACCACATCCTGACTCTTCCCGCAAAATGAGCAATAAAGCTTCTCCGCAGTGTCCTTTTTCTTAGATGCCATAATACCTCTAATTCATTTTTTCATAATCCTGGTATCTGATTCGCCATAACCAGGTCCCGTAAAACCGCAAAGTCCTCACTTCCTGTCAAGAATCCTGTCGACAAGTTTATACTCAAGAGACTCTTCTGCAGACATGAAATAGTCCCGTTCCATGTCCTTTTCGATCCTTTCCACTGACTGACCGGTGTGATGGGAGTATATCTCATTCAAACGTCCCTTTACTTTAAGAATCTCCCTCGCATGTATTTCAATGTCTGATGCCTGCCCCTGGAAGCCCCCTGAAGGCTGATGGATCATTATTCTTGCATTTGGAAGCACAGACCGCTTACCCTGAGCGCCTGCAGCAAGAAGAAGGGACCCCATTGAAGCCGCCTGACCAATACACAGTGTAGCAACATCAGGCTTAATATACTGCATCGTATCATAAATTGCAAGTCCGGAAGTGACGACTCCACCGGGAGAATTGATATACATATATATATCCTTTTCCGGATCTTCCGCTTCAAGGAAAAGTAATTGAGCAATTACAAGACTTGATATATGATCATCTATCGGCTCGCCCAGAAATATAATTCTATCTTTTAACAGACGTGAATATATATCATAGGACCTTTCACCACGACTGGTTTGTTCAACAACTATTGGCACTAAACTCATAGTTTTTTCACACCTCTTATTTCTTTTTGAATGTTTCTGTATACAATTAGTTTCGGCACTCCAACTTTAGTTACAACACCGTTTTTCTTTTACGCCGTATGTAATTCATACAGAAAACCAATACTTTTTCAGCAACAAATACCCGATGTACAACAGGAAATGATTATTATAACAAAATCTGATATCATTTCAAGTAATAAATTAAAATCTGTGCACTATTCCCTGAACGATATTATACTGAAGTATCACCCTTCATAAAATCTTCAAGGCTGACAGTTTTACTCTTTTTGATTTTTGCATTTTCCATTAGAAAATCCTGGGTATTTTTCATCATCAGCTCTGTCTCAAGATTCGCTTTTGAATTATTCATTTCAATAATTTTACTCATTTCCTCAGGAGTCTTTCCGCTTCGCTGTGCTAAACTATCGAGCATTTCATTATACTGCTCTTCAGTATACTTAATATCTTCTTTCTTGGCAATTTCAAGGCGCACCATAAATGACTTAATATCACCAATAGCCTCTTCTCTGAGTGTCTTAACAAACTCGTCAGTATCCATACCCATCATTGAAGAAAATTCCGGAATAGTCACCTCTGTCAATCCAACCCTGGTTCTTAAACGGTCAAATATCATGCTCATCTCGCTTCTCACGAGGGATTCCGGTATGTCAAATGTACTTTTTTCAACAATATCTTTCAGAATCGAATTAACCGTTTCATTGCGTATTACATCAGATATATAATTTTCCAGGTGTTCCCTGATACTCTTTTTCAGCGCATCAAGTGATTCATGTTCACCAAGATCCTTTGCAAACTCATCATCCAGCGCCGGTAGATCTACAGTGTTTATCTCCGCAATTTGTATAATATATTTTACCTTCTGACCGGCAAGATCCTTTACTTCATAATCCTTCGGATATTTCATTTCAACTTCTTTTGTTTCATCAACTCCCATACCAAGCACATACTGATCCATTGAAAGATCACTTTTGCTTTTGCCGCAAATAAAAGTAAAATCCTTAAACTCCTGGGAATCGACCTGATCTGCAGGAATATTATCAATTCTTTTCATTTTTATTTTTACCTGGTCACCATTCGCAATAGCCTGGCCGTCAGGTTTTTTTGCTATTTTCGCGTTTTTAAACTGCAATGCTTCAATTTCCCTATTAATATCCTTATCAGAAATTTCACAGGAGCGCTGTTTCACATCAACACCCTTGTAATTCGAAAGCTCAACAGATGGAGATATTTCAAATTTAACACTATAGGTGAACGGTTTTCCACGTTCCAGGGGTTCCCAGTCAAACATCGGATCACTAACAGGATTATGATCTTTTTCTTTCAACGCTTCAACGTATGTATACCGTAAAAGATTTTCAAGAACCTCCTGGTCCGCATTGCTTTTATATTTATTTTCAACAAGACTAATCGGGGCTTTCCCTTTTCTAAATCCGTCTACTTTTGCGCCTTTAGATATTTTTTCAAATACCGACTTGTACTCAACCTCAACCCTTGATTCTGGGACTTCAATTTTCATTTCAATTGTTGCGTTTTCCAGTTTTTTTTCATCTAAGATCTGCAATGTTATACTCCTTGTTCTTACAATTATTATTCATTTCTCATCCATTGAGAAAAGCATGAATTGATGTTTTGATAACACCCCGGCAGGCAATGTGCAGCAGTATGACATATATTATAATGGACGTAATACTACAAATAATAGCACACTACTTGTTTTTTACAAAACAAATACTTCAATACAGTACATATTATTTGATATCATTTATAGTGTTTCTGCTACTACCTGCATAAAAATAATGCATATCAGGCTGGCAATTTCCTTACACTGATTACAGATGCATAACAGAATTATTGTTACTGTTTATTTTTTATCATTTTCGTCAAATATTTTTTATAATATATGACACTACAATGCAAATTCATACTGTAATTCCTTACAAGAAGTGTGTAAAAGCTGTGGATATTCAGCAAGCAGGGAAGCATATTCCGTATGTATGACAGATGCAGCCATATAAAACAAAACCGCGGTGCCCCAACAGCACCGCGGTTTATATCAATGAGCGGGAAACGGGATTCGAACCCGCGACGTCAACCTTGGCAAGGTTGCACTCTACCACTGAGTTATTCCCGCGTAATGTGCGAGCGAAGGGACTTGAACCCCCATACCTCTCGGTACCAGATCCTAAGTCTGGCGCGTCTGCCAATTCCGCCACGCTCGCATAAAACCAACTTTTCAAATTTCCTAAATATTTCAAGTAAAATTTAGGAACCCCACAATAATTTGCGCAGCAGAATGTGGGTTGCCCGAGACTCGAACTCGGAACCTACTGATTAAGAGTCAGGTGCTCTACCAATTGAGCTAGCAACCCTTTCCCTTCGATGTACATAAAACAGAATTCACATACAAACAAGCGTACAACCTTATTAAAGTTCACTAAAAATATGTCAAGATTTTTTTACGGTATCGCATCTAATAGTACATTGAATTCACGTTTTAACACACTATGTATACAGCACCAGTGCATATTTTTTCTGATACATCGAATAAATTACACATATATTAGACTTAAAAAATTATTGACTTTTTAATTTTTAATTGTTTTTATTACAATGTATTAAATGCCGGATAGTGAAGGCATGTTTCACTGTTACTCTTTTTAAAGTGTATACTTTCGTAACCGCATATCTTCACCGAATATAATGTTAAAGGCATACATAATGGATATAAACCAAAAAATTATTATATTGTTCGGAATCTGCTTAATTCTTTGTCTTGGCGCGTATATTATAATATCCAACCTTTTTGATAATATTGAGACACAGCTTATTGAAAGATACAGAGTTGAAGCGAAACTCGGCGCCAGGGGATCCAGTGAATTGATGAATTTTATGATTGATACAAATATTTTATCAGAAAAAGCACTTTTTGACCGGGAATACAAGGTTATACCGGGCACTAAACCGGCTATGTATACCACCAAATATGACCAATTGTTTGAGAAATATATCCAGGATTTTCAGGATGAGTTTTTACGGGTTGATAAAGATCTGGTTTATTCAGCAGTTGTAGATATAAATGGATATGCACCTACTCATAATTCAAACTACTCGCAGCCGCCCAGAAAAGACATGCAATACAATCTCAGATACAGCCGCGCAAAAAGGAAATTTGATGACACCGTAGGTCTTCGTGCCGCCCGATATATCGGCACCGGAACCCTTGAGCAGCTTTACACACGGGATACCGGAGAAATCATCTGGGATATCGCGGCACCGGTAAAACTAAAAGGAAAACACTGGGGAGCATTTCGGGTTGGTGTTTCAATGGGGAGCATCCAGGAATTAAAAAACCACATGCTCCTTACAATTGTACTTTCAATATTTATAATAATCAGCATCACACTTCTTATGATCTTTCTTATTATCCCGAAAAAACTTGTTGATACTGATATTATTACAACAAAATATTAATATAAAACTGATACATTAAAAAAGATCAGTTCATTGCTGATCTTTTTTAATGTATAACCCTCAGATAGCATTATCAGTTATTACTTTATAATTTAATGCTGCTACATCTTCTCCGCGACATACGATTCAATCATTGCATATGCGGAATGATTATGAATTGATTCCATATTTTCAGACTCAACAGAAAACCACAAAACACCTTTCAGCTTCATTAGTTTTTCAGCAGCTGATCGTACCATATCTTCGACAAACATAGGATTACAGTATGCCTTTTCTGTAATATATTTTTCATCCTCACGTTTTAAAATGGAATAAACCTCTGTGCTTCCAGAGTTTTCTGCTATCTCTACAATATCTTCAATCCATATCCTCTCGTCTGCTTTAATCTTTATGGTTATAATTGAACGCTGGTTATGAGCTCCATATTCACTTATTTCCTTTGAACAGGGACAGAGTGAAAGTACGGGAATCCTGACCTCAAGCATATAACTCTCAAACATGGAATCACCTGCAAGCTTACAGGCATATTCCATTTTAGCCTCCTGACCTGAAACAGGCGCTTTTTTTGTTATAAAATAAGGAAATTCTATTTCAAAATGGGCACGTTGAGCCATGAGCTGCTCTTTCATATCGTCCAATATTTCCCGGATTTTCAACGTACTGATACCATCGCGGAACTTATTTAATATTTCGATAAAACGGCTCATGTGTGTGCCCCTGAAATTATGGGGAAGGTCAACATACATATTTACATTTGCAACAGTGTGCTGTCTGCCATCCGCCTTATCAAGCACCACGACAGGATACGAAATATCTTTTACGCCAACTTTATTAATCGGAATATTTCTTGTATCAGGCTCAGATTGTATATCCCGTAAGTTATTGTCCGCCATAATCATTACTCCGTTAAAATCCACGGGCCGTCAGCTGTAATTGCAACGGTATGCTCAAACTGTGCAGACAATTTCCCATCTGCAGTTACCGCAGTCCAGCCATCATCAAGAATAAGAACATGATTTTTTCCTTCATTTAACATCGGCTCAACCGCAAGAACCATACCTTCTTTCAAAACCATTCCCGAACCCCGTCGACCATAGTGCGGCACATTCGGTAGTTCGTGAACAGCAAATCCGACACCATGTCCCGTAAAATCCCGTACAACGCTGTACCCGGCACTTTCTGCTACAGCTTGTATTGCTGCACCGATATCTCCAAGCTTTTTCCCGGGATACAATTCCTGTATTCCTGAAAACATCGATTTTCTCGTTGTCTCCACAAGTTTCTTCGCATTTTCTGGAACTGCTCCAACTTCGAGTGTTATACAGGCATCAGAAAAATATCCACTTTTCACGACCCCAATATCCACCTTCACTATATCTCCATCTTTAATTTTCTTTTTCTTTTTGGGAATTCCATGAACTACTTCATCATTTATAGATATACACGTTGCATGATTGTAGTTCACCACAGTTTTAAAAGATGGTCTTGCTTTTGATTTTAATATATAGTTTTCAACAAACGAATCAAGCTCCAGCGTCGACAGACCTTCGATATTCTTTTTTTTAAGAATATCGAATATTTCAGCTATAATTTTTCCTGAATCTTTTATCCGACGAATATCATCACCGCTTTTCAGGGAAATATTTCCTCTTTGCAAAACAAATTCCTTTCCTTTTAAATATTCGCTTCAACAATTTAACGGTGCATTCTAAATAATTAAACCATTTAGCGCCATTATTATTTAATGAGAATAAATTTTATTTACCCGCCTCAACTTCTGCTTTCTCTTCTTTTTCAAGTCCATATTCAACAAGTATTTTTTTCTCAACCTGGGCAAGAATGTCTTTATGATCTTTTAAAAAGTTCTTAGCATTCTCCCTTCCCTGGCCAATCCTCTCTTCACCATATGAATACCATGTACCTGCCTTTTTAATAACACCAAGTTTCGCACCAATATCCACAATACTCCCTTCCCGTGATATACCCGAATCATACATTATATCAAATTCCGCCTGCTTAAACGGAGGAGCAACTTTATTCTTCACCACTTTAACCCGTACACGGTTTCCTATCGGTTCATCACCGTTTTTCAGAGTTTCAATTCTACGAATATCAAGACGTACTGAGGAATAAAACTTTAGGGCATTACCGCCGGTTGTTGTTTCAGGAGATCCGAACATTACTCCAATTTTGTGGCGAATCTGGTTGATAAATATTACACTTGTATGTGACTTTGCAATAATACCCGTTAGTTTTCTAAGTGCCTGACTCATAAGTCTGGCCTGAAGCCCCATATGTGCATCACCCATTTCTCCGTCAATTTCCGCTTTCGGCACAAGTGCAGCAACTGAATCCACTACAATAACATCAACCGCTCCTGAACGTACAAGTGCCTCTGTTATCTCCAGTGCCTCCTCACCGGTATCCGGCTGAGAAACAAGGAGCTCGTCAGTATTTACACCAAGCTTCCCCGCATAGTTTGGATCAAGCGCGTGTTCCGCATCAACGAATGCCGCGATCCCCCCCTTCCGCTGTGCTTCTGCAACCACATGAAGCATTAATGTTGTTTTTCCTGATGATTCCGGTCCGAATATTTCCGTAACCCGCCCCCTTGGGATCCCTCCAATTCCCAGAGCTATATCAAGCTCAAGGGAACCAGTCGATATCGCCGGTATCCTGACCCGGGCAGAATCATCACCCAGTTTCATTATCGCACCTTTCCCGAACTGCTTTTCAATCTGCAATATCGCCGACTCAAGCGCCTGCGATTTTTGATTAAGTTCCTTTTGTTCTGACATTATATACACCACTCCTACTGAAAATCTACCCGCATTATATGCGACATATTATTGACAACAACCGGGACCGTATCAAGTAAAATCCGAAAAAAATAAAAAAAGATCACTTCAATAATTACTACGACTAACTGCTGATAGTTTCAACGTAAAAAAAACCTGAACATACTCATATCACACTCACCAGGTACGTATCGCACACACCATTCATCGCTAAATCATAGTATATAATAGTATGATTTGCTATATTCTTTTTTGTCAAGAAAAATACTTAATGCACGTGTAGTATTTTTTCGATATAGTCCAAAAATATTACCTCTGTTTTACTGCTACAGTATTACTGTTGACAAAGATTCGGTAAATCTATACTTTATCGCAATTATTGATACGTATAACTGGAGCTCCACATGAAAAAAACATCCGCAAAAAGTTCTAAAATTTCTATTGTGCTTCCACTTTACAATGAGGAAGAAAACGTTGAGTTGCAATATAAGAATATTACAGATAATCTTAAAAATACCAAACTTACGTATGAAATTATTTTTGTAGATGACGGAAGTACCGATAATTCCGTAATGATCCTGAAAAAAATTGCAAAAAAAGATACACGGATAAAAATAATACAATTTAGACGAAACTTCGGACAGACAGCGGCAATGGCTGCGGGTATAAACCATTCTTCAGGCGATATTATTATATTTATGGACTCTGACTTACAGAATGATGCAAAAGACATACCAATGCTTGTTGATAAAATAAATGAAGGTTATGACGTAGTAAGCGGGTGGCGAAAAGACAGAAAGGATAAATTTTTCTCAAGAAAGCTCCCATCCCGTATTGCGAATCGCCTTATTGCGAGAGTAAGCGGCGTTCGACTTCATGATCTGGGATGCTCCCTCAAAGCATACAGGGGTGAAGTGCTCCGCGAAGTGAAACTGTATGGTGAAATGCATAGATTCATTCCCATCCATGCATCCTGGGTTGGGGCACGAATTACTGAAATTCCCGTAACGCATCATCCCCGTCAATTTGGAACTTCTAAATATGGTATAAAGCGTACATTCAAAGTCCTTTTAGATTTAATCACTGTAAAATTTATGGGATCCTACTCAACAAAACCGATTTATATTTTCGGAGGCTTTGGTTTTCTGCTTATGGTAATGGGAATGTTTTCTTTTGCCGGTGTAATTTTTATGAAGTTTTATAACAACCTTTCAATGAACAGAAACCCCCTGCTGTTTCTTACGGTAATGCTTGTCATAATGAGTATAATTTTCATCATGCTCGGCATCCTGGCGGAAATTTTAATACGTATCTATCACGAGTCCCAGGACAAGCCACCTTACAAAATCAGGGAAATGACAAATCTGAAAAATAAAAAATAATCATGTCACATGAACCATAATTCCTTTGTGCATATAACAATTGGGATACATGTTAAATCCCTAAAATTTTTTAAATGGCATTATGTTACAGTAACATATTCATATATTCTGTAAAATCCTCATCTTTAATCATACCCTTTTTTTTCACATACTCAGGAGATAGTAATGCGAATGTTCCAGTAGATCTGGCACATAAAACACCTTCATCATTATAAAGCTCGCCTCTCGTAAAAGCCTCTCTTTCATTTTTTTTCTCAATGACATTACCCACAACTTTCAAAGGCGTTTCGATAAATACCGGTTTCAAAAAATCGACATTCATTGATTTTGTTAGTATAAATGATTTCATTAGATAAATTGTTGTCCAGCTCATTATTTCGTCCATTATTGTCGATATAATTCCACCATGAACCATAGTATCCCATCCGCACATGTGTGCGGGGACTGTTACGTGAGAAATAACCTCTTTATCATCAGAATAAAACTCCATCTGCAGTCCAACACTGTTTTTCGGGCTGCACCCAAAACAGTTATGATTATCTCTATTTCTTAATTTTCTATATTTTTCTGAATTTACATTGTCCATAAACAGCACCTTTAAATATTATTATTGTACATTGATACTTCATCTCTCAAACCGGATATTATTTCAATCTAATTTATAAATATTCTTTTACAATAAAAAAAGCCCCCTTTCGGGGGCCTTTTGATTTGTAACAATAATAATCTATTAGAAACCACCCATTCCCGGAGGCATTCCACCGGGCATAGCAGGCATGGATTCTTCCTGGGGTTTCTCTGTAATAAGGACCTCCGTTGTACTCATCATTCCTGCTACTGATGCAGCATTTTGAAGAGCGGAACGGACAACTTTTGCGGGATCAATGATCCCTGCTTTCATGAGATCTTCCCACTTCAGAGAATATGCATTAAAACCGATTCCTGCTTTTTCACCTTTTGCTTTTTCAACGATAACTGATCCGTCTTCGCCAGCATTGTATGCAATCTGCTTCATCGGTTCTTCAACAGCTTTTACTATAATTTTCGCACCAATTTTTTCGTCGCCTTCAAGCTTCTCACCGGCTTCCAAAACAGCCTTTTGTGCGTTAAGGAGTGTAAGCCCGCCGCCGGGGATGATACCTTCTTCAACCGCAGAACGTGTTGCTTCAAGAGCATCTTCGACACGTGCCTTCTTTTCCTTCAGTTCCACTTCAGTTGCAGCACCAACATTGATAACCGCTACACCACCTGCAAGTTTCGCGAGCCTTTCCTGAAGTTTTTCCCTGTCATAATCAGAAGTTGTTTCTTCGATCTGCCTCTTGATAAGGTTGATTCTGCCCTTAACTTCTTTCGCATCACCATTACCTTCAATGATAGTAGTATTTTCCTTGTCTACAATCACTTTTTTTGCTCTTCCGAGATGCTCAATTGTAGCAGTTTCAAGCTTCATTCCAAGGTCTTCAGAAATTACTTCACCACCTGTAAGAATTGCGATATCTTTAAGCATTTCTTTTCTTCTATCGCCAAATCCAGGTGCCTTTACGGCTACACAGCTGATGGTCTTTCTGAGTGTGTTAACAACTATTGTTGCAAGGGCTTCACCTTCTACTTCCTCGGCGATTATAAGAAGCGGCCGGCCGGCCTGTGCAACTTTTTCAAGCACCGGGAGAAGGTCTTTCATGCTTGATACTTTTTTCTCATTTATAAGAATGAATGCGTCCTCAAGAACTGCTTCCATATTCTCAGGATTGGTTGCCATATAGGGGGAAATATAGCCTCTGTCAAACTGCATACCTTCAACTACTTCAAGATGTGTCTCAATTGACTTTGCTTCTTCAACAGTGATTACCCCGTCTTTCCCGACTTTTTCCATCGCTTCTGCAATAAGATCACCAATTTCCTGGTCATTATTTGCAGATATTGAAGCAACCTGTGCAATTTCCTTTTTATCAGTAATTTCCCGTGCAGTATTACCAATGAAATTTACTGCAGCTTCAACTGCTTTGTCGATACCTCTTTTAAGGCTCATCGGATTCGCACCGGCTGTTACGTTTTTTAGACTTTCCCTGTAAATTGCAGTTGCAAGAAGTGTAGCTGTTGTTGTGCCATCACCAGCAACATCATTCGTTTTTGTCGCAACTTCCTTCACCATTTGTGCGCCCATGTTTTCGAACGGATCTTCAAGTTCAATCTCCTTCGCGACAGTAACACCGTCTTTCGTAACAGTTGGAGCACCGAACTTTTTATCTATAACGACATTCCGTCCCCTTGGACCCAATGTTGTTTTTACTGCATCATTAAGTTTTGTGACACCTTCCAGAATGTTTCTTCTGGCGTCATCACTATACTTCAAGATTTTTCCCTGTGCCATAATCTCTCCTTATTATGTTAAATATTATTTTTCAATAATGGCCAAAATATCGCTTTCTCTAACGATCAAATACTCTTTACCATCGTGTTTGATCTCTGAACCTGCATATTTTCCGTACAGAACGTTATCACCGACTTTTACATCCAGTGGAACAAGCTTACCATCTTCATACCTGCCATTTCCTACAGCCACAACCTTACCTTCCTGCGGTTTTTCCTTTGCGGTTTCAGGAATATACAAAGAACCCTGTTTTGGTAACTCTTCCTCTAAAACTTCGATGAGGACACGATCTCCTAATGGTTTAATAGCCACTTTTTTCCTCCTTAATTTTTTTTCATTTAAAATAGTAACAAGGTAACTCTTATTTTATAAGAGCCTCTTGGGTATTTGTAATTCAGAAGTTTTGCGTAGAACAGAACTGTTAGCACTCTCTCTAGTGAGTGCTAACAGTATTAATATATACCTGCACTTTTATTTATCAACCTTAGTAATTAGAGTTTATCGGCAAATAATATCAATCAGGGCAATTTATTGGACATTACAACACATAAACGCCCTGATAAAAAATTTTTCTTAATATTGATTTTTATTACAACTAAAGGGATTGGACACCATATTTTTTTACTACAGAAGATTTGAAAGTGGTTAAATCCTATTGCCTGTATAAATATTTAATATTATTTTTTAAAATCTGATTTGCCGCCCTTTTTTTCCACAAGCGTAATACTATCTATAACCATTCCTTTATCAACAGCTTTACACATATCATATAATGTTAACGCAGCAACAGATACTGCAGTCAATGCCTCCATTTCAGCTCCTGTTTTAGCCTCAAGCCGTATTTCAGAGAGTATCCTCACCCCGGGCAAGTCCCGGTCAACACTAATATCAACATCGACATAGTGAAGTGCCAGGGGATGACACATCGGGATCATTCCGGATGTATTTTTTGCAGCCAGTATACCCGCTACCCGTGCGACTTCAAAAGCATTACCCTTGGGTAACAATCTGTCTTCAATCATATCGATAGTTTCAGATTTCATTCTCACGACACCCTCAGCTCGTGCACTTCTGTGAGTTACAGCTTTATCCGAGACATCGACCATTCTCGACATCCCCTGATGATCATAATGAGAAAATTCAGACATATCTACCGCCTCGCCTCTAATACCTGTGATCCTGTATTAGCTGAATAATAAAACTGACAATACCTGACAGGATATACAATGCTATAATTATAAATACAGCCCACTGCTT
>DAOSYC010000009.1:41387-44140 GCA_035380905.1 Spirochaetota bacterium | reverse complement strand
TGTAATATCTACACTATGGTCAAGTTTTAACTTGTGTAGATATTACACAGTGGTAAATAATTAACACATTCTCTTTAGCACACATCGTTACTGAATCCAAAAAAATATTATAATCCCAAAAATTTTATATGATCATATATTGATTATAATATATTATTCATGAGAAATTAATTTTTCGACACATCACCCGATACTATTTTCCCACAATAATTCATTACTGTGCTAGTTTATTATGCCAATCCTGCTAATTTTCAATATTTTTTTCGCATTTCTACTTTATTTTTTTATATAACGCTCATTTATTAACAATGGTATGAATATTGCTTATTAATAGGTATATCAGGCAGAACTGGAGGATACCATGAGAAAAAACTACAGTGGTGAAGAAACCTGCTTAAGTAATTATTTTGCATCAATCAATGCGATTAATCTGCTAACCCAGGAAGAAGAGCGGGAGTTGTCTGAAGCAAAATGCCGTGGCGATGAGAAATCCAAGGAAAGACTCATTAATGCTAACTTGCGCCTTGTTGTTAAGATAGCAAAAAACTATACATCACTTGAACCATCGATTATTGACCTGATTCAGGAAGGAAATCTTGGTTTAATTCGTGCTGCTGAAAAATTTGATCCAAGTATGGGTTGCAGGTTTTCTACGTATGCATCATACTGGATTAAACATTATATAACACGTTTTATTGCAAAAAGGAGCAGAACCATTCGTGTTCCTATAAGAAAAGGCGACCTCTTCAAAAAAATAAAGAAAGCCCAGGATATTTTAATAAATGAACTGGGCAAAGAGCCCCGCTATGAAGAAATAGCGAACCTTCTCGGCATTGAAGAACGTGAAGTAGCAGATATTCTTGAGGTTTTTCAGCCAACTGTGTCACTTGAATATCCTCTCAATGATGGTGACTTTAACCTTATGGAAGTTGTTGAAGATGAAAAATGTCTTTCACCGGACCACACACTATACAAAACTGATTTAAAAAGTGAACTTGAGGACGCTCTTAATTCACTCATGGAAAACGAACGAATGATTCTTCGTATGAGGTTCGGGTTCAATGACGAGAAGAGCATTACTCTCAAGGAAGTTGGGAATGAATTCGGAATTTCTGCTGAAACTGTTCGTCAAATTGAAGCAAGAGCCATGAACAAAATTAAACAAAAATTTGCTCATCTTGAAGACTACTTAGATTAAAATTTTCTTGAACATATAGACTCAATCTCCCCGGAGAGGCACATATGCCTCTCTTTTTCTTTTTTTCTCAGGCCAATTACTATATTTATCTGATAAAAATATTTTCACGTTGCTTGTTACATGGAAATTATCTTGATTCTTAATCATCGATATTTTATACATCTAAACTAACTATATTTTATACGATATCACTATTATTCGGAGCCGCAATGAAATCATCCCTGCTTCATCATCTTGTTGTACCATTTTATGACATGTTTTCAGAGTATATTCCAACAATATCGTTATACAGGGAACAAACAGGACGTAAAATTTTCGCATTTACCTGCGACTGTCTTCCTTTTGAGGTTATCGCCGCATTTAATGCAACTCCTTTAAAAATACCATTTACCTGTGCACAAACGGATCAGCATACAACCGCATTCTCAACTACTGATATTCCAGCTCCCCTTCCCTACGACCTTGTGGTATACCATGAAAATTGTCCGGTACGCCCTTCCATTCATGATATACAGAATATACCCTCATACTGTTGCGGTACATTCCACGGATATGGTGAGGATGCATCAATCGAATTACATGAACTTTTTGGAACACTTTTGCGTAAAAATGACCTTGGTGAAATTGATTTGCTTCAAAATGAATCCCTGCAGAATGCCGCTTCCCCGATTGATACAGTACGCAAACTAGTAAGGGGCATCTGCGGCCTCCGCCGTGAAAAACCTGATTTGCTATCAAATAAAGATTTGTTTACTGTTCTTGATGCGGCTGTATGTTTCCCGCCGGAACTTGTTCAAAACAAACTGCAGACATTACTTGATGCAATGAACAATGAACCATCCCGGTACCAGTACGACCACATCCCGGTACTTATTAATGGATGGTCTTTCCTTGATTTTTCATTGCTGGATGACATTGAAGACGCAGGGTTAATAATTATCGAAGATGATATTTGCGGCGGGAGAAGACAATTCGATCTGTCATTTAATCTTGCCTCAGGATATTTATACTATGAAATTCTTAACTCATTTTCGTACAAGCCTTTGTGCCCCTCCATACGGCCTTCTAAAGAACGATACGATCTCCTCTATACACTCCTGCGCAATCATGGGATATATACTGTTCTTTTTCTTCCCGGGCCTGATGAGAATATCCGTTCATCACAGGTTGAGTTTCTCAGAAAAAAACTCATGCGGTCCGGAATTGATCCTGTTATTGCCAATACAGATAATATTCTTCATGTGGCAAGAGAATATGCGCGTAATTCATTACAGTAAAAAAGTATGTGTGCAGATCAACCGTCGTTATCGACATTATCAACCATGTACTCCATAAAATCACCTTTCTGCAGTACACTCCTGGGACACACATTGACACATGTGTAACATCCCGTACACAAAACCGGGTCAACCGTAAAGACCTCACCGTTTCTCGATAAAGCTTTCTGTGGACAGGCCTCTATACATTTATCACAAAAAATACACGTTCCACAGCTCATACACCGGTCAATTTCCTGCACTTCATTTCCAAAGTAACTGACATTCATTCTTCTTTT
>DAOSYC010000009.1:0-41287 GCA_035380905.1 Spirochaetota bacterium | reverse complement strand
GACTCCCCGATACTGAAAAACACAACATCACCCTTTAGCACCGTCCCGTCTTTGAAACACACTGTGCTGCCTTCAATTCTATCTATTATTTTCGGAAATTTAATTTCTGTTCCCAGTTTCCCGGCCATATCAAGTTCCTTTCCGAATGCAGAGGGTTTCTGAATATCAACAGCAGTTACCCGTATGGCCCCCAGACGCCATGATTCACATGCAATATCCATTCCGACATTTCCTGCACCGATAATGACAACCTCTTTACCTTTCATATCTTTCGGATTTCCATCACTGATATCAACAAGGAACTGGAGGCCGGACAACACTGTTTCACTGCCGGGGAACTGTATAACCCTGGTGAGATACGCGCCAGTAGCAATTATCACGGCATCACTTTTTTTATAAATATCCTTGAATAATGCATGATCTACAGGGCTGTTCATAATAAAATTTATAGGAAGTGTTTGTATGCGATCGAGATCTCTCTGCAGCGCTTCATCGGACAAACGCTCTTTCGGTATGGCCCGCCGTAGTTTCCCTCCCAGGTCTTTCACTGCATCATATACGGAAACAGAATAACCCCTTTTCGCCAGCTGCCATGCTGCAGAAAGTCCCGCCGGTCCTGCTCCAATAACAGAAATTTTCTCCTTCCTTTTTTTCTTCGGCTGTTCAGGATCAAAGTCAGGATAATATTCACGGGCAATTGCCGGAATATCAACTGGACCGTCTATCAAATTTCTACTGCAGGAATCCATGCATGGAGCAGGACATACTGTTCCGCATACAGACATTCTGAATGGTGTATACTCATCCATTAGAAGCTGTGCCTCTTTAAGCTTTCCGTCTTTAATAAGATTAAGAAATACCGGTGTAGGGACACCCGTTGGACACGTGTAGGAACATGGAGGTGTCAGATTTAAATGCTTCGGCTTCAGGGTACTGATATTCATAGCAGGAGTATAAAGATTCGCGAATGGCCTGCTCCCTTTTTTCGTGATTTTATGAAACGCTTCTACACTCAGACCTGAAACATCAACATGCAGGTCTTTTGAATATTCCGCGAGTGTTTCCGTAAGGAATTTTTTATCATCGTCATTAAGAGGAATACTGACCGCCCCTATTCCAAGCTGGTGCTGATCAAGATGCCCCCTGACATATATCGCCCCTCCGTGTATCCCTGTTCCGAGACTGCTTCCTACAGGGGACCCCGATCTGTTTTCACGGTTCAGCACGATAACACGGCCTCCCGCCATATACTCGCCGCAATAGTCTTTTGCGGTGCCTCCTATCACAAGAACAGGTATCTGGTCCTTATATTCTTTCATGTGAATAGCGGCACGATACTCTACATCGTCCCTGACAAACACTTTACCGCCCCGCATTGAATGACCCGGTATCTCCCCGGCTTTTCCATGCACAATTATTTTACCGGCATTCATTGTATTCCCGACACCGTCCTGCGCATTCCCAAACACTTCAATGACAGGGCCGTTCATAAATGCACCGAGGTCCTGCCCCGGTGTACCGTGAACTTTCACATAACCACGATCATGAACACCCGCACATATATAACGCTGTCCCAGTACGTTCTCAATTTCAATTTCACTTTTTCCAATGGAAAGAAATTCCCGTATCTGCCTGTTGAGCATTCTGTAATATATACCGTTTGCGTCTATTACGACCATTTCCATTCCTCCACTACGCTCCCGCATGCTTTACCCCGAGTATCCGCAATTCTTCATCATTCAGATTTATTCCCCGCAGTCTGTCACGGTTTCCCCGCAATGCTTCAATGGTACTGATACCCATGGAACCCATTAATTCCTCCATCTCCTCTGCCCATGCGCGCAGAAGGTTCGTCAGGGCATCCGTAGCCTCATCTACATCAATTCTTTCAGCCAATCCGGGTTTATTTGTTGTTATACCGTATGCACACTTCCCGCTGAAACAGCGCTGGCACACACCGCACCCAAGTGCAATGAGAACGGGCGTTGCGACATACACTGCGTCCGCTCCAAGGCAGATCGCCTTGAGCACATCAGCGGATGTCTGAATTCCTCCTGACGCGATCAGGCTTACGCTGTTTCTGATTTTTTCCTCACGGAGACGCTGGTCCGCCGCGGCAATTGCAAGCTCAATTGGTATTCCTGTATTCTGTCGAATCTGCAGAGGGGACGCACCGGTCCCTCCCCTGAATCCATCGATCGCAATAATATCAGCTCCGGCCCTCGCTATACCGCTCACGATGGGAGCAACATTATGCACCGCAGCGATTTTCACAGAGACCGGTACACGGTATTCTGTAGCTTCCTTTATAGCATAGATAAGCTGCCGCAGGTCCTCAATTGAATAAATATCATGGTGAGGAGCCGGCGAAAGGGCATCACTGCCCTCCGGGATCATTCTGGTTTCCGATATGGCCTTTGAAACCTTCTCTCCGGGGAGATGCCCGCCAATACCCGGCTTCGCCCCCTGTCCCACCTTTATTTCCACTGCAGCGGCGGATTTCAGGTAATCCTCACTCACACCGAATCGCCCCGATGCGATTTGTACTATTGTATTTTCACCATATTCGCGGAGAGATTTATGAAATCCCCCCTCTCCTGTGTTCCAGAAGGTTCCGGTCCTTTTTGTAGCCCGTGCCTCAGCCTCATGTACACGGAGATTCAGGGCGCCAAAACTCATTGCACCAAACATTATTGGGATATCCAGTTTCAGCTGCGGTTCAATGCCATCACCAAAAACCTGCGGTTTCCTGCCGAGGTATGTCCTTATTTCCATGGGCTCCCGGAGCGGGTCAATTGAAGGATTTGTAACCTGGCACGCATCAAAAAGAAGATGATCGAAATATCTCCGCTGCGGTCCCGTTGAACCGTTCCCCACAAGGAGTACGCCTCCCTCTGAACCAGCCTGTTTCCAGATGCTGTTCACATATTCGTCTGTCCAGTAATTATGCCCTGTGTGCATTGTTGAACGTGTAATATGAATTGCATCACCGGGACACATCTTTACACACCGCTGACAGGCACCGCATGATGTCAGATTTGCCCAGGGTCTGTAATATACATTCCCATCTTTTCCTTTTACGGGCTTCCTTGATATTTCGCCGAAGGAACACTCACGGGCGCAAATGTCGCACCCGCTTTCATAGTCACATCGTTCAAGATCAAATTCCGGGTGAAAAGGCGGCACTACTTTCCAGTTATTTTTCATCTTCTCCATTATGCCACCCCTCTGCTATCCTCTTCAGGCAAGAGGTCAACAATAACAGGTTCCCCTCCACGGGGAGACCATATTTCATCAACTTCCGGCGAAAGAAGCCGTATGCTGCACTCCTCTGATGACGCATAATACGTGTTTCCTTTTCTCGCGCATACGACAGGCCTGAGCTTGTTCCGGTCATTCAGAATTATCGCGCCATTATAATGAGTCAGCACCACCCCGAAAGGCCCGTTTACTACTGCCTGCCCGTATATCTGACGGAGTGCCCGCTTCTTCCCGTCATTCTCCCTGTCTATCTCCTCCCACAATGATGGCGCCATGACATAGCATGCATCATTCATTGACAGCCCGTCCTTGCGGGTAAGTTTATCGTAAATATACGTGATTACCTCGGTGTCTGTTTTCAGCCTGCAGAAATATCCATACATCTCAAGCCACCTCAGGTTTGTACCGTAACTGGTTATCTCCCCGTTATGTACAACTGCTTTGTCAAGAATGGTAAATGGATGGGCCCCTCCCCACCACCCGGGGGTATTAGTGGGAAACCTGTTGTGGGCAATCCACATATGGGCCTTGTAATCCTGAATGCGAAAATAATCCGCGACATCCTCCGGATATCCCACTCCTTTAAAGACACCCATATTTTTTCCGGACGACACCACGAAGGCACCGTTCATAGTATTGATGTGCATTACAATTTCTACTATGAGGTCCTCTTCGCTCTGGTCTGGCTGGATCTGTTCTTCAATTGGTTTTAAAAAATATCGTTTAAAATACGGCCCCTTCGGTATCCTGTCACTCGGATACACAGGTATTTCCTGAGACTGATATATCTTTGTCTTGCTTTCAAGATAGTCTTCAACATCATGGATGACAGCATTGTGACGCCCTTCACCCTGATACATTATGTGAAACGCATATTTATCCTTATGCTCGGGATATACACCATATGCTGCAAAACCGCCGCCGAGACCGTTTCCACGTTCACGCTGAATACGGATAGCTTCACGAATAAAACTGCCGTCAATCAGACTCCTGTCAGCATTGATAATTCCAACAATTCCACACATACCTTACTCCTTTCCCTACTATATTTTTAGAAATATAGTAATCCTAATGTAGTAGCAAAGTAAGCGCAACCTTCATTTGAATCAAAGTAAAAAATCCGCTTGTGTGTTACGACGGTGTAAAATTATGTGTTGAACTGCTGATGGAATGGAAAATTATTTTTTCATACACGTTTATTATGTCATATTGATGCTGATATGTTAGTCACACTAAAAACTTATTTACATTAAGTAATAAATACTTGATTGATTTATTTCTTTTTTTGTTTTTGTTATATATAGATCCATGCTGTATATTTAACATAATGTTGACTGAAAAGGATATCAGATGTCCACACTTGATTCATCATCTCCACACCACTACTTTCACCATCTGGATACTTCACGTTTGGACCAATTGATGCCGCATCGTATCCGTCACGTGCTTCTCATATCCTCTCTTTATAATTACTTTATTCTCGAAGAAGATGGATGCGTCTCTGAACTTCTTTCAGTGTCCTACAGCAGGTGGAACCTTGGGTATATTCCAAAAATATCCCGTGTTAACAACGCCTCAGAAGCAGTACAGGCACTGCAACAGGAAAAATATGATCTGGTTCTTACAATGATGCGCCCGCGTGATCTTGACCTCATAGAATTTTCAAATAGCCTCCGGCAATTACATATTGATATTCCCGTAATTACTATCGCCTATGACCATACCGAACTCCAGCTCCTTTTCAACTCCGGTGCTGCGTTATACGTAAATAAAATTTTCATGTGGTATGGAGACGGGAACCTTATAATAGGCATAATACAGTATATTGAAGATATGATCAATGCACGCCATGACATGGAAACTGCCGGAACACAGAACCTTATTATCGTTGAAGACTCTGTTGAATTTTATTCGCTTTACCTCCCAATAATATTTGAAGAACTCCGGAACCATACGTTTCGGCTTCTTCATAAAAACCTTACCTTTTCACAGAAAATCCTTCGCCAGCAGGCACGTCCGAAAGTCCATCTTGCGACAACATATGAAGAAGCATATTCAATATATACTAAGTTTAAACACAATCTCCTTGGAATTATCACTGACCTTGAATTCCCGATGGGTAACAACACATCACGTGATGCAGGCCTGTGCTTTATTAAAAAGATAAAAGAGGATCTGCCGTATCTCCCCGTGCTCCTTCAGTCCAGTGACCCTGATGCCGCTGAAATTGCTCATGACTATGGAACCCATTTTATTCCAAAAAACTCGATTACTCTCCGAAACTCATTCCGTGATTCACTTGAAAAACATTTCGGTTTCGGTGATATTATTTTTTACGACAACAATGATTTAATCCTTCATCGGGCGTCAAATCTGACGGAATTTACATCTGTAATAAAAACTATCCCCGAAGACCTTCTTCTCCAGGCACTTATAAACGGCTCAGTTAGCCGCTGGCTTCGGGCCCGAACCAACTTTGAATTAGCTGAAACAATTGATGCCCTTGATCTAAACCAATGCTGCGGCAGCGGTATTCTGAATCATACGATAACTACTGCTATACATAATTTCCGGTATAATATTTTGAGGGGATCAATGGTACCATACTCCTCTCATTTCCATGAAGAATATTCCCAATTCAGTTTTATCGGCAACGGGTCGATAGGAGGCAAAGCAAGGGGTCTTGAATTTTTTGACAAAGTGCTGTTCAGGGACACGAAAATAACGCATTTAAATGATGTTTCAATATCTATTCCCCGAAGTCTCATCCTCCGGACAGGGGTGTACGATGAATTCATTGACATGAACCTTCTTTTTGACTTCGCGATGAATGAAAATGACGATTCACTAATTGAAAAGAAATTTATTGAATCGCATCTTCCTCCATCCATCCTTGGTGATCTTAGAAACTACATCGTACACACTACTGTACCCATTGCAGTCCGGTCATCAAGTCTTCTTGAAGACTCCCTGTATCAGCCTTTTTCCGGTATTTACACAACACACATGCTGCCAAATAATAATGAAAGCACAGACCGTCGTTTCATAGATTTTTTAAACGCAATAAAACGGATTTATGCATCTGTTTTTTTTCAAAAAGCAAAACGGTATATGCAGAACACATCTAAAAGTATAGAAGACGAAAAGATGGCCATCTTAATACAGGAAATAACCGGACAGGCACATGAATCACGTTTTTATCCTGATTTTTCAGGCACAGCACGATCAATGAATTTTTATCCTTTTGGTAATATCCATCCTGATGATGGAATCGCGGAGATTGCACTTGGGTTGGGAAAAACTATTTCCGAAGGCGGGCTGTCCCTTCAATTTTCTCCTGAACATCCAGGAGTTCTTCCCCAGTACAATTCAATTGAAGATATGATTGAATACTCACAAAAAAAATTTTACGCCCTGTCCCTCGATTACAAGAACGTCATTCCCGGTACTCACGAAAAAGAACATCTTGTGCTGCACGAAATTGGAACCGCTGAAAGTGATGGCGTTCTTCAGTATACTGCTTCCACATACTCCTGTGATAATGACATGGTATATGACGGAATCACAATACCCGGGCCCCGGATTATCAACTTTGCCCACATACTGAAAAATGAAGTATTCCCTCTTTCTGAAATATTAAAGTTTCTTTTATCAACCGGCGCTGAAGCGATGGGTTGTCCTGTGGAAATTGAATTTGCTGTTCTCCTGCACACCGGGGCCACACAAAATCCTGAATTTTCCATACTTCAAATACGCCCCATGACATTAAACGACCAGATTATATCCTCCCGCTTTAATAATACTTCAGTAGCCGACACAGAAAACTTCCTTTGCAGCTGTCCCATGGTTATGGGGAACGGTATTCACAGGAACATTCAGGATATCATTTATGTCCCGCCTTTTGAGATAACTGCACCCGCAAGCAATGTAATTGCCCGTGATCTTGAAAAATTGAATGCGGGACTTGTAAAAGCGGAGAGGCCATATATTCTCATAGGTCCGGGGAGATGGGGCACGACAGAACCGTGGCTCGGCATACCGGTAAAATGGAACCAGATATGCAATGCCAGCGTCATAATCGAATTACGTACTGCCGGCATGAACATTGATTTTTCGAAGGGGTCCCATTTTTTTCATAATATATCATCAAAGCGGGTAGGATATTTCAGTGTTGCCACTGAAGAGTCCAAATGCTTTCTTGACCTTCCATGGCTTAATTCACTGCCAACGATTTCTTCGAATGAGTACATTCGCCATATACGCCTTATCGAACCATTGGAGATAATAATTGACGGGCGAACCGGAATGGGCATTATTTCAAAAAAAGTAACCGCAATATGAATGAACAATACCCATTCTACTTTATCACTGACATTCACGGCAGCCGCACCCGGTATTACAGCCTTTTTTCACTACTGGAAAAAACACCTCCCCGGTGCCTTCTTATGGGTGGAGATATACTCCCATTTGGATATACTCCTTCCGGTTCCAATCATTCTTATGAAGATTTTTTTGATACTTTTTTTTTCCCGGGGCTTAACACGCTGCGGAATACTCTCGGAGAAGAATATCCGGAGATACTGATAATTCTGGGTAATGATGACGCAAAAACCGCGGAACCATTTCTTCATACCGGCGAGGAACAGGGTCTTTTCACATATATCAATAACCGGAAATATAATATAGGACCGTATTCATTTTTCGGATATTCTTTTGTTCCCCCCACTCCCTTTATGCTCAAAGACTGGGAAAGATATGATGTGTCCAGATACGCAGACCCTCTCTGTATTCACCCTGCCGACGGACGTCACAGTGTCCCTGTTTCTGAATATGAAAAAAATCATGCCACCATTCAGGATGATTTATCAACCCTTGCCGGTAAAGAGGTTATGGACCATGCAATATTTCTGTTTCATACCCCGCCATATATGACACACCTTGACCTTGCCGATCTTGCGGGTAAAACCGTGGACCACGTCCCTCTTGATCCGCACGTGGGAAGTATTGCGGTAAAACGGTTCATTGAAGAAAGGCAGCCCCTTATCACATTACACGGCCATATTCATGAATCACCTCAACTGAGCGGTCACTGGCGCGACAGAATCAAGCGTACCCACATGTTTTCAGCTGCGCATAACGGGAGTGAACTTGCCGTTGTAATGTTCACTCCCGATCATCCTGAAGACGCCTGCCGCATGCTTTTCTGACATATACATTTCTATCACCCTTCATGTTTTCAGAAACAACGGCCTCGCTCCATCTGTGACAGCACCAATATGTGAGGCAAAGCTTGACTGATTTTTAATGTTCTCATCAGTGACAAAATGAACATCCAGAAGCGTATCACATATTTCGCCGGTACGAAGCCTGTTCGTCTCAGCAAGACACTGTCCCCAACCATCCAGCCAGCATTGAAGCTCTCTCATCTGGGGCACAGATCCTCTGAAATGTATCAGGAGATCGATATCACTTGCGGGCCCTGCAGTACCATTCTTCACACTGCCAATGAGATATAATCCCCACACTCCAAAACGGTCCGGCTGAATTGATTCTGCGATACACTTCGCCATGTGCAGCCGCCATTCCCAGTGTCCCTGTATATCCTTTTCACTTTCCACCTTTCCCCCTGCACGTACCGGTTTTTCATCACTTACAATAACAATATACAGTTGTATTGATTTACTTTTATTACAGTTGTGTAAATTATTGTTTGAATTGCACTGTTACTTAAATTATATTTGTATATTGTTTTTATCACCTTCATATTGACAGTATATTTTATTCGATACTGTTAATACTGTACCAACAAGGGAAGGCACACAAAAAACATGAAAACACTTAGTAAAATATCTACCGGCCTCGCCAGCCTCGATAAAGTATGCAACGGTCTCCGCCTGGGGGATAACGTTGTATGGCAGGTTGATGAAATTGACGACTATAAACTTTTCGCGATACCATATGCGGAAAAAGCCCTTCTTGACTCACGACGACTTGTGTACATGCGTTTCGCCCGTCATGAACCTATTCTTAAACCCGGACAATACAGTGAAATATACACCCTTGACGCCTATAGCGGCTTTGAATCCTTTTCTGCAGAAGTTCATAAAATAATTAAACATGAAGGGAAAGAAGTATATTACGTATTCGACTGTCTCTCTGACCTCCAGTCTGCCTGGGCAAACGATCTTATGATCGGTAACTTTTTCATGATAACATGTCCGTATCTTTTTGAACTCGATACCGTCGCATATTTTTCACTTCTTCATAACAGTATTTCCTTCACAACAATAGCGCGTATACGTGAAACAACCCAGCTTCTCCTCGACCTTTACAACTCAAACGGCAGTCTTTATGTCCACCCGCTTAAAGTCTGGAACAGGTACTCTCCAACAATGTTCTTTCCGCATCTCCTCAAGGACACCGAACTGAAACCGATCACCAACAGTGTGGATGCCACCAGGCTGATTACACATATCCAGAAAAAAGGTTCTGAAAGTACACTGCGAAAACTTGATTACTGGGATAGAATATTCTTAAAGATTGAAGACCTCATTAATACTCCCGAAGAAATTGAAGAAATTGAATCTATACATGCTCAGCTAAGCAAAGCGCTTATAAGCCGTGACGACCGCATTCTGGCACTTGCGAGAAAAACTTTTACTCTGGAAGATTTTCTTTTAATCAAAGACAGGCTCATTGGTACCGGTTTTATCGGCGGCAAAACAATTGGAATGATGCTTGCGAGAAAAATTCTCGGCAGCCTCAACGACCCCGACATTGATGCGATAATGGAACCCCATGATTCTTTTTTTATCGGTTCAGATGTATACTATTCATATATTGTCCAGAATGGCTGGTGGAAGCTTTTTATGGAACACAAAACTGATGAAAAATACTTTTCATCAGCAGAAGCACTGCATAAAAAAATGCTTCATGGAAATTTCCCCGAAACCATAAAAGAAAAAATCCAGCAACTCATTGAATACTTCGGCCAGTCACCGATAATTCTCCGCTCGAGCAGCCTTCTTGAAGATGGATTCGGCAATGCTTTTGCCGGCAAATACGAAAGTTATTTTCTGGTAAATCAGGGTACACCTGAAGAGCGTTTTGAAAAATTTCTTGAAGCCATGAGAAAAATATTTGCCAGTACGATGGATGTTGACGCCCTTTCATATCGTCTTCAGCGCGGCCTGCATAAACTTGATGAGCAGATGGCCCTTCTTGTCCAGAGAGTGTCAGGATCCTATCATGATGATTATTTCTTTCCTGACATTGCCGGTGTCGGCCTTTCCTACAACACCTTTGTATGGAAAAAAACCATGTCCTCCGAAGCCGGTATGCTTCGCCTTGTTCTTGGCCTCGGCACCCGTGCAGTAAACCGGACTGATGGTGATTACCCCAGAATTGTTGCCCTTGACGATCCCCTTACAAAACCTCATGGAGGAATTGAGGATGCCCGCACATTCTCACAGCATAAAATTGATTTACTTAACATCAGTAATAACACAATTGAGACACAACACCTCTCTGAACTGACAGAAAAAGTACTAATAAACCATTTAGACCTCATGGCCACTCGCGACACAGAAACCGAAGCCCTCATGCGGGACCAGGGAATGCATAACAAAAAATCATGGATAATAAATTTTGATACTCTTTTCGAAAAAAGCAGTCTGGCAGCTGACATGAGTAAAATACTCACTTCACTTGAATCTGCCTATGACTATCCTGTTGATATTGAGTTTACTGTAAACTTCGTAAGTGACGGGACCTACAAAATAAATATCCTGCAATGCCGCCCCCAGCAGACAAAATGGCAGAGCAAACCTGTAAACATTCCAAAGAATATACCGGATAAAAATATATTATTCTCTTCAGTGGGTAATTTCCTCGGCGGCAATATCTCACAACCTCTTTCCCGGATAATTTTTGTTGATCCATACGGATACGGCTCACTTTCTCAAACACAACAGTATGACATTGCCAGGCTCATTGGCAAACTAAACAGACTTTCAAACGACAGAAACAATAAACCTGTAATGCTGATGGGGCCAGGCAGATGGGGCACAACAACCCCCTCCCTTGGAGTTCCTGTGCGTTTTTCGGAGATTAATAATATTTCTGTTCTCGTTGAAATTGCCTTAATGCGGGACGACTTTATTCCCGAACTATCATATGGAACGCATTTTTTTCAGGACCTTGTTGAAACTGATATTTTCTATGTAGCATTATTTCCTGATAATAAACAGGTCATTTATAATGTTTCATTGCTGGAACACCTCAACAATAATATTGGCAATATAGTTGAGGATGGTATAAAATATCAGGATGTTGTTAAAGTATATGACGATCTTGATTCTTTGTTTCTCATGTCTGATATTACATCTCAAAAACTCTGCTGTTTTACCAATAATCCGGAAAATACTTAATTATTTTCCTTATGGTTTTTTACTTGTTATATCGTAATACTAATCCTGTTTCTTGTATCCTGAATAAGGATATATATTTTTATATTATTATCCAATCATAAAACCTGTATCAATAGTAACATATTTTATTCAAACCACACAATAATCATTTGTATCATCACACACGATTCATAATTGTAAAATTTACATCCATGTAACATTCATTTGTTTCTTTCGTAAGATAATCATTGACAGTCTACTTTTATCAATAATTTTAGTATAACTATTAATGGTATAAGCATAACTTAATCCGTTTAATTATGCTTCCAAATATTTATGCATCAAGGAGAATAACAATCATGTCACATATTTCTGAAATTATTGACAAAGTAAAAAGGCAGGATCCTGAACAAAAGGAATTTATTCAGGCTGTTGAAGAAGTGCTTGAAACACTTGAACCCACTGTCGACAAACACCCTGAATTTGTAAAAGCAGGTCTTTACGAACGAATTGTAGAACCCGACAGAGTAATCATGTTTCGCGTACCCTGGCTTGACGACAAGGGAAATATTCAAATTAACAGGGGCTTCCGTGTTCAATTTAACAATGCCATCGGACCTTACAAGGGCGGCCTGAGGTTTCACCCTTCGGTAAACCTTGGTATCATTAAGTTTCTTGGTTTTGAGCAGATATTCAAAAACTCCCTCACAACGCTACCTATGGGCGGCGCGAAAGGTGGTTCCGACTTCGACCCCAAGGGTAAAACAGATATGGAAGTCATGAAGTTTACACAATCTTTTATGCGTGAATTGTTTCGTCATATCGGACCCGACACTGATGTTCCTGCCGGCGATATCGGAGTGGGCGCACGCGAAATAGGCTACCTGTACGGGTACTACAAAAAAATCCGTAATGAACATACTGGCGTTCTCACCGGTAAGGGTCTTGAGTACGGCGGAAGTCTTATTCGCCCTGAGGCAACCGGTTACGGCGCAGTATACTTTGCTGCGGAAATGATGAAAACCCAGGGGAAAGACTACAACGGCAAAACAGTGATTGTAAGTGGATCAGGTAATGTTGCCCAATATACAATTGAAAAAGTAAACCAGCTTGGCGGTAAATGTATTTCCGTGAGTGATTCTAATGGTACTATAATTGACGAAAGCGGTATCACCGCCGAAAAGCTTGAGTTTATAATGAACCTTAAAAACATACGACGTGGACGTATTAAGGAATATGCGGATAAGTACAATGCAAAATTCTTTGAAGGCCAGTCAGTGTGGGATGTTATTCGCGAGCAGAGTATAAAGATTGATATTGCATTCCCTTCTGCAACTCAAAACGAAATTGATGGGAGAAATGCAGAGGCCCTTGTAAAGAATGGCTGCTTCTGCGTTTCCGAAGGAGCAAACATGCCGTCAACTCCTGAAGCAATTAAAATATACCAGGACTACAACATTCTCTACGGTCCCGGAAAGGCGGCCAATGCTGGCGGCGTTGCAACGTCAGGACTTGAAATGTCACAGAACAGCCTCAGGCTTTCATGGACACGTGAAGAAGTCGACCAGAGGCTCCAGGGGATAATGAAAGCAATTCACAAATCAGCTCTTGAAGCTTCTGAAGTATACGGCAAAAAAGGCGACTATGTAATGGGCGCAAATATCGCCGGTTTCGTAAAAGTTGCAAAATCAATGCTGGCATACGGTGTAGTGTAACAATTTTTGATTTTTTAAAACTAATCCTGCATGGGGATATATTCGCAGGCCCCATGCAGGTTTTTTTGACTCATTTACCATTTAACGTATCATGAAGCAAACTGTCGGGGTTAATTCCAACGCTGATTTCGTTTCATCTCTCATCATCACGTACAATATATATGAGTGAAACCGATTAAGACCTATCCATCTACCAGATTATCATTTCGTACACTCCGATAGGTTATGTGGTAGAATAAATTGACAGGAATTCTACCCTCTACTACAATCAGGAATATTTTTAATTCGTATACGTTTCGGAGGAAGCCATGAATACCATCCTTGAACTATTGTCAGACATTGACACTGAACAAAGTAATCTCATAAAGGCTCTTCAAACTGTTCAAGCCAATGAAGGATACATTTCAAATGAAGCGATTTCAACAATAGGAAATCATTTTGCAATACCCCCCGTCGAAGTTGAGGGTGTTGTTAGTTTTTATACACAATTTAAACGTGTAAAACCCGGCAAATTTCAAATATCAGTCTGCGACGGGACTGCTTGTCACATCAAGGGTGCTTCTCTTGTGGCAGGCTGGATTTCTGAATTTATCGGCATCAAAAATGGCGAGACCGATAAGGACGGCATGTTTTCCCTGGAAACAGTTGCGTGTCTCGGTTGCTGCAGCCTTGCTCCAGTCATGAGTATTAATGGTAAAATATACGGTAACCTGGAACGCAAACGGCTCATAAGGGTTCTTAAATCCTATCAAAAGGAGGCCGAAAATGACAATTAAACGCATCAAAGTTGGAGCCGGTTCATGCGGTATCGCCGCAGGAGCTTCAGAATTGCTGACATTTTTTCAACAAGAAATATCAGACATCCCGATTGTTGAAGTCGGCTGCATAGGTCACTGCTATGCAGAACCTATTGTTGAAATTGAAACTGACAACGGTTCATTGTTTTACGAAAATGTAAAACCGCACAAGGATTATCTCGACCGTATACTTTCCTTACGTGACGAGGGGCAGCTTGTTATCAGACCACAGCGTTCTGACAGAGAAATGGTGAAAATACTCTCAATTGCAGGCCGCATTGAGATGAATTCAATTAATGAGTATATTGCCAATGGAGGGTATGAAGGTCTTAAAAAAGCACTAAAAATGAAACCTTCTGAAGTGATAGAAGAAGTCATCATCTCCGGCCTCCGCGGACGAGGTGGCGGAGGTTTCATGACCGGAACAAAATGGAGATTTCTATCTGATAAAAATTCTTCGGAAAAAGTACTTATCTGCAATGCTGATGAAGGTGATCCAGGGGCATTTATGGACCGTTCTCTGATGGAATCTGTTCCTCACCAGATACTTGAGGGAATGCTTATAGGCGCCTATGCCACAGGAGCAACAAAACTTTTCATCTACTGCCGTGCTGAATACCCCCTTGCAATTAAAAATCTCAAACGCGCGATGGAACAGATATTTGAGCTGAATCTTCACAATCTTAATGGACGTACAGTTGAGATCAGACTTAAGGAAGGGGCCGGCGCTTTTGTATGCGGCGAAGAGACTGCCATGATCCATTCCCTTGAAGGGAAAAGGGGCACACCGAGGTTTCGCCCTCCCTATCCCACTGACAGTGGTTTTCAGGGTCTTCCCACAGTAATTAACAACGTTGAAACGTTCGGCAATATATCCCTTATACTTAGAGAAGGTGGTGCCGAGTTTGCAAAGGTCGGCACTGAGGGATCAAAAGGGACAAAGCTTTTCGCGCTTGCCGGTGATGTAAAATATCCCGGTCTTGCTGAAGTGCCTATGGGTGTAACCCTTGCTGACATCGTATATGAAGTTGGTGGTGCTGAACCCGGCACAGTCAAAGCCGTTCAGATCGGAGGACCCTCAGGGGGATGTATACCTGCTGAAAAATTTGATGCCATAGTAGATTACGATTCCCTAAAAAGCCTGGGAGCAATAATGGGAAGTGGCGGTTTAATAGTAATCGGCAACAACCGTTGTATGGTTGAAACATCACGGTATTTTCTTGAATTTACAACCAGGGAAAGCTGCGGGAAATGCACATTCTGCCGTATCGGCACAAAACGTATGCTTGAGCGCCTGGAAAAAATCACCGGCGGAGAAGGAACCGAGGCCGATATTGATTTTCTTTCTGATATAGGTAATAAAATTGTTAAGGGATCGCTGTGCGGTCTTGGCCAGACAGCCCCTAACCCGGTCCTTGCATCTCTACGCTATTTTAGAAATGAATTCGAGGCACATACCAATGAAAGACAGTGCCCTGCGTTGCAATGCAATAAACTCACCGATGTTATCATCAATGAAGAGCTGTGCATTGAATGCGGCCTCTGTGTAAAAACATGTCCCGTAAACGCTATAAGTGAAGATTACATAGTCAATAATTCGGTCTGCACCCGCTGCAATTCCTGTATTGAGGTATGCCCTAAAAAAGCTATATCCAGAACAAAAAGGGGATCAGGCCATTATGCTGTGAAGGAGAACTGAAACATGAGTATTACATTATATATCGACAATAAAAAAATCACTGCTGAAAATGGTGATACAATATTACAGGCTGCTCAGAGAAACGGAATTGAAATACCAACCCTCTGTTATTCTTCACTGACAACAAAAAACACATCGTGTTTTGTATGTGTTGTGAAAGATACAAAAACAGGTCGCTTCATTCCTTCATGTTCAATGGAGGTGTCTGATGGCATGACGTTAGAATCTGACAGTCCCGATGTCCGTGATATGCGGAAAACAGCGCTGGAACTTATTCTATCAGAACATACCGGAGACTGCGAAGCTCCCTGCACAATCGCCTGCCCGGCACACGCAAATGTAGAAGAATATGTCCGCGCCGGGAAAAATGGTAATCACCTTGAGGGCTTGAAAATAATTAAAGAAAGGATTCCCCTTCCCATGTCAATCGGCAGGGTATGCCCGCGTTTTTGTGAAAAAGAGTGCAGGCGTAATACTGTTGATGGAGAGCCGGTAGCGATAAATGATTTTAAACGCCTTGCGGCTGATCTTTATTATGACTCATACATGGAAGATTGTAAAGCGCTCAACGGAAAGAAAGTTGCTATCGTCGGCAGCGGCCCTGCTGGCCTCTCTGCCGCGTACTTTCTGCGCCGTGAAGGTATTGCCTCAGATTTATATGACAAAATGCCGGAACCCGGCGGAATGCTTCGCTATGGGATACCTGAATACCGTTTACCAAAAGACATTTTAAACAAAGAAATTGATCATTTTAAGAAAATGGGTAGCATCACATTTATACAAAATACATCTATCGGAAAAGATGTTCAGATAGAAGACCTGAAGAAAAAATATGATGCTGTCATCATTACTGTCGGTTCATGGAAATCAAGCGAAGCGCGGATTGAAGGAGAAGAACTCGCTACAGGTGGTATTCAATTTCTTGAAAATATAGCTCTCAACGGATGGACAGGGGATAATCCCGGACGCACTATTGTTATTGGCGGCGGTAATACCGCAATGGATTGCCTCCGCACGTCAATACGCCTTGGATCACCCGAAGTGACCTGTTTCTACCGCCGTACAGAGGCAGAAATGCCCGCTGAAAAAATTGAGATTCATGAGGCCAAAGAGGAAGGGGTCCGTTTTGAGTTCCTTGTTGCTCCGGTTAAATTGCGCCGGGAAAACGGGAAACTGATTCTCACAAGTCAGAGAATGACTCTCGGAGAACCTGATGCTTCCGGCAGGCGGCGGCCTGTTCCTGTTCCGGACAGCGATTTCGATACTGAAGCTGATACTGTAATTGCAGCTATCGGTCAGAAAACTGACGCCCCCCTTGGCATCTCTACAAACAAATGGGGTGACGTTGACGTACAACCTTCCAGCTGCTTAATGGCAGATGGAATATATGCTGCCGGTGACTGTGTTTCAGGCCCTGCAACCGTTGTCGAAGCTGTTGCCGCCGCCAGACGGGCTGCTCTCTCAGTAATCGCTCAATTCCAGGGTACCACCTATGGCGAACCATATATCCTGAATGTAACGCGCGGGCAATGGCAAAGTCTTAAGCCGGACCAGCTTGTATATTTAAAGGCTCCGGTAGAACGCACGCGCGTTCCAATGCGTTTTATTGATATCGAAGAACGAACAACTACGTTCAAAGAAATCTCATATACATTTACAGAAGAGGAAATCGCAACAGAAGGCGAACGTTGTCTCGAATGTTCATGTACTGCGAAATCTGACTGCTCTTTGAAAAAACACAGTGAATCCTATTGTGCAAAACCCGATGCAATAACAGGTGAAAAACCCGAAGCAGCATATGACCGCAGGCACCCTGATATCATCCTTGATCGCGGTAAATGTATTAAGTGCGGGATCTGTGTGAAAGTATGCAAAGAAGTGGTGAACGCCGGTATCCTCGGATTCAAATCCAGGGGTTTCAGCACTCATATTGACACCGCCTTTTCATCCGGTCTCCCTGTTGACTTATGCCGCAACTGCAAAAAGTGTATTGAAGAATGTCCTGTCGGTGCACTTGATTTGAGGATAAAAAACTGACTTCTCTATTTTGATTAACAAAAATATTATCAATAATATTTTCAATATTAAAAAAAAGGCTGTTCCTCGCGGAACAGCCTTTTTTGTTTACGTTAAGAGTTGATTTCAGTTTTTTAGATGAATATTTGTGCCTGTAGAGTAACCTGCTGTTGTCCTGACGTGTCAATCTGATCAACAGAAGGAGAAATTGACTCATTCTCACCAAGAGGATGGCGATATTCAATCTTAATATTCGCGTTATGACCATTAATGAAATAGTTCAACCCGAAAGTAAGATATGTGCTTGTGTTATCACCTAATGCTGTTGCATCTTTATTTACCCATGTTGAATACTTGATAACCGGCTGGATTGTGTTCATAAGAAGAAGACCGGCCTGTACAAAATATCCGTATTCTTCACCATAGTAATCATAATCGTAATAACTTTCGATAGCAGTACCGTTAACACGTGTTTTTGTTTTCCTGCTCCACCTGTTGTCAATAGCAACATATGCTCCCTGCAGCGCAAAAACTGTTCCCGGAGCCAGCGCATAATCAATTGTGAGGTCTATAGTCCAGGCTAAATAATCATCTATTTTTTTTGGTGTTGCAGTTTGAGCATCATAATCAATTCCTGCATTGCTCTGATAGTCTATACCACCGCCAATTGATACAATTTTCTTTTTACCAAGATAGTTGCCGCTATAAAAAAACCCGTCTTCTGCATCCATCAGGTTCAACTGAATACGCCCAACAAAACGTGGAGCTGCGTTTTCATTCAAATGACCAACTCTATCTGTTTGAGCTTCATTTTCTACATCTAACTCACGTTCCTGGCCCTGGAATACACCAAGACGATAATCAATAACGCCACCAGCAAGGAGACCTCTCACTTCAATACCTGTGTCTCTCCACACCCTGTTGTTCATGAATTTCACAACATCGGTATTGTAATCAACACCAAGAAGCGATACTGCAGACTGCCTGTTGTGGTGCATAAAAGGCAGAAGAATCATGCCCATTGCAATCTTAAACTCAGGTGCTATATCATAACTAACAAACGCATCCTGAATAAATGTACCTTCTCCGCTTCCGCCGGCTGCTCCTGCGTTGTTACGTCCGCCCCTGTTGTAGTCATCTGTTTCTACAAAGAAACTGACATTCTTTGCAACTTGACCCTTTAAAATAATACGGGCCCTTCTAATTCTGAAAGTACTGTCCCATGTTGCATCACTATCCGTTTCATCTACGGCGTATGCTGGGCGATCTGCATCCCATATCGCAGCACTCTGATATTGTGCCTGCAGCAGGAAATGGACCTGAAGCCACTGATCGGGACCATATGAAAGCTTCGCAACCCCTGCGTCCTGTGCAAATACCGGCATTGTAAACAACGCGACTGCCAGCATTGCAACTAATACTGTAAACCTCTTCATTAAAATCCTCCTGAAAGAATAATTTATGTCATATTCATAATAATTTTATAAATTTCAATAAAAATTTATTGAAACATGTTTTTTAAATACACAAATTTCCACATCTCGCAACCGGCATTATCATTTTTATGAGTGTAATATATTATATATACAAAAACCGATGCACCAGATTATTTTTATATGGTGCATCATGGTATTATTGTATTTAATCAAAGCCCTACAGATTCGGAATCATCGGGATCCCTTTCTCATCCTTCCCGCCTTTTTTTGCAGGTGTTTTCCTTGATTCAGCCTGTACCGCCCGCTGTGCTTCTTCACGTGCCCGTTGTTCTGCTTCTGTTCTCCTTTTTTGCGCTTCTGCAGCGGCTTCTGCACGCTGTTTTTCTTCAAGCCTTGTCCGTTCTAACTGAGCCCGCCGCTGCTGTTCACGTTTCATTTCTTCTATCCGCTTCTGCTGTTCCAGCTTTGCTTTTTTTTCTTCCTCAGCAGACGTGTCAATTTCCTTCACACCCTGTATAATTTCTTTCGTTTCCTTCTGTACTTCCGGCGCAAGGTGTTGAATACCTTCAATACTCTGTATTCCCTGAATCTCCTGCTGTATTACACTTATTTCCTCATCCTTAAGTAACACAACCTCGATTTTTTCCTTTTTTTCAACAATTTCATTTACTTTTTTTATATCAAGCTCAACTGTATTATTTGTTCCAATAATACTTTCAGCTTCTTCTATTACTCTGCCTTCTTTTACCGGTTTTACGCTCACTTTACCCTTCAAAACATCGATTCTTGCATTGTTTTCATCAGCAGTAACCCTTATGCTGGTTCCCCTTATAGCAGCAACTGCCGTATTTGACCTGACTTCAAAGTTGGAATTTTTCATTAATTTTGAAAGGGTAACAAACACTTTACCCTTTTCCATGGTTAACTGCGAGTTCTCTTTTTTGTTATCATGAACAAGAATTGCTACTTTGACATGTGAGTTTTCACTTATTCTTATCAGTCCTTTTGTAGAATAAATGATATCAACCATTGAGGCTTTTCCCGTTGTTACTATATCGCCCTGGGTTATTTCCTCCCCTGCACGAGGAATTCTTTTTGTCGTATTTGATATAATTGTAACATCTCCAACCGCACTGCTTATTGATAAAAATGGACGTTCCTGTTCTTTTTTGCAATGTAATGACATACAAACAGCAACACAGACTAAAACGATAATTCTTTTTGTTTTCATCTTAATCCTCGCAACAATTCTTTCAATAGATATTTTGTTACCATCATACTTGAATATAATATATTATTATTTGAATAAATGTAGTGCATTGCTATTTAAAGGTCAATTATTATTGCATTTCTAATGAAGTTTATAATAATATTTTTTTATTTTTCGTATAAATATATAAGGACAGTAAATATCACACGTTTTATTCATTGTATCTGTATCTATAATACAGAATAATATCTATAAAAACCATAATCGCATTCATGGAATACAGTATGATTACCATGTCATAATTGTACAAATATTTATGAAATATACCCGAGATATAACCAATAAATATCATCCATAAAAATACAACTGATTTTCCTGTTACCCGTTTAACTGCGAATGATTTATATATAGATACCGGCCATGATATCCCAAAACACAAAAGCATTATTGCTTCTAACATTGTACACTCCTGACTTTACACAATAAAAAAGGGGGGCAAAAAGCCCCCCTTTTATAAACAGATTTATATGGTAAAAATCATTTACCAGCCTAAAACCTCTTTAATTACCGGAGCAAGCTTTACAACAGTACCAGAGAAAACAACTGCTACCATCGTCATAAGCTTAATAAGGATGTTGAGTGCCGGTCCGGATGTATCTTTGAACGGGTCACCAACTGTATCACCGATAACACCGGCTTTATGAGCATCTGAGCCCTTTCCACCGAAATTACCTTTTTCAATAAATTTCTTCGCGTTGTCCCATGCTCCACCAGAATTATTGAGGAAACATGCAACAGAAAAACCTGCAGTAAGTGTACCTGCCAGGAGACCAACTGTTCCGCCAACCCCAAGAAGGAGACCTACAGCAACCGGTACGATAAGTGCCAGCATTGAAGGCAATACCATTTTTTTCTGTGCACCTTCAGTTGAAATAGCAACACAGCGTGCATAATCCGGCTTTTCGGTTCCCTGAAGAATTCCAGGAAGTTCCCTGAACTGACGGCGAACTTCTTCAACCATAGCACCAGCTGCTCTACCAACTGCTTTAATGGTAAGGGCGCTGAATACCATTGTCATCATTGCGCCTATAAAAAGTCCGCAAAGAACTTTTGGGTTCATCAGAGTAATATCATACGCACGTACGAAATCAGCAATTCTTGCGTTCTGAATAAAGACACCCTGATAAGTTTGCGCATTTACCATATCGTTGTAAAATCTTACAGATCCGACCTCAAAGTAGCCCTGACCTGAATGCGCTGCAAACTTTGTTATCCAGATTTTTACTTCTTCAATATATGCTGAAAGAAGCGCCATAGCTGTAAGGGCAGCGGATCCAATAGCGAAACCTTTACCTGTAGCAGCAGTAGTGTTACCAAGCATATCAAGGGCGTCTGTCTTTTTCCGAACTTCTTCTCCAAGACCGCTCATTTCAGCATTACCGCCGGCATTGTCAGCAATCGGGCCATATGCATCTGTAGCGAGGGTGATACCAAGAGTTGCCAGCATACCAACAGCAGCAAAACCGATACCATAAAGTCCCTGGTTAACTGAATCCGGCTCAGAGCCGTACCCGCCTGATACCGCAAAGGCAACAAGGATACCGATAACAATTGTTATTACCGGAATACCGGCAGAAAGCATACCCGTTGCTATACCATCGAGAATACCTGTAGCAGGTCCCATAGTATGCTGCTGAGCGATACCCTGTGTAGGTTTGTATTCATCTGCTGTATAATACTCTGTGGATTGACCAATAATAAGACCTGCAATCAGACCTGTAATGGTCGCTCCGAAAACACCCCAGGTGATCAACTGGATGTACGCCATCCCTGCAAGTGCAATTATAAGAAGCAGTGAACTTCCCCAGATACCACGGTTAAGCGCTGCAAGAAGCGCTTTCATCGTAGCATCTTCCTTTGTAGATACTACATATATACCAATAATCGAGAATACAATTCCGAGTCCTGAAACAATCATCGGCGCAATAACAGCATTAACATGCGCCAATCCGGACAACGCAAGAGCAGCACCAAGCGCTGCTGTAGCGAGAATTGACCCGCAATATGATTCATAAAGGTCAGCACCCATACCGGCAACATCACCAACGTTATCACCAACATTATCAGCAATAGTAGCAGGATTTCTTGGATCATCTTCAGGAATTCCAGCTTCAACTTTACCAACAAGGTCAGCACCAACGTCTGCTGCTTTCGTATAAATACCACCACCGACCCGTGCAAAAAGCGCCTGGGTAGATGCACCCATACCGAATGTAATCATCGTCGTGGTAATTTCTACAAGTTTCGCATGCTTGAAAGGCTCAGCATTCAGCATTGCGGGATCAAATGTTGCCGCTTCAGCCATAAGACCAATCTTTATCGCCAGAGTCTGGCTCAGGTTCCAGATATTATTATCATAAAGATAATTCATCACAATGTACCAGAGTGATATATCGAGAAGACCGAAACCAACAACCACAAGACCCATAACAGCACCGGCGCGGAATGCCACCTGGAGTCCCTTGTTCAGGGAATTCCGGGCACCTTCAGCCGTTCTTGCTGAAGCGTTGGTAGCTGTCTTCATACCAAGAAACCCGCACAGACCGGAGAAAAAACCACCGGTAAGAAATGCAAAAGGCACAAACGGGTTCTGGATTCCAAAAAATGCCAGCACTGTGAGCAAAATAACAAGACACACAAAAACAATAGTAACAACTTTGTACTGCTGTCTGAGATATGCATACGCACCCTCACGGACGTGCTGTGCAATCTCTTTCATTGTATCGTTCCCTTCGCTTTCTTTCATCATTCCTTTGTAGAAGATGAACGCAAAGACGAGAGCGATCAATGATCCGATCGGGGCAATGAAAAAAAGGTTACTTTCCATAACGGATCACTCCTTAAATTTAGTTTTTTTTATTTGGGTATTATAATAAACCCCCGTTTAGCGGGTAAACGGGGGATTTTGAACTATTTATCTCTTTAGTTTTCCATATTTTTAAGAACCAGCTCTGCGATATCGTAGCTCTTAAGATTTTCGAGTTCCAGCTCATCGGCTCCGTCCGAAAGCATTATGAGACAGAATGGACAGGCCGTTGCTATTGCCGACGCACCCGATGCCTGGGCATCTTTCGTCCTGAACTGGTTTATTCTCGTTCCAATATGCTCCTCTATCCACATCCTGGCCCCACCGGCACCGCAGCAGAAGCTCTTCGTGTGATTCCGGCTCATTTCAACGAAGTTCTGACTTCCAGACATCGCTTTTACTATTGCTCTCGGCTGTTCATAAATTTCATTATACCGACCGAGAAAACAGGAATCGTGATATGTAATTTTATCTTCAATACCTTCTTTTACTTTTATTTTACCGCTCTTTATGAGGTCTGCAATTACTTCAGAGTGGTGGAATACTTCATAATCCGCCGTAAGCTGCTCGCCGTTAGAATCAACACCGACTTTTGCGAACTCAGGATATTCTTTTTTCAACACATTATATCCGTGGGGACATGCTGTAATAATTTTCTTTATTCCGTAGCGTTTAAAGTTCTCAAGATTCATCGCAGCAAGAGTATGGAAAAGATACTCATTTCCAGCCCTCAAAGCAGAATCCCCGCAACATGCTTCTTCAACCCCAAGGATTCCAACCTTAAGTCCAGCCTTCAGAAGAATTTTGCAAAGTGCAATAGCAACCTTTTGATTTTTCTTCTGGTCAAAGGAGGCAGCACAACCTACGAAATAGACATAATCAACGTTAGCATCTTCTTCTACAGTTTTAAGACCCATTTCTTTCAGTTCATCTGTCACCCAATCCGCTCTTTCAGCAAAACCAAACGGGTATGGACTGAAGTTGGTTTCCATATTCTGCAGAGAGGACTGCAGCTCGGGAGCCATGGTACCTTCCATGAGGACCTTATATCTCCTCATGTCATTGATTTTCGGGACGTGCTCAATATTCACCGGACATGCTTCCATACATGCGCCGCAATTGGTACATGACCAGATTTCATCCTCAAGAACATGTTCGCCAAGAAGCATTTTTGATTCAATTGCTGTTGGGTCGAATGTTCCGTCTTCTGATGCTTTTTTCGCAGCCATCACAAGCGGTAAACGTTCGTCCATAGCCGCTTTTACGTCCTGCTGAATTTTCTTCGGAGAAAGCGGTTTTTCGGTAAGATACGCAGGGCAGTTATCCTGACAGCGTCCACAGCGTGTACATGCGTCACTGTCCATCATCTGTTTCCACGTAAAATCTTCTACATTACCGACACCAAAGGTCTCAGCTGTTTCAAATTCTGCCGGTGATATAATCGGCATAGTATATTTCGTTTCAGCTTTTTCATTTTTAAGGTTCATGAAATATACGTTCAGTGTTGAGATCAGGATGTGGCCGAGCTTATCAGATGCCACAAGACCGATAAATACAAATGCCGCCAGAACATGAATCCACCAGCTCAGGTAATGGGAAACCTGAAGCCCGCCGGGACCGACCCATGAGAACGCAAGAGCGGTCACATATCCGACAGGAGACCATACTTCGAATGCCGGAAATCCGGACATTGCGATACGGAAACCTTCTGTGGTAAATCCTGTCACAATAATAACGGTAATCAACACCAGCGCAAAAGTATCTGTCATCTTTGTGTCGAGACGGCTTGGCTTTGTCTTATATCGACGCCAGAAAGCCATTCCCAAACCGGCAAGGACAACAAGACCGCAAAGGTCCGCAAAGAGTGACCAGTAAAGATAGAAATTTCCATAAATAAATTTATAATGGAAAAACAGCTCTGTCAGGTCATCCTGTATCATAATAATCATCGTAACGAGGAATAGACCCACGAAACCCCAGAATACCGCAACGTGCATGATACCCGCATAGGACTCTTTAAGGATTTTCCACTGGAAAATAACATACTTAACAAACGCAACAATACGTTTTTCATGATAATCTGTTCGAAGCTCTCCACGTCCCTGTCTCCAGATTCTGTACCGCTGGATAAGAGTAAACAGGAGATATCCGAAGGCAACAAACATCAAGAGATACACAGCCCACCGCATAAAGCCATGGGGCCCACCGATATTGAAGAAACTCAGCCTGGTTATGTCAGTGGGAGCAAAAATATCACTGTATAATTTCGCAATATCCATAAAAAACTCCTGACTTTTTAGTATTGATGAAGATAAGAATAATAAATGTTTTGATGGTATATATAGTACAACACACCTTTTCGACTTAGTCCATTAGTGTAAAAGAACACATATTGTCAACATTATTTTGATACATAATGATTCAATAAATTATAATTGAATCAGCAAATTGCAACACCAGTGTTTACCTTAACCGCCTTTTTAAACAGACACAAAGGCATAACAGCTTCACTGTTCCGTGACTTTTCATGTGACTTGAAAATTACAGAATATTCAACTACCGTACCCACAGCCTCGGTTATTCTTTTTTATTGTTTCCGCTCAATGATGCCTGGAGATTTTATCTATATATCAGCATTTCTTTTATTTGGATATTATAACATTTTTACCTTTTATGCAATACTTTTTTGATCACTATGCGAAATATTTTTAAGTAACAGTATTAATTTCGCTATAAACGTATCTGTATTGCATGCACTCAGTACTTTTTACCATGGTATACGATATCTATTTCTCACAACTCCCGGATAACTTTTCTTTTTTAATCATTGCGTGATATTTATGCTTGACGTCTTAACAGCGAAGGATTTTGTTATAAATGATCAACTGTTATTCGCCTTCTTATATTCAGCATAAATAATTATTCCTGAATATACATATCAAACTTGTGGCGGTACGTTAATTCAGGGCACATTGAATACTTGAACTGCCCAAATAACATCATCGTAATGGTATCAACAATGGAACAGAATCAGAACAATAAAGAAACTCAGGCTCAATCTATGAAATCAGTGTACTTTAAAAGTATCGGGCGCATATCGTTCATTTTTTTCATAGGGTTTTCTTTCTTTATATTAATATCCTTCATTATGCTTATTTTCCTTACCAAACCGGAAAATGAAGTTGAAGTTCCCAGTCTCGTCGGGAAACAATATATCGACATCCACAACAGCCTCATAAGAAGAGGACTTCGCCCGATAATCAGGTTTTATGATGTATTTGATATTGACAACGGGATTGTTCTGAACCAGTTCCCTGAACCTGGCGAAATAATTGCTGAAGGAAGCAATGTGAAGCTTGTTGTAAGCCGCAGCAGCCTTATGATTGATGTACCAGGTCTTACCGGCATTGAGCTGCCTTTTGCCATAAATAAACTGAAAAATCTCCATATCCATGACAGATCAGTGTCTCTTTCTCTCGGCGTTGTATCGTATGTCCCCTCCAACACCATTGGAGAAAACATAATTATCGATCACTCACCTAAAAAAGGTGAAAAAGTAACTCTTGACAGAAAAATAAATGTTCTTGTTTCTGCAGGGAAAAAAGATATTGAAATGAAAATGCCTGATGTCACCGGGCAATCAATTGACCTTTGCTATAGCCTGCTGCTTGCTCATGGACTTGACATACAGCAGGAAATATCAAAAACCGGCAGAATCGACGAAAGCGGAACTGTTACAGCACAATCTCCGGCGAAAGGATCTGTTATAAAAAAAGGGGATACTGCGGTATTAAAAGTGCAATATTACCCCGTAACAGAACACCAGTACCTGGGCTACGAAATAATTGACTATACCATTCCGGGCGATGAGCCAAAGGGATTGTATGAGGCAGTGGTTGAAGACAACAAGTCAAAGAGAATATGCTATTCCCGTCAAATGAGTCCCGGACAGCGTATTTCATTCGTTTTTCACAGAACCGGTAATTCTAAAATCAGTATACTTGCCAATAAAAACACTATTAAGGTTATGACAATTGATGTCGAAGACTTCCGATAATAAAATTCTTGTTTCACCATCAATTATTGCAACAGATCTCTCTACTCTCGGGTCACGTCTCAACGAATTCGATCCGGAAGTCATCGACCTTCTGCATATGGATGTTATGGACGGCCAGTTTGTCCCCAACATGACCTTTGGCCCCGGCTATATACGTGATCTGATGTCCCATACGGAAATCCCTTTTGACATACACCTTATGATAGAAACCCCGGAAAAGTCGATTGACAGCTTTGTAGCGCTCAATCCCTGGGTGATCACCATTCATTACGAAACAACACATTTTCCAATCCGTCTTCTTAAGTTAATACGTGATGCCGGTATCCGTGCCGGGATTTCGCTGAATCCCGGAACTCCTGTTCAGGCATTGTACGATATTATCCCCTATGCTGACATGGTCCTTGTTATGTCCGTGGACCCCGGATTTTACGGACAGGCTTTTCTCGAGACATCCTACTCCCGAATTCGAACCCTCTCTGGATTTATCAAAGAACAGGGTTATTTGCACGATATTCCTATACAGATAGACGGCGGGATTTCCCTGCAGAATATTGGAGAAGTCGCAAAGTCCGGAGCACAAATTTTTGTTGCCGGGAAAAGCGCTTTTTCCGGAAACAATGTAAACAAAAACGTACTGGAACTTAAAGAAAAAGCACTCCTTTCGCGCAATAATACCTTGTAACAAATAAAAAAGCCCATCATCAAATGGGCTTTTTATACATATTAAATAATAACTTTTTATCTATATCAATTGAAAGCTTTTTCTGTTATCTTCTAACTCGAACTTTCCGCACAATCCTCTTCTCAATTTTTGTGGCGCCTTCAGGATTATACTTATTTTGAACTTCGTCTATCGGATGTGTTAAAAGCATATGTACCACTTTTTCAGCTTTATTCAATACATCAATGAGGATAAGGTTTTCATCATCAGTGAAATCCTGCAGCAGATATTCCTCATAATTTTTTGCATTTTTTACAGATCCGATTCCAACACGCACCTTGGCAAACCTGTCCGACTTCAAAGCTCTTGTCATTGAATCTATCCCCGGGTGACCAAGGCTCGAAAACACATAATCAACCCTTAAATCTCCGACCTCAAGAGACGAATCTTCAAGTATGCAGATTATATCTTTTACATCAATTCGAAGAAACGATGCAATGTATAAAACAGATTCACCTATAATATTAACAAATGTCTGGGGTTTTAACAGTACAACTTCGTTTTCACCAATTTTTCCCCTGCCAATTAGGGATTTTTTCTTTTTTATCCGAACATCAATATTGGCATTGTTACCGAGGATATCAATTACTTTAAATCCGATATTCTGCCGGTTATTGTTGTACTTTTCCCCCGGATTCCCAAAGCCCACAATTAATTTCAACTACTTTGACTCCTCCATGTTAAATTTTCCCGTCTTAATCCCGGTACTTCTTCGGGGAGGTTCACTATACAGCATTTTTTTCAATTTGTCAACAGCACGAAACAACTATACGGAAAAATTCTTATAATAATTTATTCTTCACCTTCGCTCGTTTCCGCAGCTTCTGCAGCTTCAACTCCTTCAACAGCTTCACCTTCTTCTTTCTCTGTTGCCTTCGTTGGTGCCAATACCGCTACTATTATCCGATCCCCGTCGCCAAGGAACTCGACCCCTTCATACTCCTTAAGGTCCTTAATATGTATAGACTCACCAATTTCAAGATTTGTTACATCAATTTCAATTTTTTCACGTAAATTGCGGGGCAGACATTCAATCTCAAGATCTCTTTCCATATGTTCAAGAATTCCGCCTTTCCGCGCACCGGTTGGTGTACCTACAAGCTCAACCGGAACCTTTGTGGTGATTTTTTCACCAGCGGTAATTTTATAAAAATCCAGATGTATCACTTTATCCGTGACCGGATCGACCTGATAATCTTTTATAAAAACTTTATCACCATCCGATCCGCTTTTCCCCTTGATATTTAAATCAATGAGAACACTTTCAGAAATATGCCCTTTAAACATGGTACTGAAATCCTTAGCGGAGACCTGCAGCGCTTCAGACTCACCATGGGAATACATTACCGCGGGAATAAATCCACCGCTTCGAATTTTATTACAGGCATTTTTTCCTTTTTCAGTTCTCAAATCTGCGTTCAATACATGGCTTTGCATTGTCACACCTCAACTTTATGAATTATGATATACTTTTTTCACTGGTAAAACTATAGAAACAGGGAACTCACTGATTCCCCTTCATGAATACGCCGCAATGCCTCTCCGAAGAGGTTTGCGGTTGAAAGAATTTTCATGTTCGGCAATCTGTTTTCTTCAGGCACCATTATTGTGTTTGTAATAATGATCTCCCTGAAATCAGCACTCTGCAGACGCTCGACAGCAGGTCCTGACAAAACAGCATGTGTCGAAACACAATATATATCTTTTGCACCGTTTGCTTTTAATGCTTTTGCGGCCTGTGTTATCGATCCAGCCGTATCAATCATATCATCAACCAGAATACAATTCTTCCCTTTTACCTCGCCGATAACATTCATTACTTCAGAAACATTCGGTTTTGGCCGGCGTTTATCAATGATTGCAAGACCCGCCTGAATCCGGCTGGCAAGAAAACGCGCCCGCACAACACCTCCTGTATCAGGAGACACAACTACAGGCTGGTCGATATTTATTTCATTCAGATATTCAATTACCTTCGGCGATGCAAAAAGATTATCAACCGGAATATCAAAAAAACCCTGTATCTGATCGGAATGAAGCTCCATTGTTACAACCCGATTTACACCAACAGCCTGAAGAAGGTTTGCTACAACCTTGGCAGATATAGGAACACGGGGCTCAACCTTTCTGTCCTGACGAGCATATCCATAATACGGAATTATCGCGGTTATCCTTCTTGCTGAAGCACGCATTGCAGCATCGATAAGCAGAAGCAGCTGCATAAGATGATCATTGGCTGGATTTGAAGTTGACTGTATAATGAAAAGATCAACACCTCGAACATTTTCACATATCTTAACTGAAAGCTCTCCATCTTTAAATCGTATCAGTTCAACTTCAGCAAGATCCATATCGAGATAATCAGCAATCTCTTTTGCGAGTGCAGGATTTGAATCCCCCGCAACAATTTTCATCCTATCGTTCATAACATATTGCCCAGCTGCATTTATTATTTACTCTGCACATACCGATACCTGATGATTATTATAAAGGTGTTGCTAATTCTTCTGTTCGAAATACTTCTGAATAGCGGCCAGATCACCCCTGCTGTTTATCCCGCTTCCCTCAATGGGATCATCAATCATCAGTGCCTTTACATCATACCCTTTTGAGATAATATATGTCAGAACGTCAGGCAAATAATATTCCTTCTGGGCATTATCATTTCCAATACATTTTAAACTTTCAAAGAGAAGGTCGTTATCAACAATATATGTGCCGGTATTCACCTCCTGAACCATCCGTTCAGCTTCGCCGGCATCTTTCTCTTCAACAATTTTTACAAAATTATTAAATTCATCACGAATAACCCTTCCATATCCGAAAGGATTATCGAGCTTCATTGTCAACACAACTGCTTTCGTATTTCCACCGGAGGAATATTCAGCAAGACCCCGGAATGTTTCAGGACGCAAGAGAGGAACATCACCGCACGCAATAATTACTTTTCCCTGAAACCCATCCAGAGACTTTTCAGCCTGCAGCACAGCATGACCTGTTCCCAATTGCTCATGCTGCCATACAAAATCGATATCGCCCTTGACTGCTTTAATTACATCATCGCCTTTGTAACCGACAACAACAATTATATCAGCAATTCCTGATTTCTTCAAATTATCGATTACATGCTGAATGAGCGGCTTATTATGCAGAGAATGAAGGACTTTTGGTATATCGGATTCCATCCGTACACCCTTACCTGCAGCAAGGATCACAGCCCGTATATCCTTAATAACAGTCTCCTGAAAAAACAAATATCTGAGGCGCCAGGATTCGAACCTGGGGATGCCGAGACCAAAACCCGGTGCCTTACCACTTGGCGACGCCTCAATACATCTTATATAAATTCTGCAAGTGCCACATGCCTGAACTCATCACGCAGTACACACATTGCATCATTTGCACGATTATAATCTTCAAACACAGCAATTATAGTTGAACCCGAACCTGTCATTGCAGCAAAATCGGGGTTACACTGCAACACTCTTTTTTTCACATCGTATATCGCTGGATTCTCTCTAAAAACAGGGCTTTCAAAATCATTGCGAAACAACGTTCTAATACTATCAAAATCACTTTTTTCAATCGCGTTCTGAATTGTAATCCTATGTATTTTCCGGTCATCTTCATTATCACAATGAAAAGCATCTCTGTTCATAATGGCATAGGCTTTTCCTGTGTCAACATGTATTCCGTCATTTACAACAACCACGAACGCCTTCAAAGCTGCCTGCAGTGGTGTAATCACTTCTCCCCGCCCTTCGCATATTGCCAATCCACCGGATATGCAATACGGCACATCAGAACCAACTTCGCTGCCAATCGCTACTAATTCCTCATTCGTATACCAGCCCAGCTTTTCATTCAGCAGTCTCAACATCGCGGCGGCATCACTGCTGCCGCCACCTAATCCTGCTCCCGGCGGTATATTCTTCCACAGCGACACAACCGCAGAACAGCTTTTCGCTGCACCATCAAAGTACCCTCGAAATGCTTTGTATACCAGATTATCCTTTACTTCAATAGTTCGAGCAAACTCGACGCATCCACCGCCCGCTGCGACAATGTCAACAACAGGATCACCGCTTCCATTATAAACATCGAGAGAATCAAGTTTCAAAAGATCATACAACCCGATCGAAGCCATTACGCTAAATATATTATGATATCCATCGCTCCTTTTGTTCAAAACCTCAAGGTGCAGATTCACTTTTGCATATGCTTTCGATTCGAGGACCAATCACAGGCTCGCAGTAGCGACTATATTAGAAAAACATACAGCCCAAAAATTGTGTGCCAAAACTATTATGCCGGTATTTTAATGTCAAGCAATAAACAGCTTACTCCGCCCTAAAAAACCACTATATACCACAAAATATCCCTGATTTTTTTGCTGATTACATATCATCTTCACTGATTTTAATTTTTTCAACCTTATCCTTCTCTGTATCAAGAAGCGCTATGGTATGTTCATCGTTTCCGTATAATGTACCCGGATTAATAATTCTTGTAGTATTTGAAACATAATCTTCAAAAAAATGAGTATGTCCTTTTATAATATAATCATATTCCCCAAGGGCTACAATCTTTCTGAAGAGAGGGACATCGTTGCCATGAAAAATAAAAAACTTTTTTCCATCAACTTCAAAGCTGCTGGAGGTGTCTACACGCCCGAAACCAAGCTGTTCTGACTTCATATTAATAAATTCAGCATCAATATCCGAATTACCCAGAACAAACCTGCATTTAAAATCTTTAAATAATTCAAGCATCCTAGGAGACGTTAAATCACCAGCATGTATAAGGACCTCGACATTTCTGGTCCTCAACACATTGAGTGCTTTTTCGGTCATCTCAATTTCATTATGCGTATCTGCAATAATACCTATCAGCATACAACACGACCATTATAGTTATTTCTACCCGAGTCTTGACCCGACAGGGACCGCATCATCAACAATAATCAGATGAAGCTCTCCCGTATCCTGGGTTTTGGCAGCCAGAAGCATACCCTGTGATTTCCTTTTAAATATTGTTGCAGGTTTTAGATTCGCGACAAGTAAAATTTTCTTACCGGTTATCTGGTCCGGCGAATAATGCTTTGCTATACCTGCAATTATTGTTCTCTCGTCAAGACCTGAATCAATCCGCAGCTCGAGAAGCTTATCAGACCCATCAACCTTTTCTGCCTCAAGTATTTTTGCAACACGTATATCAACTTTCAGAAATTCTTTGATATCAATAAGCCCTTCAGCGGCACTTTCTGCCGGCTCTTTTTTCTGCGGCTCCGGTTTTGTCAGGGAATTCGCAGATTCCTCTTTTTCAACTCTCGGAAACAGTATCTCCGCATCAGCAATTAATGCCCCATCTGCAAGCAACGTGAAGCTGTCAATTGTTTTGAAATCCTCGCCGCCGCCATTTTTACCGAAGGCGCTCCATATCTTCCCGCAAGCTTCTACGCATATGGGAGCTATCAATACAGACACGCCATATATAGCTTCCAGAAGGTTTCTCATTATCGATGACAGTAATTCTGTATTGTTTTCTTTTGCCACCTGCCATGGCTTAAAATCATCAATGTATTTATTCAATGACCGTACAAATTCCCAGAGCTTTTCGACTGCGACACTGAACCTGAAATCTTCAGTATTCTGTACATATTCATTAAGGCTTTCCCGAAACTTTTCCTGCAGTTCCTTTCTTCCTGCGTCATTATTTTGATAAAAAACAGGCACCTTTTTATCAAAATATTTTTTATTCATATTGAATGTTCTGTTTATCAGATTGCCAAGATCGTTCGCCAGGTCATAATTTATCCTGTTTATTACCGCGTCTTCTGAAAACTTTGCATCAAGCCCGAAGGTCATTTCCCGGAGAAAGAAATATCTGATCTGATCATTACCGAATTTTTTCATCAATTCAACCGGGCGTACCACATTTCCCAGGCTCTTAGACATTTTCAGTTCTTCCATATTCCAGTAACCATGGACGTTCAGATTGGCATATGGTTCAATGTCAGCAGCTTTCAGCATCGTTGGCCAGAAGATGCCATGGGGTTTTACAATATCCTTTGCGATTATATGCTGCACAACGGGCCAGTATTTCTTGAAACGCTCACCATCGGGATACCCGATGGCACTGATATAATTTATGAGCGCATCGAACCACACATAGGTCACATATTTTTCATCGAAAGGCAGTTCAATTCCCCATTCCAGCCTTGTTTTTGGCCTTGAGATACAGAGGTCTTCAAGCTCCTCGTTTTCAAGTATCGACAGCACTTCATTTTTATATCTTTCAGGTCGTATAAAATCAGGGTTTTCTTTTATATAGGAAATGAGCCATTTCTGATATTTGCTCATTTTGAAAAAATAATTACTTTCTTCTATATAATCCGGCTTACGGTTATGCTCAGGACATTTTCCTTCTACCATTTCCTTTTCTGTTAAAAACCGCTCGCACCCGAAACAATAGTGTCCACCGTAACTGCCGAAATAAATATCGCCCTTATCATACACCTTCTGCAGGACTTCACGAACAACCGCCTTATGCCTTTCTTCAGTCGTACGAATAAAATCATCATTAATAATACCAATTTCATTCCATGTTTTTTTGAATAACCCGCTGATCCTGTCTGTATATTCTTCCGGGGTAGCATTATTTTCATGTGCGGCTTTTACAATTTTATCCCCATGCTCATCTGTGCCGGTAAGAAAAAAAGCATCAAATCCGCGCATCTCATAGAATCGTTTCAGGAAATCCGCAAGTATCGTTGTATACGCATGACCTATATGGGGTTCTGCATTTACATAGTAAATTGGTGTCGTCACATAAAATCTTTTTTCCATACAATCCCTCAATGAATACCGGCTTATTCGCCATGTACTGCAAAACGCAGCTTAGCCAACAAATCCGATCTCATCTCCTTCTTCATCATCATTATTTACAAGTTTCTGCATTACTTCATCGGAAACAGAATATATCCCTCTGGTATGAACAAGATGTTTTGCGGAGACATCAACAGTATAATTATCATACCGCATTTTTACTGTTTCCCTTAACGCATCTACACCTTCAACGGTGTATTTCTTTTTTCCTACATGTATCTCAGTACCGACAGAGGGAAGACCTTTATTAATTTCTTTATAAAAACTGTACTCATGACCGAGACAGCACAGCAGCCTTCCGCACATCCCGGAAATTTTCATAGAATTCAGGTTCAGGCTTTGTTCCTTTGCCATCTTTATTGACACAGGGTCAAATCCTTCTTTCATATGCGTACAGCAAAGCTGCCTTCCGCATGGCCCGTATCCGCCAATAAGACGTGCTTCATCACGGACACCGATTTGTCGCATTTCTATACGAGTCCTGAACACTGATGCCAGGTCACGCACCAGCTCACGAAAATCAATTCTGTTATCTGCAACAAAATAAAAAATGATTTTTGTTTTATCGAGCAGGCATTTTACAGAAATCAGCTTCATATCGAGCTGTTTTTCTTTTGCTTTTGTCCGGCAAATTGAAAACGCCTTCTGCTCAATCCCTTCAATTTCCGGAAGAACTTCCAGATCTTCCTTTGTCGGTATACGAAGAAGCTTTCCTTTCACCTCATTATCCGGATCGTCAACAATCACTTTTCTGCGGGTTATGCGTCCTATATCCATCCCGTGTTCAGTCTCCACAACACAGGTTGTGCCGCATTTAATGAAAATATTGTTCGTCCACACATGACAGACCTGATAACTGTTTCTTAATTTTACATCTGTTATTTCCACGGTTTCATCCCCGATTTTGACTAAAACTAAAAGAATTCGCTGTATGCTTTTTTATAAAGGAAGCGCAAATGCCGAATATAACATTCCCTTTAAAGAATTTTTAATATTCAGGTTTCTTCCAAGGCCCTTTTGAATATCAAGAAGAACTTTTATTAAAAGATGCAGTTTCTGTTCGTCATGCACAAAAAGCGCACTCCATACACCGGCATCATTCTTCCCGTCAATGACCTGAATAAGGTTCTGACGATATATATTTATCATTATATCAAGCAATCTCTCTTTCCCGAGCTTTTTTTCAAGAGAGGAAAAATCTACCGACAGAAACCCCTCCCCCCTGAGATACCCTGAAATCGATGCGCACTGATCAAGCACTTCGCGGCGCAGATCCCCGTCTGATAATAATATCGCCATTGCCACAGAACCGCCCGACATCAGTGCAAGCCCTTCCGCATCCTCATCTGAAAATCCTTTCCCCACAAGGAGTGTTTCCATATCACCCCGGGGAATTGGACCAAATTTTATTTCAAAACAGCGTGACATTATTGTCGGAAGCACTTTTGCCTTGCTGGATGCAATGAGAACAATATGGTCCCCTTTTTTCGGTTCCTCAATGGTTTTAAGAATCGCACTCTGCCCCTCATCTGACATTGTATCGACCCCGTCAATAACAGAACCTGTTGAACCTGAAAGAGACTTTATTGCCATCTGCTGCAGCAGCCACCGGACAGAACCCGGTTCCTTTTTATCCTCACTTCCGATGGGGATAACACCCCTTTCATTCGGCCCTATCTCCAGATAGTCCGGATACGTACCGGCGGCCATCTGTCTGCAGGAGGGACATTCAAGACATGGTTTCTGTTTTCCCGTACAGAAAACCGCAGAAAGGAACTGTTTTGCGATAAGTTTTTTGCCCACACCCTGGGGACCGAGAAAAAGCATCGTTGGAGGTATCCGTCCGTCACGGTATAACGCTGATAACTTTTCGCGCTGCACTTCATTTCCAGACACTGATACAAAATTCATAACACCCGACAGGCCGGCTTAATGAACAAGATCCAGGACAAGTCCCCGAATCTCTTCAATCGATTTTAAAATGGTAAAGCCCGAGCTGTTCGCCACCATTGCGGCAAGAGCTTCAAGTTTATCATTGATTCTCTGCACAATAACATAATCCGCCCTTCCGGGCTTTGGACGCTTTAATACTTTTATTCTGAATGTCTCATCAAATACTGTTTTCAATATTTTCTGCACTACTGCCCTGTATCGTTGCAGCTCAAAAAGCGTCTGCATATCTATAAACCTTCTTTCCTGAGCCTCAAGATCGTGTAACAGCTCTTCAATTGAACCCTGAATATCAAACTCTATAGTGTTTTTCAGGGACGCCGAAAAAGAGCTTTTCTTTACGTCCGAAGCAGGGCCCTTTTTCCTGGATTTAATTTTTGTTTTTTCGTCTTTTTTTGAAGATGTTGAAGGCAATTCTATCATGGAAGCTTATCCGGCTACACCTGCGCGTGCTGGACCTCCTCCTTCTTTTTGTTGATTATACAGCTTCCCTCGAATTCAACCCCATCCTCCATAATCAGACTTGGAGTGATGATATTTCCCTTCACCAGACCAGTAGAGAGCATAATTACCCTCTCGCTCGCAAAAACATTTCCTTTTACTGTTCCGCCGACAACGACAACTTTCGCATTGATATCAGTTATTGCTTCACCAGTTTTACCGATGAGCACTTTTCCGTCAGTCTGAATAGTTCCCATGAATTTCCCGTCAATGCGCAGAAGTCCATTGATATTGAACTCCCCCTTAAACTCTGAACCTTCACCGATAATGCTGTTTACGATATTATCTTCTATCTGCTTCACTACTCTTGCCATATTGACCGCTCACGTTAGTAAAAATGTAATACCATAATTATTATTCATCCGATTCCATCAAACAAATCACAATTAATCATTTGTCATATATCATTCCATTATATGTCGTATCAAGCAAGTTTTATTCTACAATAATAAATATATGATACAATTTCATCTATTACGTTACAATTAATACGGTATATCTCTGAACTATGAAAATTTCTTGCATTCCCGTACCATGGAGTATATGAATACTATCAATTATCACGCACCATGCAATATGAAAAAAAGGAAAGAATTCAAAAAAAAAGGGGATATAATCCCCTGAAAAATTAAAAATAAAGAATTTGGAGGTTCGCCAAAAAATAGGAGGACAGCACATTACCACATCAGAATGTATTGGTTTTTTTGTCAATATATTAATTTTTTCATTGTTTTTTATAATTAAAGAACTTATTACAGCAAGGATGGACGCTATTGCCCGACTATAATAGAATAACGGTACCAAATACCCTCAAAGATACCTATTCTTTTGAAGAAATCATAAACCTGAGAGAAAAACTTTTCTCTGAGAACATTTCACAATTAGACATGTCGCGTGTGGGTTTTATAGAGCCATATTCAATGGTTAGTTTCGCAATTCTCGGGAGAGAATATCTCAGAAATACCGGCAAAAAACTGACTCTCGTAAACATTCCCCTTAATATAAATCAATACCTGTACCGTATGGATTTTTTCAAAACAGGCATTTTCGAAAACACCGACAAGCTTGATCCCAAATATTATTTTAAAAGGAGCTCTCTCAGTAAAAGCGTCATCGAAATAACAGAAATACCGGGGAAAGAGCGTGAAAGCATCCGTGTAATATCTGATGTTATTGCAACCTTTCGAAAACGGGCTGACAATATATTAAAATACTGGCTTTTCGGCAGCATTGTTGATTATTTTGTTACTGTGATATCGGAAATATGTCAGAATATATTTGAACACAGTATTGATTCCGGGTTTCTGGCCATGCAGACATATTCCTACAGCAGCGAGCATATTGTCCGTCTTGTCATTTCTGATTCAGGTGTCGGCATACGGGAAAGTTTTACCGGTAAAAAAGAAATATCTGTGGACTCAACCGCTTCACTCATTGAAAAAGTATTAACAACCCCCCTTTCGAGCAAACGTGATTTCGGGTACGGCCTTTGCCAGGTTAACACGATTGTTGAAAAACTTGGCGGGAGCATTTATATCAGGTCAGATGATGCCTCTGTGTCTGTAGTCCATAATAAAAAATACAACAGCACAACAAAAACATTTCAAAAGACCAATCTCGCACCCTTTCCCGGGACACAGCTGTCGGTCACACTTACAACCTGAGCCCCTTGTTTCTGCAGCACCCGATTGTTGCTGTCCGCAGCATTTTTCATTAATATTTAAACATTAGATACCGATTGTTAGATGGAAGCTATATTATTATCGAACCGGTACAGAATGATTATATCACTTTCCAGGCTTGCGCGGGAACTTAAAGTTACATCTCCCGACCTTATTACCCGTCCTATGGGGCGCAGCTTTTTTAAAAAAGTTGCGTCCAGACTTTCATGTATCCAGGACGGGGAGACAATCCTCCTTGATTTTGAAGATATCAGAGTTGTCGATTCGTCATTTATCGCCGAGTTTATTATGAAGCTCATTTTCGAATCTCAATCGAATACGCAGCGCTTCTATGTAAAACTATCATCTCTCAGCGACACGACAATAATGAATATAGAATCAGTATTCAAATCATATCATTCAATGAACAATTCAAAAATTGCCGTTATTACTGATGAACTGATCAATAACAGTTACGCGATAGGACAGGTCTCCGATAAGGGAAAAGATATTATTAACTATCTCAATATCAACAAGTCAGCATCAGCAGTTGAACTCGCATCATTTCTTCAGGAAGAATCAGGGTATACCGCACATCTTCTTGAAGAACTTCATTCGCTTGGTCTGGTAAAAACTGAAACCGGAAGAAATACTGTCTTATACTGTGCAATTTAAATCATTACACATATTCATAAAATCATACTTGATAAAATTCAGTTACTACTGTATAATCGCAATTATTTAAAAAAACGAACATTACTCAATGCCGGATATAGCATGCGAAACCCATGGAAGAAATCAAAAGAACCCAGGAAAGAGGAAGATGACAGCCTTTTCGGCCTTTTGTCATCATATAAAGTCTTCAACACATACTTCCGCGTTCTTGAATCCGAAACTGACCAGAAAGTTGTGCTGCAGATTTCAGATAATCCGAAAAAATGGTCCCTCATTCCTGAAGAAAAATATGAAAACTACCGTTTTTTAAAGCGACTTGAAATCGGAACACAAAAAAGCTCAATAAAATATATCAGCCCCGAACATCTTATTAAATATATGGGCTCCCTCCTTGGCACCAAACTTCCGGTAAAAAAAGTGTCCATAACAAATAATATTGACAACGAAGGATATTTCATTCTTGAAACCGCATTGAAATACAAACCAGTGTTACTTCAGAGCATCAAGCGAATATCAAACCTTTCCCCTCAAAAAAAATATGAAATTCTAGAAAAATGTCTTACAGACACCACAACAGGCTAAACTATGACTGATACCACAAACGAATATAACTCCCTGAATGACACAACAAGACTTATTAACTCCGCGCTGAGGTTCACGAAGGGTAATGTTGAAAAAGCCAAACAAATGATATCCGGACAATTTAATGATGCCGTTGCGGTTAAAGGAAAGTTTTCAATTGGTGAAGAAATTTTCGGCATTTTCCTCATCTTTTGCAACAACCAGACCAGCAGCATTATGAATGCCAACACGCTACTTTCCACTTCAAAATCTCTTAATGAAAAGATGAGAGTGAACGATAACTGGAAATCATTTTATGTTAATTTTAAAAATTATGTCAATACTGACAAAGGTGAAAAATCACTCCTTGACTCTTATGATTTCACCAACCATCTTATCGAATCCCTTGCGGGTTATGAAGCGTACAGTGACATAAACTCTCATAACATTGCAGTTGTTACTGAAATACTTACTGAAATAATTTATAAATACAACAACCTTGGACACATTTCCTGCCAGATTGATTTTGAAGATACGAATTCACTTCAAATTGATCTTGAAGGGATACCTCTCGAAACAGGCAGCGAACCGAATACCGCCGGCAATGAAAATGAAGAATCTGCCGAATCAACAACAGAAAAAACCCTTGATTCAATTGAATCTCAGGCAGATTACGTTATTGACGGAAAAGTTATTGTTTCCCCGGTGAAGGGGAAATACATTAACGATATAAAAATTGGTGAAAAAATCAAAGTAATCCCTGTAAATGCATCTGATGAAATATCCATACGGGTTGCAAAAACACTGAAAGCGTATTCTGAAGAGGGTGCATTTCTGCCGATAACCGCACGGATCAAAGCAATGGT
>DAOSYC010000008.1:0-44853 GCA_035380905.1 Spirochaetota bacterium | reverse complement strand
AGAAGAATGGGGCCCGCAGCTTCAAGGGATTTCTTGAGGCAGTTCCGAGCGACAATTTTGAATGACATTTCCGAGGAGTCCACATCATGATATGAACCGAAGTACAACTCAACTCCCACATCGACAATGGGGAATTTTGCAAGTACGCCATCGCTCATGCCTTCCTTGACTCCTTTTTCAACACCGGGAATATATGACTTTGGAACAACGCCACCCACGATGCTGTCTTTAAATTCGTATCCGCCGCCGCGTTCAAGGGGCCATACCCTGAAATATACTTCACCGTACTGGCCATGGCCGCCGCTCTGTTTCTTGTGTTTGTACTGTGCTTCGGCTTTCTTGGTTATCGTTTCCCTGTATGCCACACGCGGGACGTCAGTGACAACATCAAGCTTGTATTTTTCATTAAGGGTTTTTAAAAGTATATTCAGCTGCATTTCTCCCATGCCCGAAAGAACTGTCTGCTTTGTTTCCGCGTTGAATTCATAGGTAATTGTGGGGTTTTCATCAGTGATCCGTGAAAAAACCTGGCCTATTTTGTCCTCGTCTCCTTTTTTTGCTGATTCAATGGCATACGAGAAAACAGGATGGGGCAGATTGATAATCGGCAGTACCACGGGGTTCTTCGGATCGCACAGTGTATCGCTGGTCGCTGTTTTTTCGAGTTTCACGATAACACCAATGTCCCCTGTGCAGAGTTTCGGGACATCAAACTGCTTGTTGCCAACCATGGTAAAAAGCTTTGAGGTTCTCTCCTTCGCTCCTTTTCCGGAATTAAGGATTTCAGAGTCAGGATTCAATTCTCCGGAAATAACCTTTATGTAATTAAACCTGCCGGCGTACTGGTCAATATATGTCTTCCATACAACAGAAGTAAAAGGCTCAGTCGCGGCGCTTTTAACAATGATTTCCTTTGATGCGTCATCGGGATTATACCCGCTGTACTCTTTGCCCGTTACGGGAGAAGGTGCAAAGCGTTTTATGACATTGATAAGATTTTTTATACCGATTGCTTTAGTCGCGGAACCGCAGATAACCGGGCTCAGCTTTGCCTCTGCGACAAGTGTCCGTATGCCGGTTGCGACTTCTTCGTCGGTGAGGTTTTCACCTTCAAGAAATTTTTCAATAAGGTTATCATCACTTTCAGCTGCAAGTTCCACGAGGTTGGTGCGGGCGGTATCTGTTGAACCTTTCATGTCGGCGGGTACATCAGTAATGAGTATTTCCTTCCCGTCTCCTTTCGGGGACATTGCTTTCATGTCAATAAGGTCAATGACACCGCTGAAAGAATCTTCGCTTCCTATTGGTATGCAGAGCGGAGCGAGGTTCGCGCCAAGGTCCTGTTTGACGGTTTCAACTATATCAAACGCCGCACGTTCCTTGTCCATCTTGTTTACAAAAAATATTGTAGGGATATTATTTGCTTTTATATACCGCCATGCTTTTTCTGTTTCAATCTGAACACCGTCAACGGAATCAATAACCATGATCGCCGCGTCGGCAGCCTGCAGCGCGGCACGGGCTTCACCGATAAAGTCGGACATTCCCGGGGTATCAATAATATTTATCTTCACATCGTCAATTTCCACGAAGCCCATAGCGCTTCGAATCGACATCTGTCTGTTCTTCTCTTCGTCATCGTAGTCCGAGGTAAGGGACCCGTTCGCAGGATTTCCGATTTTGTCGATGGAGCCGCTCACGAAAAGAATCGCGTCCAGAAGGGTTGATTTTCCTGTACTGCCGTGTCCAATAATTGCCACGTTGCGGATTTGCTCAGTTTTATATTCCTTAAGCATACTCATGACCTCCAGAAGTTTCCGAAATTATAAAAAAATAATACATGTATGAATGAAAAATATGGTTTCCATGCTGAATGCGGGGGAAAACACCATATCTCATGATTCTGGATCAAGGTTTGTAAAACTAATAACAGGTAGATATTTTGTAAAGTAATTTATTTCGGAAATTCTACAATGCGTGTGTAACTGTAAAAGGAGTAAACGGATTTGGGTTGATATTACGGCATTGATTCATAAGAATGACGGTAATTAATAGAAAGGGAAGTACTGCCATGATTCCTGATGTGCTCTACGAAGATAATCACCTGATAGCAGTCAACAAGCCTGCCGGAATTCTGTCCCAGCAGGATTATACCGGAGAGCCCTCGCTCCTGGAGATGGTGAAGGACTATGTGAAAGAAAAATATAATAAACCGGGAAATGTATTTATCGGCCTTGTCCACCGCCTTGACCGTCCGGTATCCGGTACAATGGTTTTTGCCCGCACATCAAAAGCGGCGAAGAGATTGTCGGAGCAGTTCAGGGAGAAAGACAGTGAAAAGATATACTGCGCCGCGGTGAGCACTCCGGGACGCCATGTATGGAATGAGAATGATGCCGGTTTGTGGATACCTCTGGAACAGGAGATGGAACGCCGCGGCGACAGGTCTGTTATCGTAAAAGAAAAAACCTCCTCTTCGCAGCGCTGTATCCTGGAATACACTCCTGTACTGTTCAGCAAGGGGGAGGCGCTGCTTCTTGTACGCCTTATCACCGGGAGGAAACACCAGATCCGTGGGCAATTGTCGTCAATAGGGATGCCGGTTATCGGGGACAGGCATTACGGGGGAGCGCCGCTCCGGGATACGGAGGCAATCTGTCTTCACGCATTTTCTCTCCGCATTATCCACCCCACCACAAGGGAGCCCATGGAATTCCGGTCTCCGGTTCCACGGTGCATATCTGAACGGTTTCATGAATATGAAGACCTTGATGGTGTCCTTGGAGAATGTATCTGATCTGCTACAGGATTTTATCGACAAGCATGTCCACGTCAAAGGGTTTTTGTATAATGACAATATTCCCCCTTTCAGGGAGGTTTTCGGGCAGGTAATCCCCGCCATGTATAATAATGAACTGCACGGTATCTTTTTTTGCTGCTATGGATGCGCAGGTTTCTGTTTCTGACTGCTGAATACAGCCGTAATCAATAATAACGGTAGCGGAATCCTCAAAATGATCTTCAATGTTTTTCAGGAGGATTTTCCGGGTTGTGAAACCACGTTCCTGGAGCGTTTCCCGCAGCACCATTTCGATGATGATATCATCAATGCACAGCAGTACAAGTTTGCCCTCAACGTCGGTTTCGGTTTTCTCCTGACCTTTCCTTATTTCTTCAACAGTCTGAAGGAAAATAGTAGACGGAAAGGATATGGTGATCTCAATCGCGTGTTCAGACACGAAATCCGATATCTTCACAATTGCCCCGATATTGCGGAGATTATCAAAGGCAATGCTGAGGCCGATATTGATATGATACTGGCCTTTTTCGGAATAGGAAAACAGAATTTTTGTCAGTTTGCTGATGTCAGGCATATTGTCTTTCAGACCGGAAAAAGATATTTTAATTCTGACGCTTGACTGGTCTTCTTCAATAGTGACAAGACAATCTGAGGCTGTGTCCATGAACTGTGATATTGATATGAAGATATTATACAGTGAATCGCGGAGTATTGCCCTGGATGTATTAATGATGGAGGGGCCGCAGATGGTGCCGATCCTGAAAGACCCTGTCTGTAGAAGGGAGCTGATGTCCCCGGTAATGCTGCTGATCAGTTCACAGCAGTCTATTTCTTCATATTTCGGGTCAATTATCGTTTTACTGAAATCCGCGCGTTCCTGAAAATACATGTAGGAGAGGGTGGTAAGGGACGTGATGACGTGCTTGAATCCTTCCGGGATGTCGCTCCCGAACCAGTCTTCAGCGTGTGTTGTGAGATAATCAATATTGTGGTGCAGGGCATTGAGAAACGTGGTATTTCTCAGTTCATATTCATCATGTATCCTTTTAAGGGATTGATTGATGAGGTTTTCGATTATTTCCCTTTTCATGCGTTCTGCTGTGTTACACTGTCCCCTTTATTTGAGAAAATACATGGCGTACAGGCACCTGCTTCCTTCAGCACTGCCGGACATGGTCTTCATTAATAGTTTCGGCGTTCCGGCTTTCTTTTTCAACATTAATAGTCAAATTATTATCATACTGCTGTCCGGAAAGCTGTCCGCACGCTGCTGAAATATCGCTGCCCAGACTTTTTCTGATTGAAATGGGGATGTTCATTATCATGAGTTCTTTAATGAAAGCATCTACGTCGTCGGGGGATGGAATGTCGAGTGAGTGTTTTCCTTCATTCAGTTTAATCAGGTTGAGCTTGATCCTGCTGTAACGGAACATTTTTTTCAGGCGCATCGCATCATCTTTCGAAATGTTGTCGCCGCGCATCACATACTCAAGGGTCACACGGTTTCTGGAAACCGGAAATTTCCTTTCAAGGAGTTCGGATATTTTTTTTATTGGATATTTTTTCTCCACCGGCATTACCTTCCCCCGTTTTTCAGGAACAGTATCGTTGAGGGAAAGGGCAAGGTTATAGGCCCTTTTTTCATCAATAAACCGTTCAATTCCCGGAAGTATGCCGCATGTGGAAATTGTTATTTTACGGGTCGATATATGGAATCCGAATGAGTAATTCATAATATCCGCCGCCTTGAGCACATTATCATAATTCATGAAAGGTTCACCCATCCCCATGAATACAATATTGTTGTTTTTAAGACCGGAGAGTCTTCTCACATGACACACCTGGTCGATGATTTCAGCTGTCGCAAGGTTGCGTTTGAAACCGATTTTCGCGGTTTCGCAAAAGCTGCATCCCATGGCGCACCCCGCCTGGCTTGAAATACAGATAGTAAGCCGTCCATCTTCAGTGCCGTCATTTTTCAGGAGAACAGATTCGATAAAGTTATTATCCCATGTGCGGAACAAAAATTTTTCCGTGCCGTCAACTGATACCTGCCGTGCCTCAAGGGAAAGAGGGGACAGCACATACTGTTCTTCCAGGGTACGCCGGAGATATTTGGAAAAATTTGTCATTTCCATAAAGGAGGAAACATTCCGTTCATAAAGCCAGTTGAAAAGCTGTTTTGCCCTGTATGGTTTTTCATTCAATGAGGCAAATAATACTTCCGCTTCATCGAGTGTGAGGTCCTTTATAAATGAAGTATTCATGGAGAATAGTACATCCTGTAACAATATAATAACAATATAAAGAAGTATATCACATTAATACAAATGATTTTTTACAATATTTTTTTCTTGACAATATCACGATATCTGAAAACGTGCTACTTGTTGGCATCATAATGTATGCCGGTAATACCAATGGGGAGTTTTACGTAATATGGTGATACCGGCTGCAATTTCGCAATTATCATTAAGAATGGAGATTTCTATATGAGAAAACTGTTGGTATTGATGATGTATTCATGTATCTGCTCTGTTCTGCTCATGGCAGGAGTATCCTTTGCTGAGGGGACAACTGCTGGTGGTGAGCAGGAAACGGAAGGCGTGTTCAGGTTCAGGGAAATTGTTATAAAAGATAAAAAGGACCAGCCGGGAACAGTTTCGGTGCTTGGCGAAAAGGAGGTGAAGCAGTCCACCAAAACTGATCTTATCGGAGTAATAAGTGAAAATGTACCCAGTTTCCATACGGGTTCAAACAGGGTAATGGGGTATGGTATTGCAAACTCAAACCCGGCAAAAATGAGTATACGGGGCATGGGTGTTTCGAGCTGGGGCCCCACCACGGGGTTTCCTATTTTCGTGGATGGGTTTGATACAGAGGCCCACATCTTTTCACACCCCATGCCTGATGTCCTGGGTATGAAGAACATTGAACGCATTGAAGTATATCATGGGCCGCAGCCGGTACTGTTCGGTTCCGGGGCCATGGCGGGGGCGGTTAATGTTATCACCAAACGGCAGGAGGTTGAGGGGTATAACACGGTCCTGTCAGGATCTTTCGGTTCATATAATTCCACGGACGACTATGTGCATCACCGCGGGAAGATGGGCATCATGGACTATGCGGTTTCATATAACTTTAAACGCACTGACGGTCACAGGGAGGAGGAGATCAACGGTAAGGATTATACATCGGAGTTTGTGTCTCATAACGGTACCGCCCGTTTCGGAGTACAGATGGGAAAGCATTTCTATGCCAACGTAAACAGTTATCTGGTGAATTTTGAAATGCATGATCCCGGTCCTACGAACAGGAAGGTGAACGCGAGCGCCCTTGAGGTCTTTGATGTGACACGGGGAGGCGCCTCATTGAGTCTCCATAACACCTTTGATAAATTTGAAGGATTTATGCAGGTTTCCTATAATCAGGGGAACCATGATATCACCAATCCCGTAACAGATGAAATAACATTTCAGTCTGTCGATAAGACCTATGCCGCGAAGCTGCAGGAAACCCTGAAGCTTATTGACGGCAATCGTCTGACTGTGGGTGCGGAATACAAAAAGTATGGCGGAGATATTACCGATGATGCCAATGACAGTAAAATGGAAGACGACTATTTTACTGACAGATCGCTGTATGGTATGGTGTCGCAGCAGATAACACGGTTTTTTGCGTTGTCTGCAGGCGCACGGTACACTGACAACAATGAATACGGGGGCTTCAGCGCGTATCAGGGAGGAGTAATTGTCACACCGGTAAAAACTACAAAAATATTTGCCAATGCGGCGAAGGGTTTTAATATTCCAGGCATTCGTTACCGTTTTAACCTTGTGGGTATGCCCGGTCTTGTGAGCGATGTGAACAATGATCTGGAACCGGAAACGATGATAACCTACGAGGCCGGAGTGGAGCAGACACTCTTTGAATACCTTACCCTCGGGGCAACGGGCTATAAGATTTATTCACAAAACAGAATTCTTCTGGATAAGGCCCAGAAGAAATGGGTAAACGCCGACTATGATATTAATTATAAAGGTGTGGAGCTCTTCGCACGGTTCAGCTATAAGGATATTGCCGGTGCCCGTATTGCGTATTCATTCATTGACAACAGGTATTCCGTGGGAGGCGTGGAAAACATGCTGGCATTTGTCCCCCGGCATAAGACCGTGTTCGGCATATTCGGTACTTTCTATAATGTATATGTTGGCTTGAACGGAGAATATGTGCGGACAGTATATCAGGATTATCCGACGCTGGAACTTGATAACTATTTTCTCCTGAACGCAAAAATTGCCTACACATTCCTGGGAAGATATCAGGTGTTCGCGAACTTTAATAATATAACCGATGAAAACTATACTACATTCCTGAGGCAGAACAGCGATTATTCCGGCTACGGGGAGTACGATGTGCCGGGATTTAACATGCTTGCGGGAATTACTGTGGAATTCTGATATTATTCAGATACTACCTTTTTTATCCCTTCACGTGCAGCAGCGGGCCGGGTAACCGGTCCTCTGCTGTTGCCGTTTCAGTCATCATTGATGTATATACGGGGTACCCGTTTCGACATTCCGCATGTCACTTCATACGGTATGGTCCCTATCATTGAGGCGATTGTTTCTGCAGTGATTATATCCTTCCCGAACAGCACCACTTCTTCGCCAACAGGGTAGCAGTCATTACCGGTATCAACAAGAATCTGGTCCATGCAGACTTTTCCCGCCACAGGGTACTCTTTCCCCCGGATAAGAACACGGCCCCGGTTTGAGAGAAACCTGCTGTAGCCATCGCCATATCCCACAGGTACTGTCACAATGCAGGTATCTCTTTCTGTGGTATGAGTCAGTCCATAGGATATGCCTGTACCGGCAGGAACATTTTTAACAAACACAATATGGCTTTTCAGCGTCATTGAAGGGGTAATTGCAATACTTCTTCTGCTTTCCGGCGATGGCATGTAGCCGTACGCCATGACACCGGGACGGATCATGGTAAAAAATGAATCGTCGAAATTAAGGATAGCCGCGCTGTTCGCGGCATGCCGCAGGGGGACATCGATTCCCCTCGCCAGAATATCATCAATGATTTCACTGAACAGGCGTATTTGACGCTTCGTGAATTGTGACGCCGGGTCATCAGAGACCGGAAAATGTGTGAATAATCCATCAAGGCTGGTGTGCCCGAGGGACGAAATTTTCTCCGCGATATCCGGAGCGTTTCCTGAGGGGCACCCGATTCTCCCCATCCCGGTATCTACCTTCAGGTGAAGCAGTGCCGTAGTACCATGCAGTCTTGCGCGTTCATTGATGGAAACCGCAAGGGAGTAGTCCGCAACGGTCTGGGTCAGTGAGTGTTCCAGCAGGGTGTCAATGGTTTCACTGTCGGGGAGTATCAGGCCAAGAACCAGCACAGGCATGGTAATGCCCGCATTTCGTAATTCGACGCCTTCCGCGGGTGATGAGACACCGAACATGTCAGCAAGATTATGGCGTTCAACATACCGGGCTATAGGTACTGCCCCGTGACCGTAACCGTCTGCTTTTATCGCCAGAAGAATTTTGACATCAGCACCCGCTTTCCCGCGGATGTTACGGAGATTGTTCCCTATTGCGGTGCAATCAATTTCAATGTGTGTATGCTGCATCATAGTAAGCTGGTTATCCACCTATTAAAAAATTCGTCAAATAATTTTTTGAATTTCAGGTAAGAGTTGAATATGAATATCCTGATATGAAAAACAAAGAATCTTTTTATTATATTGGATCACCCCCGCAACCGGCGGAGGTGACCCCCATATATTGAGGTTTGATGTTGTAATTTACGTCATACCAGAATACATGGAAAGAATTTTGTAATAACTTGGAAATTTGATTGCATTTTTTATATTGACAGGTGGTTTTGTATTATTTATTATCTTAGCTTACGAGAAATCCAGGGAGGAGTACGATGAAGAGTACCCACGATTTCCCAAATCTCAACCCTAAAAATCCTGATGGTTTGAAACCAAGCGGAAAGCCGTATCAGTTGATCGTTGTTGAAGATAAAGAATTTCACAGAAAACAACTTGTACAGATACTGGAATCGGAAGGATACAAAATTTTAGGTGCGTTTCAGAATGGGAAAGAGGCGCTTGCGTTTTATGACAAAAATAAAAACGATGTCGACCTCATTACGACAAACCTTGACATGCCTGTTATGGACGGATATTCATTTCTCTTTGAATTAAGTCAGAAAGACCTGAAAGCGAAACTGGTGTTTATCAGTGAAGAAACAACGAAAGGCGTTGTGCAGGATTTATTGAAAATGGGTGCTGCAGATTTTATTCTTAAGCCAATTCAGCGGGGAAGGGTCCTGGAGAGGATTAAACTTGCACTACAACGAAAGTAATGATTTTTAAATTAATAATTATAATATTTATTACGATGATATAATTAAATACTTCAATTGGAACTGTAATGAGCGAAGAACTTGATTCCGCGGTAAATTCACTGGGTGAACAGACAAAGAAACTGAACATAGCCCTTTATTACGTAAATGGTGATATGCAGAAGGCAAAACAGATGGTTGCCGGGACATTGAAGGATATTTACGCCCTCAAATGCAACTTTACTTCATCATCGCTGCACGGCGCGTTTCTCATTCATTACAATCACATGAGTTTTAAAATCAATAATATTTTTGTTGCTGTTGGCCCTTCATACACGGTACAGAGCATTGATGCCGGTGATGACTGGAGGGTTTTTGAGAAGGCCATTCAGAGTTACATCGACACAGGCGAACAGGATGATATACTCAGCCGCTCTCTCCGGGACAAGCTTACCCACAGCTTCTCATTCCTTTTTATAGGGGACCTCAATAAGTATCTTAAAGCGAATAATGATATTTCCCTGAACCGCATGTTTCAGAAAGTCATACAGGATTCACTGGGGCTTCAGCGCGTGGAAGCAAACATGATGTACCAGCCTATATCGTCCCTTGAAATGGAGCTTTTTTCTACCAGCGCGCGGAAACTGGACCAGCAGATTATTGACAGCCAGAAAACAAAGGATGAGACCATTACGCAGCCGGTTGAAGAGGAAAAACCGGTATCCTCTGAACCGAAGGTCGGGCAGGACGGGGTTAAGCTGATAATTAACTGCAGCCTGATCCTTTCACCAATAAAAGGAAAAGACATCTCAAAACTTCTTCCCGGGGATCGGGTAAAGATCAATATTGTAGACAGCAACCCGAAGGCTGTGACGGTCGCGGAGGCGTTTGACGCGTACAAAGACAATAAGTTTCAGCCTATTATAGGGCGGGTCAAGTCAATTCAGCAGGTGCAGGGTTCCGGATACCTGATTTACGCGGTTATTGCGAAGGGTATTATCGCAAAGATCATTGAAGAGGAAGACAATATCCGTGTAGCCATGGATCCGGCGTATAGCGTTACCGCGAAAGAGGAAGTTGAGACAAAATCCAATCTCCCGATTATCATGATTATTATGACCGCGATAGCAATTGCGGTGGGTGTGATAATTGCTCTCCTGAATCTGTTATAATACCGGCCTCACCGGTATGCCCTTCTGTTCCAGGTATTCTTTTACCGCGCGGATTGATATCTCCCTGAAATGAAAAATTGATGCAGCCAGTACCGCGTCAGCTTTCCCCGCAGTGAGACCGTCATACATGTGATCAATGTTCCCGACGCCCCCTGACGCAATTACCGGCACTGTGACCGCTTCAGCGATTTTGCGTGTCAGTTCAATGTCATACCCTTCACGCGTGCCGTCGCGGTCCATACTTGTCAGAAGGATTTCACCTGCACCGAGGTCACAGGCTTGTACGGCCCATTCTATCGCGTCCAGTTCAGTGGGGGTCCGTCCTCCGTGGAGGTAGACGGTCCAGCTGCCGCGGTCATTTCGCTTTGCGTCAATCGCAACCAGTATGCACTGGGAGCCGAAACGTGTCGCGGATTCCCGTATGATTACTGGATTTTCAACAGCGGCGGTGTTCATGGAAACTTTATCCGCACCGTTTTCAAGTATTTCCCGGACATCATCAACAGTTCTGATGCCGCCTCCCACGGTAAACGGAATATTGACTGTTTCCGCGACATCTTTCACCATTTTGAGAATGATGTTCCTCCTGTCGGAAGAAGCGGTAATATCCAGAAATACCAGTTCATCAGCGCCCTCGTCGTCGTAGAACTTGCCATGGGCGACGGGGTCGCCGGCATCCTGGAGGTTGACGAAGTTTATTCCTTTCACAACCCTGCCGTTCATTACATCAAGGCAGGGGATTATACGTTTTGCAAGCATGTCCAGTTCCTTTATTATCTGCTGTTGCTATTTATTCTATGAATATGTAACGGTATGCATCATGTTCCCCGGTGTCTACATCAAAAAAAACGTGAATATTGCAGCAATGTAACATTAACGGACTTTTCCGGCAATGTTACCGGAAAAACTCCGGCACACGGCAGGTATATCATCCTCTGATCGTATCTCGGTGCTTGTATACAGCACAATTTTAGATGATACGGGATCAATAATCCTGGCGGTAATTCTGTACCCCTCTCCAAACCTGATAATTGACCCCATAAGCATGTTTTTGATAATGTGAGTATCGGTATCCGCTGAAGAAAATATTGCAATTCTCTTTCCGGGAAGACGGGATGCGAGTTCCGCTTTTATTCCGGTAGTTATTTTTCGTGCTATGGTACTGTCAACCCCGATGTTTTCAAAGGGTAGTATTCCCACATGATATATTATTGCAGGGGCCTTTTCTGTTTCGCGGGTAACCTGTTTTTGCGGAACAGGTACTGCGGCGGGTACTGATGGCTGCCGCATGTCGGTTTCAACGGGGCTGCACTTTTCAACAATATAATGAACGGTATACACGGCTGCGCCGGTTATGGTAACCGTTGTGAGTATAACCGCTGTCCACGCGGCAATGGTTGCTTTCATGACACTCAGTGTAATCCCGGTCTTTCTAGCAAGAAAAAACAGTGACAGTACCAGAAACGGAATTATTCCATATTGCCGGTTTTTTTTCAGGATATGTACAATCGTCTGTTTCCGGGACGCATGCATCCTTTTCCGGATTTCAGGGGGGACCGGTTCTGTGAATTTATATGATGACAATAGTGATTCCAGTGATATTTTTTCGTTCATAGGAGGTCCTCCAGGTCGGCAACACCTTTTGTTTTAAAATACTCAATGAGTCGTTTCATAACTATGCTGTATTGATAGCGAACCTGCCGTTCTGTCATCCCCAGCTGCCTTCCTGTTTCTCTGTAGGTGAAATTATATATCGCAATCATATCAAATAACAGTTTATTTTTTTCGCTTCCAAAGATTTCAATATCTTCGAGTGCTTCTTCAATGATGATTCTGGTGTCCCTGAATCCATTTACAAACGAAAGGCTTACGTCATTATATACCATGTCAATATCGGTATCGGTTCCGCCTTTTTTTCTCAGATGCTCTAAAATGACATACCGCAGGGTCCCGAGGAGCCATTTACGCGGTGTCTGCACCTCGCTGAATTTTTCATAAAAACGGATAAACACCTCCTGGCAGATATCATGGGTATCGTCGGGATTTCCTATTTTTGAATACACGGTGCAGTACACAATGGGGTAGTAATCACTGTATACTTCCGTAAATTCTCTGGTTTTTTTGTCAAGCGAGTTCATTCATGTCCCCGTATCACAATATTATTTTCGCAGCTGCTTCAGGAATGAAGTGAACTGCTTTTTGTATGTATATTTCACTCATATTTCGAATTGTCCCACTGTGAGGATCCGAAACATCCCGGTTCAAGATTCTTATTAAAAACTGTATCCTCCATAGTATCAGCACAGGAGAATGAAACGCATACCAGGATGCAGATACACAGGGATACTGCGGATAAAAATTGCAGGGGATTATGTGATTTCATGATTGTCTTCCTTGTTCAGGGCGGATTTGACCCGGAAGCTTTCCCCGGCCCTGATAGTTAAAATAATATTTTTGCTCCAATGCCGGTTGATACGAGGTATCCACGGTGATCGGGTTCAAAAAAAACTGAATAGTCCTGCACAACCGCAAGATACCATCGGTATGATAGTTTTATATGAAATTCCCCCCGAACAGAAATGAGCGGATTGTAGTAATAGTTCGTGTTATATTCCCGTGCTCCATAGGTCCTGTGTTCAATATTGTCATGTTCAATCCTGCTGAAAAGGTATCCACCGCCGATGGATGGTGTAAATCTAACAAAACCGGTGACGACAAAAGGGCGCCCGCACAGTATGGTCAGGGGAGCTATGTAATATGAACGGGTTGAATCCTGTTCAGGGTTCAGGTGAAACACACCGGCAGAAAATGAAGTAACGAGTGCGGGCAGCGGACATGTGTTCAGTGAATAACTGAACCGGGAGCCATAACCCCCTTTAATACCCCTGGAGATGTCACCCAGGGGTATCATGTATTCAGCGCATGCCGCAAGATTGTATGTACCGGAAATGGGGGGGATTCCGAGATAAAAATTGTCAATTCTTTCCGCCATGGCTTCAACAGCATTCTGGATATCGAATTCATTATGGGCTGTTACTGGAAGACTGATGTCAATTGCGCCGGTTTTTACATCAATTATTCGTGTTTCAATTCTGAAATACCCTATTTTGTTTACCGATCCCACTATGACTTTTTGAACTGAAACCATTCTGCCGATAGCCGCAGCCCGGGAAGGGTCCTGTACGTCGTTATGCCGCTTCCCGTACTGCAGTGACGCAAGCTGCAGGCGGCTCCGTTCAAGCAGGATAAACTGCGGGCATTCGAAAAGCTTTCCTGTCATCATGTCTGATACAGCTCTTCCCATGGAAGAGGGGCAGTTGTTGGCCTCAAAATTCATGACGGCAATGGTTATTTTCCGCCGGTCAGCGGTGCGGTGAGGGACGTCAGATCCATGCAGAGTCGTGTCATGGAGCAGAATCCCCGCCACCAGCAGTATAATACCTGAATGTGCAAATGAATGCTTCATTGAGCAATGTACCCGTCTTGATGATGTGTGCCGTCTTTGTATTGTAAAAAGTGTCTTTTCATAATCGCCTGCTGTTCAGTGATTATTATACCAGCTGTGAATATGACTGAATATCTAATCGAATAGCCGGCAGAGTATGCAGCAGCATATGCCCATGGATCCGTAACGGATGCATTTCCTTTCCGGATTCAGATAATACCCGAATATAGAATGGGATGACAGTATGCTGCTGCATAATAGTGAGGAATTATCCCCGAAAATGACAAAAAAAAAACGGAAGGATACAGAAAATATTTTAATGCACAAATTTTTACATGTAATGTAAAAAGTCAACAAATATTGGCGGAAAAGTGATATTTTATCGAGTGAAGCATTGTGTGCAGCAACATCATTGTTGCCGCACAGTATGGTAAATGGATTTTCGTTCGCGGGGAGCGTGTTATTTGAAAATTGAATATGCTATTTCGCTGAGTTTTGTAAGGAGATTATATCCGGAAAAGTTTGTCACCGTATGGCTGCCGTTTTCAATCTGCTTAATATAGGAACGCATTTTGGAAAGCTCATCCCTGTCGAGCCAGAAGGCGCCGCAGGAGGGGCAGTAGTCCATGATGATGTCGGAGTAATCGAGGAAGTTGATTTTTTTCATTTTAGAATTCTCGCACTCGCGGCACATGATTACGGGATTCGGGTCGGCGTGAGGGTTGTCGTCTATTGAGCAGGATTCCACGTCACCGCCGCTTTCCTTCAGGAGGTTGTTGAGCTGGTGTCTGTGGAGCCACATGCCGCCGCATGATTTACAGACATCAATTTTTTCTCCATCCTTCACTTCAATTACCAGTGTTTCTTTACAACGAGGACAGACCATATAAGACCTCCCGGTAGAATTAATACGTTTTTTAAAAACGGATTTCAATTTTTTTCAGTTTACATGAAATGTCAAGAGAAAAGAAATTCACGGGAACGTAAATTATCGAACGGCACAGGAATTTCTATTGACATACAGTATCTCCTGATGCCACATTCATGGTAATGACTGTGGTGTGCCGCAGGTGGGATAGCACGGAGAATGTGTACCCGCAGCAAATGAAACATGGACCTGAATTCTATCATGATGAAACCATCTTCCTCAGAAAATTATTTTTTAACCTTCAGCAGCCGGCATGTGCCGAAGATCGATGCATTCGTGAAAAGTTTTTTTACGAAGAAAAGAATGAAACCGGAGTACGATTTTATATCCGGTTTTTACGGGGACCTGGAGGAATACAGCCTCCGGAAAGGGAAACGCGTACGGCCGCTCCTGCTTCTTCTCGGGTTTACGGGCTACAGCGGGAACGGAAAGGGCATCGGGGAAATCGTAAAAATTGCCGCAGTACTTGAAATCATGCATAATTTTCTTTTGATACAGGACGATATTATCGACCGCTCAGAGCTCAGGCGCGGTGAAAAGACCCTGCATATCCTGTGCGGGGAAAAATACGGCCCCCTCACCGGAAACCGCAGGATCGGGTCCGATGTGTCGCTGATTCTGGCGGATGTGCTCTTTGCCAATGCCGTTGAGATAATTGCCGATGCGAAGATCGATATCGCCCTCAAGAACGAGTTTCTGAAACTTTTTGCCCGGACCTATGAGATGACAGCCTGGGGGCAGATCCTGGACTGCCTTTATTCGCTTCCCGCGGACATAATTGATGAGTCCATCCCGGACAAAATCGGCACCATTAAAACTGCGTACTACACGGTATATTATCCCATGATAATGGGGCTGCTCCTTTCCGGAAACAGTACAAAAGCAGAAGAACGCCGGATCCGCAATTTCGCGCTCCCCCTGGGGCTCGCGTTTCAGGTGCGGGACGATATCCTGGGGGTCTTCGGCAGCAGTGATGAAATCGGCAAATCCTCGGAGTCGGACCTCATTGAGGGGAAGCTGACGCACCTCATTATTGACACACTCGCCACCCTTGATGACGTTGAAAAAGGGCGGTTTACCTCGGTGTTCGGGAAGGAGGAAAAAAGCCGGAAGGACATCGCGTACCTCCGGAAGACGGTGCACAACAGCGGGTGTCTTGAGCGCGCACAGGACCGCCTGCAGCGTCTGGTGGGGGAGTCGCGGAAAGCCCTTATGAAATGCGGTATCGATGATAAAGGGAAAAAATGTCTTCATGGCTTTATCGATCTAATCAGTGAAGCAGGAGTGTAACCGGGTAATTCAAGGGACATTCGTATGGGACAGACATATAAAGGTATACAAAACAGGGTTTCCGGGATTGCGCTGCTGGTGTTCCGTATAACCATAGTGCTGATGTCGGTGTTTCTTCTCCGGAGTGATGTAAGGGGTCAGAGCCTCATTGATCCCCTTGATTATCCCTTCGGTACTGTGAAAAGTACACGGCCGTATATCCTCTGGCAGGATATTTATAATGAACGCGACAGGGACCTGAATGTCAGGTACCGGCTTACACTGGAGAGGGATTCCACCGTTGCCGCGGCCCCGGTGGTGTACACTTTCATGCCGCAGCTGTATTACCGCAGTGTGTACCTCTGGAAAATACCTGAACCCCTTCCTGAAGGATCGTACCGGTACACCATTGAGCGTCTTCTGAATGGACATGGGGTGAAATCCCGACATTATCACATCCGGCGGTATCCGATCCGCAGAAGTTTCACACTGAATACCGCCGCGGAGAATGAACTTGACGATCTCCGCCCGGAATATCTTGTGCAGTATATCTATATTGACAGGAACAATACCCTGAATAACGGATACAACGCTATCTTTTTTGCAAGCAGCAGTACCGTGACCCTTGGGATCGGGATCCTTTTTTATACCGTCATTGATCTCGGTGTATGGAGTACCGTAATATCGGCCATCTGTTTTACGTCCTCCGCGGTCGGGTATTCTGCGGCAGGATATTATACGTGGCACTATTCCAAAAACCGCAGGAAACTGCAGAAAATTCTCGAGATCGGGAGAAGCACCACAATCCGCGGCGGCATTATTGACAGGACAGTGACCGCGGAAGCGGAGCTTTCGTTTTAATAGTATGATACTCTCTTCAATAGTCAGTTCCTATATTCAGTCCGGTGAATTCAGCGGGCTCAGCAACGGGGCGGGGAAAATATCGATTGAAGGTGTCGCGCCGTCATCATTTTCCTTTATTATCGCGTCCCTTTTCGCGCACAACCCGGTACAGACCCTCGTGGTGGTGAAAAACTACCAGAGAATGCACGAGCTCTATCTTGACATCACATGCTTCACGGATCCCGGCCGTGTGGTGATGCTCCCGTCATGGGAAACGCTGCCCTATGAATTCGTGTCACCCTCGGAAAAAATTGAGCGGGAGCGCGTGTCAGCGCTGTACCGGCTCCTCAAGGGGGACCCGGTGATTGTGGTGACGCCTCTTGAGTCTCTGCTGCGGGCAATTCCGGGAAAGGAGTTTTTTCTCAGAAAAGGGTTTCTCCTGACGAAGGGGGAGGAGTATCCTTTTGAAGACCTTGTGGAACAGTTCGTGGAATACGGCTATTCACGTGAATACCGCATCGAGTCGCCGGGGCAGTTTTCGGTGAAAGGGAGCATCATTGATATCTTTCCGCCGGCAATGGACAATCCCGTGCGTTTTGATTTTTTCGGTGATACCCTCGATTCTATCCGTGAATTTGATATCAATACCCAGCGTTCCTACGGAGAACAGGATGAAGTTACGGTATATCCCAGGAAAGAAATTATTCTCTCGAAAAATGAGCGTGATGCAATTTCGGAGGTACTACGGGAGGCTGAGGAACGAGGGCTCAGTGTCCCCGCGGTGAACGGTGTTTCTGATATCATGGAGGGGGAGATGGTTCCGGGAATTGAGGACCTTTTCCCGCTGATTATGGAGCCCCGATATCTTCCCTCATTCCTGACCGGTGATGCTTGTATCATTTTTTCCGAAACTACGGAGCTCGGCGTTCAGAAAGACGTGCTGGAGAAAACCTTTACGGAACTGTACAGGAAGAAGGTGAAGACGTCACTGGCAGTTGATCCGGCCCTGCTGCTGAACACGGGACTTTTCGATGAGATCCTGGAACGGGCCGTGGAGCTGCGTGTTTTTACCGCCCGTGTCGATGCACTCCACTGGAAGCTTCGCGGTATTCCGAATTTTCAGGGACGCATAAAAAGTGTGAGAGAGGAGATTGCCCGCCGTATTGATGACGGATGGCGTGTAATAGTCACAACGGGTTTCGAGGGCCAGGCACGCCGCCTCTTTGACCTTCTGGCGGATTTCAGCCCCGACAGTAATTTTGAAAAGCTTATTGATGATAATGCTCTGAATATTGTAATTCTTCCCCTTCGGGAGGGATTTGAAATTGAGGCGGAGAAAGTCCTTGTCCTCACCGACCATGAAATTTTCGGGAAGAGTTACCGGAAAAAATCCCAGTTCAAAAAGAAATCCTCCCGCGCCCTGGAATCGGTCCTTGACCTTCGGGAAGGGGATTATATTGTTCATATCAATCACGGGATCGGCATATTCCGGGGACTTGAGCGGATGGAAGCCGGGGGCGTGGAGCGGGATTTCATCCTCGTGGAGTATGCCGGCGGTGACAGGCTGTATGTGTCCCTGGACCAGATTACCATGGTGCAGCGCTATATCGGCCTCGAAGGGAAGGCGCCCCGCATTGACGCCCTGGGGAAAAAGTCCGCATGGAACAAAATTAAAGAAAAAGTTCAGAAGTCAATTGAGGAACTGGCCAAAGACCTCATAGAGATATACGCGAAACGCCAGGCGATGAAGGGGTTTCCGTTTCCCCCGGACACTCTCTGGCAGGAGGAGTTTGAGGCGAAGTTCGAGTTCGAGGAAACCCCGGACCAGATTACCGCGATTGAAGACGTGAAAGACGACATGGAGGCGACGCAGCCCATGGACCGCCTTATTTGCGGGGATGTGGGGTTCGGGAAGACAGAGGTTGCCATACGGTCCGCATTCAAGGCGGTAATGGCCGGTAAACAGGTGGCGGTCCTGGTGCCCACCACGGTGCTCTGTATGCAGCACTTTTCAACCTTCAAAAAAAGGTTCGCCGATTATCCGGTAAAAATTGAAATGATTTCACGTTTCAGGACCAGGGGAGAGGCGACGGCAGTAAAATCGGGACTTGCTGAGGGCAGTGTCGATATTGTAATAGGTACTCACGCCCTTCTGGGAAAGGATGTAGCCTTCAAAAATGTAGGGCTTCTTATCATTGACGAGGAGCAGCGTTTCGGCGTAAAGCACAAGGAGCAGATAAAAAAAATACGGACCCTTATTGACGTGCTGACCCTTTCGGCGACACCGATTCCACGGACGCTGCACATGGCGATTGCGGGGATCAAGGATATCTCAATTATCCTTACTCCACCGGAAAACAGGCAGTCCATTGACACCTATGTGCTCGAGGACAATCCCGATATTACCCGTATGTCCATTCTCAATGAAATTGAGCGGGGAGGGCAGGTGTTCTATGTTCACAACCGCGTGGAGACCATTGATATACAGGCGCGGATGCTGAAGGAGCTTGTGCCGGAAGCGTCATTCTGTGTCGCACACGGCCAGATGAAGGAACATGAACTGGAGGAGGTGGTGATTGATTTCCTTGAAGGGAAACATGAAGTTCTTGTGAGCACTACCATTATTGAGTCGGGCCTTGATATGCCTAACGTGAATACAATACTTATTAATCGTGCTGATACCTTCGGGCTTTCACAGCTGTATCAGCTGAAGGGGCGCGTGGGACGCTCAATCACAAAAGCATATGCCTACCTCTTTTATCCCCCCCATGTGCCGCTGAGCGAAACTGCTCAGAAACGGCTCCAGGTGGTGTCGGAGTTTTCCGAGCTGGGGAGCGGTTTTAAAATCGCGATGAAGGACCTCGAAATCCGCGGTTCAGGAAATATCCTGGGCAGAGAGCAGTCCGGCGACATTATGGATGTGGGCTTTGACCTGTATTCCCAGATGCTTGAAGACGCGGTGAGGGCCCTGAAGGGGGAGAGCGCGGGGCCGATGTTCCGGACCCCTGTGTTTCTGAAGACGGATTTCTATATTCCGGAGTCGTATATTGAGGACGAGCGTCAGAAAATAGAGTTTTATAAACGGCTGGAATCATGTGAAACGGTTGAAGAGGTGGAGTCTCTCGAAAACGAAATGCAGGACCGTTTTGGTCAGATGCCGGGTGAAGTTGTTATACTTGTTGAGCTGGAAAAGGTACGGGCCATTGCCTCATCATTGTTGATTGAAGAAATAATTGAAGACAGGGAGCGTGAAACCATTAAAATACGTGTTTCAAAAGATACAAAAATCTCTGTTGATAAAACAATCACTCTTATAAAAAAAGATACCCGTCTTTCCATTGATCGCGGTGACCGTGAGATAATACTGTTCAAACCGGTTGAACGTGAAGATGAAAAAAAAATACGGGAACTGAAAAAATGGTTGCAGCAGCTCTCCTGAGGGGGTATGTTGAAATTCCGAAGATGCATTGATAAAAATATATTGCTGTAAATTGTGAATCTTTATACATGCCATGTTGTGGAAACATGTTTCCTGCTTGACAATATCCTCAAAATCATGGTTATTGGCATTCCGGAAACCCTGTGTCTGGTAACAATAATTGATGTTATTATACATATGGTTATGCGTGTTACATGCAATAGAAATTTACAAGTAAGAGGAATAAGTATATGAGTACATTACGTTCTTTAGGAAAATTCGCTCTGGTCCTGTCAGTTCTAACAGCTTCAGCCCTTACAATGTCATGCAATAAATTCGGTTCAGGGGACTGGCTTGTAAAGATTGATGGTGATTCAATATCAAAAAGTGAATTTAATGAAATTTATTATGCCCATCACAAGCAGTTTTTTCAGCAGATGTTCGGCATGCTGAATGTGACCAATGAAGATGTTGACAAGTTTGCGGCTGATCCCGCGACAATCCGCAGGATTCCGACCCTTAACAAACAGATATTTCTGCAGGAAATCGTAAACCAGAAACTTATTTATGAAAAAGCGGATAACGAAGGGTTCCTCGGTAAATCCGAGCTTCAGACCCTTGTTAATATCTCAAGGGAAACTGCTGTCGTGCAATATTATGTACGTACAAAATTTGACAAGGACATAGCAGTGAGTGATCAGGAAGTTGAGGCGTTCTATAATGAGAACCGTGCACGTTTCAAGGCCCAGCCGGTTGAGGCAGCCGAGAAAAGTATACGCCAGTATCTTTCCGCCAATAAGCTCAGAAGAAAGATGGCGAAATTCGTGAGTGAACTGCGTGAATCCGCACAGATTGAGCGAAGCGACAAAGCCGATGATTTTCTTTCACAGGGGCCCGGTCAGTCTACAGAGCCGACAGAAGAAATCCAGGGGGGTGCTGGCAGTGCCCCTGCGCAGAAGGCAGGTGCGGCCAAACAGCCCCAGCAGCCTAACGCACAATAATAATCTGGTAATAACGCGGCCCCGGTATAGAACTATGCCGGGGCCTATATATTTTCATAACGCTGTTCTGAAGGATGCTGCACACAAGGGATATTAATATGATGAAGCCGATCCGGTACAAATCTACTGCGCTTGTATTAACAGGGATGATTGTTCTGTTTTCCTGTTCCTCAAAGCAGCCTGTACGTGTCCTCAGGCAGAAAGTGTCACCGGGTTCCAGCGTTGCGGTGATTGTTGACGGCCCAAATAACATTAAGAATGTTGTATTGTCACGTTTTATGCGTTACAAGTACAGAGTTGTCGCGTTTAATGCGGCAGACATGTATTCGATGAAAGATGTGTTTGATATCAGTGACTTTAAAAAGGTTTCCCATACAGTTGCCCGTGAGGGTGACGGGCGGTCCCTTGCGTCAATGGAGCGGACTTTTGATAATGTGTATAAACTTCATGTGTATAATTTTGAAATAAATAAAGCTGAAACCCTCCGGGAAATCAGAAGAAACTGGAATGTGAATTATCTGATTCTTCTGGAGCTGAAAGACTGGGAGGAGGTGAGCTGGGGCAGGGCAATAAACCTGGATACCTTTGAACTGATCTGGGTGGAAAACTACCCGGCCCGATATAATGATGATCCTGTTACAATCGTGGACCATTTTATCCGAAGCATGACAGGCAGGTGATGAATTATAAATTTTGTTTTCTTTTCTGTACCTTCATAACAACTCTCCTCTTTTCCACAGTATCCCATGGGCGTCCTGTCGTGGCATTTGGCTATCTCAGTAATGAGTCCGGACAGGTTGATTATAATTATATTGAAACAGTGTTCCCTTCTTCTTTTGCTTCTTCCTTACAGGCAATACAGGACGTACAGGTCCTGAAACCTGCCCGGGTGAATGCAATACTGTACAAATACGGTGAAACCCTGAAGAAAGATTATAGCCCGGCTGAATTACCGGAGCTTGCGGAAAAGATACAGAGCAATGTGTTTGTATACGGGAAATTTATGCCCCTCGAAGGGAACAGAATTAAAATAATACTGCATCTTTTTGTACGGGATTCCCGGGAGCTTTTCACCTTTACCGATATCGGCCGTATGGAGACCCGTATATTCCGCATCGTTGACAGGGTCAGTATTAAAATGGTGAATTTCCTCGGGGAGAACAGCAGGTACCGTGCCGACCCTATTCCGCCGGGGAGCAGGATCGGATTGTTCTCGAACCTCAAGGGCCCTGAAGTTAACAGGCTTTATATGGCTTTCATGAAAAAAAATTATCACGTACTTTCAGTACAGAGCGCTGATCTGCACAATATAGTTGATGATATGATAATTGATAAATTCCGGTATATAAGGACAGAAAATTCTTCGTACCGCGATATCGAGGATATTCGCATAGACCCGCTTCTCACCGGCACATGGGCGGGGAAGGGGCATGCTGCGGCGCTTGATTCTGTGAAAAGGATGTATAATGTCTATAACAGGGATTATGAGCAAAAAGTAACCGACGCAATGAAACGGATGTCGAAGGCATTTAATAACGGCATTGATTATCTGATGTTTATCGGTTTTTCCGGCTCTAGAAATGCCGCATGGGTGCGGTGTATCGATGTACGGAGCAGGGACCTTGTATGGATGGAGACCCGGGTGATCACCGACGAGGATGAGCCGGTGTCGGGAATAGTCCAGGGCCTTATACATCGCATGACGGCGGAAATAAGAAATCCCTTCGACTCACGGAAAGAAGTGTTGAAAAAATAGAATACCACACACCGCAATTGTTATATCCTGCTGTATAAAAAAGACTTGCAAATAACCCCTTCATTGTATAAAAAATTGATTATTGCAATCACGGCATCATGCTGTTGCGTGCAAAATTATATGAAATAACAGGATAGTCCCGATCCCGGAAAAAACATAATGTATTACATTTTTGGAGATATTCATGGTTCAATGGTGAAACTTGAAAAGCTTTATAACCGGGTTTCCGGTCGGATCAGTGACACCGATACCGTGATTTTTCTTGGTGATTATATTGACAGGGGGAAGTTCTCCTTCGAAGTGATTGAGTTTCTCCGCTCAATTGCTTCAGATAATATGTTTTTTTTAAAAGGGAATCATGAAGCAATGCTTTTTGATTATATTGCGGGGGAGGTCGACCACAGCCTGTATACGTACAACGGCGGTGACGCGACAATCCGGAGTTATAAAAAGCACACCGGGTCGTTTAATCCCGGAGAAGAACACAGGTCTTTTTTTGAGGGTTTGATACAATACTATGAGGGAGAGGATTTCATTGCGGTTCATGCGGGGCTCCGTCCGTATATGGGAAATCTCTCGAGTCAGACTGAGCAGGATATGCTCTGGATCAGGGAGAAATTCTATCGGGCTGACTACCGCTGGGACAAGACAGTCGTGTTCGGGCATACGCCGACGTTTTACATTCACGGGCGTATGGGTGAAGTATATGATGATGAAAAGAGAAATATTATAGGGATAGACACCGGCGCGGTATACGGGGGGAAACTCACCTGCCTGGTCTGGCCTGAGAAAACATTTATACAGGTATAGCTGCATCGAAAAAAATAATGCGGATTATCGGATACATAAAAGGGACTATGCGCCCGGTACGTGCAATATTCCGGAGAGGAAACAACGGAAGAAATTCTGAAGGGATGAAGAACCTGATGCTGCGCGGAGGTTGTGCCGCTGCCGTACTGTCATTGTTGTTACATGCCGGGAGCCTCTACTCAGGGGATTATCATATTACCGCCACTGTTGAGTCGCTGCGGGCTGACAGCATGGCGTATCTGATTTTTCAAAGAAAACCGCTGAAAAATGATTATTATATCATTTCTGATGAACGTATTATCGGAAAAGTAACTCTTATCGAAGGAAAGGACATATATCTCCATAGCGGTACAAGTTTCAAAGTGCTTGCAAAGTATATTATTTTCAAAGAACGCGATGCACCGCTTTTGCGCTCAGGTTCTGTAATCGGTTTTTCAATCGAGAAGGGAAAAATCCGACGTGATTTTGCCGATAAAAAAAAGGTAGAGCGGGTCCGGTATAAAAAGTCAATTATCGGAAAAAAAGACAGGAGAATCGGGGTCCTTGTGCCGGAAGGGAAGTTTGTTATGGGCAGTAATGACGGGGAACGGGATGAATACCCTGAGCAGATATTGAATCTCCCTGCATTTTATATAGATAAATATGAGGTATCCAATAAAGATTTTCTCCGGTATGTCAGAGACATGAATGCGCGGTATCCCGCATCATGGAAAGGCAGCCCCCGGGATGATGACCTGCCGGCAATTGTGAATTATTATGAAGCTGCGGCCTATGCGAAGTGGGCAGGGAAGCGGCTTCCTACTGAAGCTGAATGGGAAAAGGCTGCACGGGGTGCGGGGCTTGAAGTTGAAAAACAGTGGGATGAAAGCTTTAAAATCATTAAAAGAACAATCGCGTTTCCATGGGGAAACCGTTTTGATCCCTCTAAGCTGAATTGCTCAGATTTCTGGGAGACAAACGAAGCTGATCATAATTATCGTAAAGAGTATAAAAAGGGATTGCTTCCGGTTACCTCCTTTGAAGGGGCTGGTGATTCACCGTATGGTGTTGTAAATATGGCTGGAAACGCAAATGAATGGACATCAAGCTGGTACCGTGCATATAATGGCAACACCGTGCACAATTCATTGTATGGAACCCAGGTAAAGGTTGTACGGGGGGGGCACTGGCTAAGCAGCCGGAACCATGTCCGTGTATCAGATAGAGAGCCTGGTGGTATCCCGAATCTTTACATTGATAGTGCAGGTTTCAGGTGTGTTCGTGAGCCGAATATACTGGATAAATAAATAAAAACGCGGTCAAGCAACATTTTTACATATTACTTGAGTAATAAGGTAACAGTTGTTAACATACGTATCCACAATTGTGCATAACTTATGTGAAGTGTATGGCATAACATGTGAGTTGTTGTTAATGGAATTTTTTGTCACAGGGTAAAAAAATGAGATTATTCTACTTCCTGGCGGAAAAAATCAGTTATACGTTTGCAATAGTGTTTTTGACCATATTGGGCGGCTGGATGGGGGCTGCGTTCGGATATTTTCTGGGGACTTCATTCGCGATATCCCATTATGAACAGGTTACCCATGATATTATAAAATGGCTGCCCCTTGCGGTCCTTATACCTTCAACGTTTCACTACCTTCAGTTCGGGATTTTTACCCCGTTCAGGATACCGGCTGTACAGAAATCTTTGCGGAACATCAACCGGTATTTTTACGGGAGTACCCTTGATCAGAATATAAACGATCAGGACCTCCAGACGCTCTATGTCAATCTCTCAGACCTTCCGATGATTAACTCCCTTTCTTCAATTATATATGCGGCAATAACCGGCCTTGCCCTTATAGGCCTTATTTATATGGATTATGTTACATCGGATATGTACTCACTGGTGCTGATTAAGATTGTAGCGAAAATTGTATCAATTGCTGTAATGACCGTTATTTTGCTTTACGGTATGTCCACATATCTTATTACGGAAATTCTCACGGGCCGGGAAAGGGCAACATGTTTCAATGAGTTGCGGAAAAGGAAAATATTTCAACGTCCAAGAATATTGATTAGTCTCCGGATTAAGTTCGGTTTTTTTGTCATCCTTATGCTGATTTCTCTTCTCACCTTTGCAGCGCTTATGCAGTGGAGTATTTTCTACAATGAATTTAATCTAACCACAGTCGCGGTTTATATCGTAATTTGTACTCTTGCGGGAATATTTTTAATGGCGGTAAATACCAGGTCAATTCTGGGTGTCCTCGGGGAAATGGACCGTGTTACGCGGGAGATTACTACAGGGGGGCAGGCCGAATTTATGCTTCATTCCCTTGACAGCGAATTCTCAACGATTGAATACGCAGTTATAGAAATGTCATCGCAGATCGATGAATACCGGAAAAACATGGAACAGAAGGTGGAACAGCGGACTGAAGAACTCCAGGCTGTTCTCGCTGACCTGAAAGAACGTGATGACCTGATACAGAAGCAGCTTGATATGGCAAGTCTTATTCAGCGGAGCATCCTTCCGGGTCATATTGACGAATGGCTTGAACTGAAATTTTCAGTGCGTTATATCGCTATGGAGAAAATCGGTGGTGACTTTTATGATGTGTACCAGCTGAAAGGGGACAAGATGGGTATTCTTGTCGCGGACGTTTCGGGACATGGTATTCCTGCCGCCCTTGTTACCACAATGGCCAAAATCGCGTTCAATAACGCAAGCATGCTGTATGACTCCCCCAAACGCATATTTCAGGAAGTCAATCAGAACATTCTTGATCATGTAAAGACCCAGGATTACCTGACAGCTTTTTTTATCAGTATAGATAATGAATATAACATCACCTATGCCAACGCGAGTCACCAGAAGGCGATGCTGTTGCGCACAGAGGACGGTATTGTGGAGAACCTCGATACGAACGGATTGTTTATCGGGGCGATTGAAGACGCGAGGGACACCTACGAGGAAAAGTCTACAAAGCTTAAATACGGGGATAAAATTATTCTTTACACTGACGGGATTCCAGAAGCGACGAACAGTGAGCGGGAGGAGTATTCCGGAGCGCGGTTCGAAGAGACTGTTCTGAAAAACAGGCACCTCCCCCTTGATGATTTTACAAATTATATCGTTGAGGATGTGCAGCGTTTCATAGGAAATGCACAGGTTGAGGATGATATAACGCTGGTTGTGATTGAACTTGTCCGTGATGAGGCGGTGGATGTTATTAAATCCGCGAACAAACTCAGTGATGAAAAGAAATATTATGAAGCGATTGATCATCTGGAACGGGGGCTCTCATTGTATCCCAGCAACAGAAAGATTATTTATAATCTGGCGAAAAATTATTTCAGGGTAAATAATTTCGGTAAGACTGTTGAATATGTCCAGAATTATATCGAAAGTGACAAAAAGAACAAGTATGCGTATTACATTGGCGGCGCAGCGTATTATCAGATGATGGATTATAAAAATGCGGTTGATTTTCTTGAACAGGCAATTCGTATCGACCCGAATTTTGTAAATGGTCATTTTGCCCTTGCTATTGCCTTTAAGAAAGGCGGACGAATCGATGATGCGATTTTAAGCCTTGAAAAGGTAATAAATCTTGACCCGGATAACAAAATTGCGCATTTTGAATTACAGAAGCTGAAAAATGAAGACGCTGAGAGTTAATACGCTTATTATATGATACAAATAAAAAACCGCAGATATATAACTGTTTCTCTGGTATGTTTCGGAATGATATTATTTTTTTCCGGCATAGGGCGTTTTGCTGAAGCCCAGGAGGAACGAAAGGTTGAACTTACCGCACAGGAAATACTTGCCCGTGTTGATAGTGTGTTCGATTACCCCAAAGGTGTAATACGTGGGAAAATGGTGCATATTCTCCCTGCCGGAAGTACCCATAAGGTTGATTTTGTCGGATATATTTCCTCTGATGACTACCTTTTCTCTTTCAGTACTGCCGAGCGTGGTGAACAGCTCAAAGTACTCTATAACTATCGCGGTGAAGACATCTGGGTGTATAATGTCCTTTCAACGAAACTTTTTCATAAGATGGGTATTGATAAATATGATTCAATTGTTTTTACAAATTTTAATTATGTTGATTTCTCCAATTCTGATTTCCAGAGTAATTATACTGCGAAGATTATCGGCGATGCAATCGTTAAGGGGAAAGAATCATACCGGATGAGACTTCAGCCTGTTTTCCGGGGCGGGAATTATGGCCAGCTTACACTGTATGTGTCGAAAGGTGAATATATTCCCCTGAGGATTGACTATCATGATGTTGATAAAGTAATTTTTAAAACATTATCCATTGTTGATACCATAAAAAGAAATGACAGAGTTGTGCCGGTAAGATGTGATATGCTTGATATTAAAAAAGGCACACTTACAATTCAAACCTTTCACAGCTTTGAGAATAATGTAAACTTTGACAGGAAAATCTTCATGCATCAGCAGCTTGGCAAAAGGTAATGCCCCAGTTTTTTATAAACACAATATCGGAAGATGGTACCTGTACAATTGAGGGTGATGATTATTATCACCTTGTAAAAGTACGACGTGTAAAAAAGGGTGATTTCGTTTCGCTTCGCGATAGTGAAGGTTCACTTTATAAGGGGCACATTACTGACATTACTGAAACGAAAATTCTTGTAGATATTGTGAGAATTCGTGATAACAATAAAAATAATATTGATGTGACACTTTGTATTAGTATTCTCAAAGGAAAAAAGTTTGATCTTGTACTCCAGAAAGCAGTCGAAGTCGGGGTACGCAGAATAGTCCCTGTGGTCAGCGAGAGGACAATCCCTGTGATAGGGGATTCAGAAGAAAAAAAAATTGACCGATGGCAGAAAATAGCATCTGAAGCATCAAAACAGTCTATGAGAGAATTTCCCCCCGTTGTGGAGGCGCCGGTATCCTTTCATGAAACAGTGTCATTGTTTCGGGACAGCCACCGTATTATCGCGCATACTGATGTGAACTGCATGGATTTGAAGGTATGTCTGCGGAATGCGGAAAAAGAAAAAAGTATTGCTGTTCTTGTTGGACCGGAGGGAGGATTTTCAGATAAAGAAGTGCGCGAAGCTGTTAATGAAGGATGGCACGCCTGTAACTTCGGTTTTACCGCGATGAGATCCGAGACGGCGGCAATTGTGCTTCCCGCGCTGATTATTTATGAGTGGAGCGGTATTGATGAAAATAACGGTAAACAGCAGAGAGATGGTTTTTTATAAATCAACTCTGCAGGAGCTTATTGACCAGTATAAAATGAATCCCGATAAAATCAGTGTCAACAAAAATGGTGAAGTAATTGAGAAAAGCAGTTTCAGGACTGAAATACTTCAGGAGGGTGATGTCCTTGATATCGGGAGGCGGAGATAATGCGGATGGTGTTATTCAGGAGGGACTGAACACTTCGGTGACCGATTATGAAAGACGTTAATACTACAGGTGAGCGTGTATCACAGTTAAGACTGGAAATGGAGAAGAAACGTGATGAATGGCGGAAAGTGCGTGATGACCGCCTCGGGTTGAAGGAAAAACTCCTTTCTCTTGGGATGGATAAACGTGAAATCCGCCGGGATAAGAAATACCGTGCATTAAAAAAAGAGCAGGAACACTATACCAGGATATTACGGCATATAGAGAAACAGCTCAATAAAGAACTATCCGGGAAAAGTAGTATATGAGCGCTGCCTGCCTGTAAAAGGGCTTGATTTCTGTGTTTTAAAATGGTACATTGTAGTCGTCATTAGCAGGCATAGGGTGACTGCATTTTACTGACAGGTCCAGGGGCAGGAGTAAATGAATCGTGCTTCAATAATGATTGTTGAGGATGAAGCCGTAATAGCGCTTGATATCCGCAAAACTCTTGAAAAGCGCGGATATGATGTGTGTTCCATTCAGGATAATGGCGAAAGTGCAATCAAGAGTATTGAAGTAATTGCCCCGGATCTTATCCTCATGGATATTATGCTGAAAGGTCCTCTTGACGGTATAGAAACCACCCGTATAATAAACAGCCGGTTTGATATCCCCGTTGTATATCTGACTTCTCATTCCGATGATGATACCATACTAAAAATGAAAAATACCGACGTGTATGGATATGTCGGGAAACCCGTAAATGAGAATGAATTATTTATAACAATTGAAATAGTAATAAATAAAGTAAAACTGGAAAACCAGTTACGGAGTAGTGAGAAAAAGTATCGCGACCTTGTTGAAAACATGCAGGAGGGGGTCTGGGCAATAGATTCCTCAGAGATAACAACTTTTGTGAATCCAAGGATGGCGGAAATGCTTGGATATGAAGTTGATGAATTGATCGGGAAATCTTATTATGATTGTATCGATAGCAACGGAAGCCGTGAAGCTCGGGCAATGATACAAAAACGGAAAGACGGTACTCGCGAGCAGCATAAATTTATATATAAAAAGAAAGATGGATCCAGGCTCCATGTCAGTGTCGCAAGTTCCCCGATTATTAATAAATCCGGTTATGCAGGTACCCTTAACTGCGTTCAGGATTTTACTGATCAGAAGAAGCTCGAAGATGATTTACGTGAAAGTGAAAAAAAATACCGGTCCCTGATCGAAACCTCCCCTGACGGAGTATATCTGATTGACCTTGAAGGTACTATACTTTTCTGTAACCACCAGGCAGCGGTGATGCATGAGTATGAGTCATCAGATGAGCTTCTTGAAAAAAACATACATGAAATAATAGAACCAGTGTCCGGTAATGCGGCTGAAATGCTTATTCAGGGTATCAGGGAAAAAAATGAGCAGAGAACTGAGGAACTTACCCTGAAGAAAAAAGGCGGCAGGCATTTTCTTGCTGATGTACATGCTTCTTTAATATCAGATCATTCCGGATTACCGCAAAGCATACTTCTGGTAAGCCGTGATATTACAGAAAGCAGGAGAATGGAGCAGCAGCTGCAGAGGACACAGAAGCTTGAATCCATAGGTGTCCTCGCGGGCGGGATTGCGCATGATTTCAATAATATTCTCATGGTTATTGCGGGCAATATTTCTATCGCAAAGACCGAGCTGGAGGAAAACGAAAGGCTTTTCAATATTCTAACGGGAGCTGAAAATGCTACCATGCGGGCACGTGACCTCACGCAGCAGCTGCTTGTTTTTTCACGTGGGGGCAGTCCGGTAAAAAAAATTGCTTCAGTTGTAGATATTCTGAGAGATTCAGTGGAGTTTGCTTTACGGGGTTCGAAGGTATTGTATGAACTTAAAATTCAGGACGGGTTGTGGCCCGCGGTGATCGATGAAGGACAGATTACCCAGGTGATAAACAATCTTGTTATCAATGCATATCAGGCGATGCCTGACGGGGGAGTGATAACAGTATCAGCTGAAAATATTGATCTCGATGAAAAAAGCGTAATTCCTGTCAGACCTGGCCGTTATCTTCAAATATCCGTAAAAGATCAGGGTACAGGGATTATGAAGGAGCATTATTCGTCAATATTTGACCCATATTTTACCACAAAAAAAGACGGGAGCGGACTGGGGCTTGCAATTGTATATTCCGTTGTTCGTAGCCACAGGGGATATGTTGACCTCGATTCTGTTGAAGGTACAGGTACAACATTTTATGTGTATCTTCCCGCATCCGATGAACCCATTGAAAAAACACAGGAAAAGAACAATATACCACTGGGGGGGCGTGGGCGAATACTTGTCATGGATGATGTTGAAGAGATACTGATGACCGTGAGACTTATGCTGGAATATCTCGGATATTCGGTAGAATGTGTCAGTGATGGCGCGGAGGCAATTTCCATGTATGTTGGCGCACTTGATTCCGGTCAGCCCTTTGACCTGGTGATTATGGACCTTACGGTACCGGGAAAGATGGGCGGCCTTGAGGCAATACAGAAATTAAGGGAGATTGATCCGGAGGTGCGGGCAATTGTTTCAAGCGGTTATTCCAATGACCCTGTACTCTCAGATTTCAACAGGTACGGCTTTTCCGGAGTTGTTAAAAAGCCGTTCCGTGTTGAGGACCTTGGCGCTGCAGTGAAAAAAATACTGCATTAACGTTGTGTTTGTCCTTAGTATTTCATGAATGTCTCAGGCTCCAGAGGAACCTGATGAACGGTGTAATAATAGAAAAGACAATTATAACTCCCCATTGGGCGGGTGATGTAATTGATGTTGTATTAAAAATAATCTGGAGCTGTGGAATAAACACAATCGCACCGATCATAAAAATCGTCATAACAAAGAACGATTTTAAAAGCCTGTTGGGCATGGTAAACCGTTCAATTTTCGTGCCATCCCTTAGTACAAAGGCATATACCTGGGGGGAAAGTAGTGTAATTATAAATGCTCCGGTACGTGCAATATTATTGTCGCCTTCTGTCAAATGAAACAAGGCGGCAAATCCTGCCGTTATAACTATGCCGAATAATATACCGTCCAGAATCATTATTTTTCGCTCATCGGATGTTATGATCTTTTCTGACTGACTGGAAGGTTTCTTTTTCATGATTCTGTCATCGGAGGGGTCGGTGCTGATCCCCACGCTGGGGAGCGATTCCATTATTACATTTGTCCAGAGGATCTGGATTGCAGTGAGTGGTACAGCATATCCCAGGGCAGGGGCAAGGAGTACCGCAATGACTTTCCCGATATTGTTTGTAATAAGGTAACGCACCAGTTTTTTTATATTTCTGTATACTGTTCTTCCTTCTTTGATTGCTTTGACAATTGTCGCGAAGTTATCGTCAGTAAGTATAATATCTGCGGCTTCCTGGGAAACCTGGGTACCGGCTCTTCCCATTGCTATGCCGACATCTGATTGTTTAAGGGCGGGGGCGTCATTGACGCCATCTCCGGTCATTGCAACAATATGGTCTTTGTTCTTAAGGGTCTTCACTATTTTGAGCTTGTCAAGAGGGGCAACACGGGAGTATACCTTTATTGATTCAACTCGTAACCCGTACTCCTCTTCGCTGAGGGCATCCAGCTCACGGCCTTCTATGACCTGTTCTATGTTTTCAGCAATGCCGACATGTTCCGCGATGGAGAACCCGGTTTTTTTGCTGTCGCCGGTGATCATTACAACACTGATATTAGCGTCACGGGTAGCAGCAATTGTTTGTTTCACTTCATCTTTCGGCGGATCATATATAATGGCACATCCAAGAAAGGTGAATCCTGTCATGTCCTCAGGGCCGATGGTTAATGTTGAATCGGCGGTGTCCCTGTTCATAAATCCTATAAGGCGGTATCCTTTTTCTGATGCCGCAGCAAGTTCATTGTATGTCTCCCTGCGAAGCTGTGGTGTAAGTTCAATTGAAGAACCGTTTCTGTAGATATTGGAACACATGTCCAGAAGTTTTTCCGGAGCGCCCTTTGCTATTATCTCATGACGTGTACCGGCAGAAATCAGCGCCGCTGAATACATTGTTTCCGAAGAAAAGGGAAGGGTCTCATGAACGGTGTAGCTGTTGAAGTCTGCGGGGTTGAATCCGGAAAGAATAGACGCCCTTATGAGCGCGATCTCCGTCGGGTCGCCCATTTCCCTGACAATGTTGCCGTCCTGTTCAATTACTTCTGCCGTAGAGCATTTGACAGATATGAGGAAGAGCTGGTTGATGATATCAGCCTGACCATCAGCAAGCATTTTGAAAATATCCGCTATTGTATAAAATGAGTTGTTGATGTAATACTCTTTGACGGTCATGTTATGCTGGGTCAGTGTCCCCGTTTTGTCTGTGCAGATATAATCCACATTCCCGAGTGTTTCCACTGATGAGAGTTTTTTAACAATGACAGAATTCTTCGCGAGACGTTCAACCGCAAGGGACAGCGCTATTGTAATGGATGCCGGAAGCCCTTCAGGGAACACCGCAACCATGATGCTGATTGCGATAATGATTGACTGGTTGAATGAGAAATCCCTGAGCATTGAAATTCCAAGCACCACAACAGCGGAGAGGAGCGCAAGGCCAACAAGAAATTTGATTTCCCTGTTGAGTTTTTCCTGGAGCGGAGTCTTCTCATCTTCAGCTGAATGAATGGTTTCGGCAATTTTACCCATTTCGGTGTTGTTGCCGGTTCCAGTAACAACGGCCCGTCCGTTTCCGTGTAGTATTTTGCTTCCTGTGAACAGAATATTGCTCATTTCATGCAGCCGGAGGTCGCTGCCCTCAAGGGGATTGGCGTTTTTTGATACAGGTTCGCTTTCTCCGGTAAGGTGCGCCTCGTCCACAAGCAGGTTTTTCTGTTCAACAACACGGGCGTCAGCGGGGATGATATCGCCCGCTTCCATTACAATAATATCTCCGGGAACAATAAACTTTGAAGATATTATTTCCGTGACACCGTTTCTGATGACCTTGAATTGAGGTGAAAGAATTTTTTTCAGTTCCTCAACGGCCTTCTCCGCTTTGCTGTCCTGTATCATCCCGATAACCGTGTTGATTGCCACGACTCCCAGAATTGCAAATCCTTCAATGAAATCCTGAATGATGAAAGAAAATACAGATGCGGCAAATAGTATCAGTACCATCGGGTCGATGATGTAGGTAAGGAGTTTCTTGAAAAAACCCTTCTTCTTTCCCTGTACAATTTCGTTAAGACCGAATTCCGCACGCCGGGCTTCAGCGTCATGATCAGCGAGTCCCGCGGTGCCGGTGTCGAATGTGGTGAGTACAGTTTCAATCGATGATGTGTAGATGAATTCTATTGGAGTTGTTTCGCGTGTGTTCATATGTTATAACCATTTTTTCCTTTTGAAGAAGATGATCATTATTGAAGCAATCAATGCCATGATGCACAGCACAAAGAAATAGCCGTACTTCCATGAGAGCTCAGGCATGTGTTTGAAATTCATTCCGTATAGACCCGCAATGAATGAGAGGGGAATAAATGTCGTGGTGATGACAGTCAGCACCTTCATTACTTCACTCATTTTGTTGTTTACGCTGGAAAGATACATCTCAAGCATGCTGGAGAGGATGTCATGGAATGTGCTGACGTTGTCAATAATGTGAATGAGGTGATCATTAATATCTCTCAAATACAGTATAGTTGTTTTTTTTATTAGCGTGGTTTCTCCCCGCGTAAGCCTGCTGAGTATTTCACGAAGGGGCCATATCAGTTTTCGCAGCAGGATCATATCGTTTCTGTATTTTAATATAATTTCAAGTGTATGCTGTGATGGATTATGTATAAGAGTCTGTTCCATTTCTTCTATGATGTCACCGAGGGTTTCCAGTGTTGAAAAATAATTGTCCACAATAATATCCAGAAGAGTATAGGCGCAGTAGTCAGGACCTTCAGAACGTATTTTGAATGTTGTACTGCCAAGACGCTGAATTATACTGTCAAAAATTGTATCATCGCTTTCCGTAAAGGTGATAACTGCGTTTTCTGTCAGGGCAATACTTATCTGCTCAGCATGTATGCTGAAGTCTTCACTGTGTAGCCTGATATTTTTTGCAAGAATAAATATATAGGATTCGGATATGTCAATCTTCGGCCTGTGGTTCGTATCCAGAATGTCCTCAAGGTTGAGGGGGTGGATCGCAAAGTGCTTGCCGATTTCACCAATGATCTCCGCATCATGAATTCCCCGTACCCTGACCCAGTTCACATGTTTTTTTGAGATTCCTTTTTTCAGCTTTGTGAGGTCATGTGTTGTAGTCTCTTTCAGCGTATCCCTGTTGTACTGGATAAGGGTGATTGCCGGTTTTGGAAGTTTTCGTTCTCCAACGTGAATAAGTGTTCCGGGGGGAAGCCCGGCTTTCTGTGATTTCTTCCCCATTAGGGAAATGAGGCCCTTTGTCTGGGACATGGATAACCTGCCAATCCGGCGTGTTGTGTTCCCGAGATGTTTCAGCATGAAAAAACCCCTTTAGACTTGAGAGTGCTATTCCTTTTTCTTCCGCTTTTTACCTGATGCCGGCTTTGTGTTTTTCGGCATTAATATCCTGAATGAAGGCGGCATGTAATCAGATGGTACATATTGCCCGGGGATTGTTGTAAGGTTGCCGTCACGGGCTGCCGAGTAATGGGGCGACATGATTTCTATGCCTTTATCATTAAAGCAGTCCTGTATGTTCTGATGCATCTGTGAATAGATGCCTGCCATCTGGTGCGGTTTATCGGTGTATGCGTTAAGCTCATAGCTGACATAAAAGTCATCAAGGCTTTTTTGCAGCACAAACGGTTCAGGTTGCTCAAGTATATGTTCAGTCATTTTTGCGGCACGAAGCAGTTCTTCGTGGACAATGCGCCAGGGAACATCATACCCTATTGTCACTGCGGTATGCAGCACAAGGCCGCGGTTCTTTGCAGATGAACTGAAGTTTATTATGTGGCTGCCGAGAATAAGGCCGTTGGGTATTGTGATTATGACATTTTTTACCGTACGGATCCTGGTTATAAGAAGGGTCTTCTCGATAATATCCCCTGTAGCGTCACCAATAGTTACTCTGTCGCCGTCTTTAAACGCATTCATGTAGGTCAGTATGACCCCGGCAACAATATTGGCCACGATGGATGTTGATCCGAGAGAAAAAAGGACGCCAAGAAATATAGAAACACCCTTAAATGCCTCTGATTGCGATCCGGGGATATATGGGAAAATAACAATTACGGCAAAGATAATTATCAAAAAACGTAAAATTTTATAGGTTGGCTGGGCCCATTCCCTGTCAAATCCGGGCAGGGAGAAGGAGCCGCGCTTCAGTTCGAAAAATAAAAGGCCGGAAAACTTTATCATATATCGTGTAATAAAAATTATTACAATGATAAAAAACAGGTTCGGGATAAACTGTACAAATGAATTGATTATTGTGCTGAGGGGACGGTAAATGTAACCCAGCAGAATACCGGTCCATTGACTGGTAAATTCGAAAAGACTGAAAAGAAGTGAGATGTAAAAATACAGCAGCAGGAGATATATCAGTATTTTTAGTATTTCTGATATCTTCACTACTATTTCCACTATACGTTCTTCAGAAAGAATTTCTATCGTCTTTACTTTAAGGGGTTTAATCAGGGAACCTTTCCATCGTGGAATATTAACAGATAGTATTTCAAAGAACGACTGTACCAGTTTGAAGAGGCCGATTGCGGTTGCGGTAAAGAATATTATCAGTAATACGACTTTCATTATTGATTTGATATCTACAGCACGGATTATGGGGAAAAGAGAGAATATATATATCAGTGAATAGTAGAGTACACCCAGTGTCAGTATAAGACGAATGCTTTTAAAAACAATCAGGATGAGATTTATGAAGCTCCCGGAAGAAACTATTTCATGCGAGCGTAAGGAAAATGCGCGAATAACGGTTCCTTCAAGGGATTCAATATAGTTATAAAGGCGGTTAAAAAGTTTTGAGCTGATCCATAGAAAAACAAGTATCCCGATTATTGTTGCAAGAGAATATGCGATGTGAAGGATAAGTGAGCGATATTTATTAATGTAATATTTGAAATCATGATTCTCTATGGCGGGGGGAGAGAAGAACCGTTTTATTACTGCAATATATTCCCTTGCCAGATATTCCCTGCTTGTCCCGGTAATCTCCGCGTCAGCGGTGCTTACCGCCATCAGTACGTCAGATTTTGTATGAATAAGAATATATTCAGCATCAGTTTTCGTAGACAGGCTGTCTGCGATGTTAACCCTTTTGTCTTTATAGTATTTGAGTTTTTTGCTTATTCTCGCGGCACGTTCTCCGGCACTGAGTGGTCCGAGGTTTGCTGAGAGTGAAAATAAAGTTGAACCGTTGACAGTAACCGGGAATGAAACAAGTTTCTTTCCCGCATGAACCGGCGGTGTCGGCTGCGACATGGAATGTGTTGCAAATACCATGCACATTGTAATGGCTAACATCACACACCGTTTCATAAGACTTTCTCCTTTACACAGTATATTAGTTACTGTTCGGCTGTACATTACGAGCTGTATAGATGATGATCTTTACCCGCCACGAAATAGAGTCAGAATAAATTATTAATGGATATATTATTACCAGCAATGATGTGCTGTGTACAGGTGCCGGATGTGCACAAAAAAAATCCGCTATCAGCAGCGCAATCATGAGTACGTAGTATAAGAATAAAAAGTTGGTTCGTCAACATAAAATAATCAGGGATGTTTTCCCCTCCGCATTATTTTAAAGGACTTTAGAACACAGAGTGAAGACATAAAGATTAAAGCAAGAGAAGGGACAGCGCCTGTGAAAATATCCGGAGGAATGACCGGTGTAACGGTGCCCTCTGTTCGTATTGAGGACAGTAACACACGGATCTCATTCCCGTGTATGAGCGCTGTTCCCAGGAGGGTAAGAGTATAGGCGGAAGTTTTTTCTGCATACGAAAGGGACCGGTCTGGTGCTGAATTCGTGCGTGTGTTTGAATCAGCAGAATTTTCGATGGTATCATCACCGCACTCCCCGCCGGAATATAATAGCGTCCCTGCTCTATCTGCTATGAATGAGAGCAGGAGAAGGAGCAGGGCCCCGGAGAAGAACCCGAGTGACATGAAAACCGGGGTATGTTTTTCCATAAAAAGGATCACGAAAAGCGCGGAAAGTGAACCCAAAATGATTACTGTAAAAAACCCTCCTCCCCAGAAGGCGGCGAGTAGAATATACCTGGTAAATGTCTTCATGAAGGTTCGGACCGGAAAAGTGCGGGGTTTCATCAGTATTCCGGTAAACAGTATTCCAAACGACACAAGAGCCGCAAGAAAGAAAAAAACCGGCGCGATATCAAGAAACTCACCCAATGCCTTTCCGGACCGGTGAGCTGATTCAGCTGAAAAAAAGATCGAATGGGGAATGTGAAGCGCCATAATGTTTAGAAATGCGATAATACCGGTTACAAAACCGTACAGCCCGTAGCGTATGAGGTTTTGTTTGTAAAGAACACTGTTACCTTTTATTCTCATAATAGATGAATATATTTCATGGAATATGTGTGTCAATTACAATGCGGGGATAGGGCAGTATACCTGACAGATATAATAATTTTTATTGACATCAGACGTACTGTGATACAATGAACACTATTATCTGAAATGGGCGATTATTAATTGAAAGCATCCGCTTCCGCCGCATCGGCGGAATTACACATGCCTGTTGTTCAGTTCGTATCCGGTGTTTCAATACAATAATTGCATAATTCTGGTATTACTTATAAAAGGCAGGAAATTACATGAAAATAGCTGTTTCAGGCAAGGGAGGCGTTGGAAAAACTACCATCACCGCGGCCCTTGCGCTTACACTCGCAGAAAATGATATCAATGTACTGGTGGTCGATGCGGACCCCGATGCGAATATGGCCTCCGCTCTCGGTGTCGTGTCGGCAGATCAGGACAGTATCCACACAATTGCCCGGGAGAAAGCGCTCATTGAGGAACGGACAGGGGCAAAATTGAAAGAATACGGACAGATTTTCAAATTGAATCCGGAAGTATCTGATATTAAAGATACCTATGCCTATATCCACCGCGGTGTGTCGCTTCTTGTGCTTGGTGCCGTGGAAGGGGGAGGTACCGGGTGCGCATGTCCGGAGAGTTCTCTTCTTCGTGCCCTGGTACAGGACCTTGTACTGCATAAAAACGATCTTCTCCTCATGGACATGGAAGCGGGAATCGAGCACCTGGGACGGGCTACGGCGGCGGGTGTCGATATCTTCCTCGTAGTTGTTGAGCCCGGACAGCGTTCGGTTGATTCTGTAAAGCGCATTGCCGAAATGGCGCGTCAGATCGGCATAGAAAATATTGCGGTAATCGCAAACAGAATCCGCACCGCGGAAGATGAACGGTTTATCCGGGAATCTCTTCCGGGTTTGGATATTGTGGGTACGGTTCCGTTTTCGGAGCGCCTTATGGAAAGCGACCGTGACGGAAGGTCTGTAACCGACGGCATGGGCGAGGAGATGAAGAGGATATTCTCTGAACTCGCGAAAACACTGCAGCAAAAAGTTCTTGACCGTAATGCTATGCGGTAAAATGTGTTTGTGTATATATGAATATTTTGTGTCTTGACACAATATACCGGAAGGCGCAGAATATCCCGTATCGTACCCCTGTGTATAATCCGTTCAGCCCCCGCGGCACAATTCCCTCCTGATGTGGAGCCACGATGCGGTAACAGGGTAATGTATATAATAATGGAGACTATAATGAGTGTACCGGTGAAATTTCTTGCGACCGCAATTGGAAGCTTTCCCCATGAAAGTGCGGAGAGCGCGATAGACCTTATCAGCAGCACAATCCCGGATGCCCCTGTATGGCCGCAGCTCCCGAAAATCGGGCTTCAGGAACAGATGGAAATTCAGTATTCAGAAGGTATACCGCGGTCCGTTATTGACACTGAAAAGAGCCGGATATTTTTTGATACCTCAGGAGATTACTCCGAAGAATTCGCGCAGTTTTACGAATCCTACATCATGGCAATGGACCCTGATGAAGGTAATGGGGACTGCAGCGCAATGGCAATAAGCGCTGACTATTCCCGGGGTATCTACGCGCTGGAACAGCGGCTGAAAGCTGAAGGCGGAACACGCAGTTTCGTGAAAGTCCAGACTACGGGGCCCTGTTCCTTTGCCCTCACCGTTGTCGATGAAAACAAGCGTGCATTATATTATAATGATGAATTCAGGGACGTTGTGGTGAAGGCACTGGCTATGAAGTGCCGCTGGCAGATCCGGAAATTTCAGCCCTACGCGGAAAAAGTGATATGCTTCATTGATGAACCGATCCTGTCTGCCTTCGGTTCTTCTACATACATTTCGGTAAAGCGTGAGGATGTGGTTGCCTGTATCGGTGAAGTAGTGGACGCGATCCACGCGGACAACGCGATTGCCGGTGTACACTGCTGCGGTAATACCGACTGGAGCATCCTGATTGACGCAGGTGTTGATATGGTGAATTTTGATGCCTTCGGGTTCGGGGAGACCATTGCGCTCTATCCCGATGCGGTAAAGGGATTTATTGAGAAGGGCGGGATCCTTGCATGGGGTATTGTTCCCACATCTGTTGAGATACGGAACCAGACCGTGGAGTCCCTGGTATCGCACTTTGATTTTCTTGTCGATAACCTTGCGTCCAAGACGGGACTTACCGCTGATCAGATCCATAATGCCTCGGTTATTACCCCCTCATGCGGTACGGGGTCAATGCAGACCGATGATGCTGAAAAAGTATTTTGCACCCTCAGGGACCTCGGCACTGCCCTCCGGGAAAAATATTAAGAGACTCATATAATGGGATACACAATTGCTGTAACAGGGAAAGGGGGATGCGGTAAGACAACTATCTCCGGGCTCATGGTATCGGGCCTTATACGGAACGGGATGTCGCCGGTCCTTGCGGTTGATGCTGATCCGAACTCATGCCTTGACAGCGTCCTCGGCGTTACCGTGCAGAAATCCGTTGGTACCGTCAGGGAGGAGGCAAGGAAGATAGCCTCCGCGAATGAGGTGACCGGGGTGTCAAAACGGGAACTGCTGGAATTGAAAATATCTGAAAGCCTTGTGGAGGCTGAGGATTTTGACCTCGTTGCAATGGGGCGTTCCGAAGGTCCGGGATGTTACTGCTATGCCAACAATGTCCTCGGGGCGGTGATCCGGGAGATATCGGACAACTATCCCTATGTCGTAATTGATAATGAAGCGGGACTTGAAAACCTTTCCCGGCGTATCGTAAAAAGCGTGGATCTCCTTGTGCTTGTGGCGGAACCTTCAATGAACGGAATGAGGACGGTGTCCCGTCTTTATGATCTTGCGGGAGAAATGGAGATTCAGTACGGGGCGCTGGCGGTGATAGCGAACCGGGTACGGGGAGACGGAATCAGTGAAATGGTTTCGGAAGTAGCCCGTAAAACGAAGGCCGATTATACCCTGATGGTGCCTATGAATGATGAAATTGCCGGGTATGGCGAGAAGGGGATGTCTCTCCGCGGCCTGCCTGCTGGAAATACTGTGGTCCGCGAAGTGGACCGGTTTATCCGTACAGTGATGAAGAAAGGAGAATAATAATGGCTGAAGATATAAAGACCCCTGAAGAACGGGTCACCGATCAGGCCTCTGTTGAGGCACTGAAAAAAGCGAAAGCCGACTGCGTGAACGTGAGTTTTTTCCGCATGGACCAGCAGAAAAACCAGTGCAAGTTCGGTACCAGCGGTGTATGCTGCAGAATTTGCCATATGGGGCCATGCCGAATCAGCGCGAAAGCCCCCTTCGGGGTCTGCGGCGCTGATGCTGATACTATTGTTGCCCGGAACTATCTTCGTGAGGTCGCGGGGGGAGCCGCTGCCCACTCAGACCATGGCAGGCACCTCGTACTGTTGTTAAAAAAGATCGCTGAGGATAATGGAGGCGATTACCGCATAAAAGACGAAAAGGCACTCCGTGAAAATGCGGTAAAATACGGCATCGACATTGAGGGGCTTTCAAACAGGGAAATAGCTGGCCGCCTGGCGGATGTGTTTCTTGCAGAGTACACTGCCCAGGAGGAAACCCTGAAGACCCTTTCACTTGCGCCTCTGAAGCGGCAGGGGGTGTGGGAACGTACCGGCGTCGGGCCCAAAGGTGTTGACAGGATGATCGTTGAGTGCATGCACCGTACCCACATGGGAGTTGACCATGATTATGAAAATATTCTGATGCACGGTATACGTACATCGCTCTCCGATGGATGGGGTGGTTCCAGAATGGCAACAATAGCCTCTGATATAATATTCGGTTCGCCGTCGCCGGTCCGCAGTACCGCGAACCTCGGTGTGCTGGGAGAGAATACCGTGAACGTTGTTGTTCACGGGCACGAACCGGCACTGTCTGAAATGCTGGCTGCAGCGGCGGGTGATCCTGAAGTGAAGGAATACGCGAAGGCCGCCGGCGCGGAGGGGGTTACCCTGGCGGGTATCTGCTGCACCGCGAATGAGATTCTCATGCGTCACGGGATTCCCATTGCCGGAAATTTCCTCCAGCAGGAACTTGCAATTGTTTCCGGTGCGGTGGAGATGATGATTATTGACGTGCAGTGCTGTATGCCGGCCCTGCCGGACGTTGCCTCGTCGTATCATACTGAAATAATATCGACCAGCAGTATCGCAAAAACTGTAGGGGCGGACCATGTCAGTTTCAATACCGGCACCGCGTATGCCACTGCGAAGAAACTGCTGTTTCGTGCAATTGATAATTATAAAAAACGTGATCCGGAAAAAGTAGCAATTCCAAAAATCACCGAGCCCCTTGTGGCGGGATTCAGCGTGGATGCGATAAAATATATGCTGGGCGGTTCCTTCCGTGCATCCTTCCGTCCCCTCAATGACGCGATCATTCAGGGAAGGATAAAGGGGGTTGTGGGCATTGTCGGCTGCAACAACCCGAAACAGAAACTGGATGACTATATCAACACCCTCACTGTGGAGCTGCTGAAAAGGGACGTACTTGTGCTCAAGACCGGGTGCGCCGCGATCGCATCCGCGAAGGCGGGACTTTTGACGCCGGAAACAGCGCTTTCCCATGCGGGGGATGGTCTCCGGGAGGTATGCGAAACAGTGGGAATGCCGCCGGTGCTCCACATGGGAAGCTGTGTTGATAATTCACGGCTCCTGGAAGCTGCGACGGAAGTTGTCCTTGAAGGGGGACTTGGGGATGATCTTTCTGATGTGCCGGTTGTCGGCGTGGCGCCTGAGTGGATGAGCGAAAAGGCTGTATCTATCGGGACTTATTTTGTGGGTTCCGGCATCGATGTTGTTCTTGGTCATCCCTTTTATATTTCAGGCTCTGAAAACGTAACAGACTTTCTGAACAACAGGGCGTCGGATATTTTCGGCGCGTCATTTCATGTGCATGATAATCCCTATGATGCCTGCGAGGCTATTATGGATATTATAAATACACGGCGGGACAAACTCGGCATAAACCGGCAGGTGGAACGGAAGCTGCTGGATATGAAGGACAGGAGGGAGTTAGGTGTCTAAGGTAATATGTACGAATGCGATTGACGGTGCTGTGGCGTGGGTGGCACGGGCCGAAGCGAAACTTGATGAAACCATAGAGAAGAAAGGCGAGGACTGCAGGATAGGGTTCCCTGACACCGCGTACTATCTTCCTGTCATATATTCATTCCTCGGAGAGAAGGTTGAGACCGTAGGAGACCTGCGGGGGATACTGCGGCGGGCGAAGGAACTCCTTCCCGAAAGGCCCTCTGCGGACGTCTGGCTCCCGTACCTGGGAAACACCCTCGATGCCGGTGTCGCGACGCTTTTCAGCTGCGAGATCATTGAGGCGTGTAAATATCTTGTGGGGCCTAACCCTGTACACGGCATCTGGCTCGGCGCTGCGAATGATATCATCATGCGTGAGCGGGGAGTTGAATTCGTTGACGGTACCGCTCCCGGTTTTGCCGCCATCACAGGGGCCGCTCCCACAAATGAAATCGCGGTAAAAATTGCCAGGGAGCTCCAGGAAAAGAGCCTCTATGTATTCATGGCGGGAACAACCGGCGGAAAACAGTTCGCGCAGCAGCTTGAGGAGGAGGGGGTGCAGCTCGGATGGGAAACGCGCCTTGTTCCCTTCGGTGAGGACGTGTCCGCGCTGATCTATGCCCTTGGCTTCGCGAACCGCGCGGCCCTTTCCTTCGGCGGGGTAAAACCGGGCGATTATGTTTCCAACCTGCGGTACAATAAAGACAGAATATTTGCATTCGTTCTCGCCTTCGGTGAAGTGGATACGGATAAATATGCCGCGGCTGCAGGGGCCCTGAATTACGGGTTCCCCGTCATCGCCGATACCGATATACCGCAGATACTCCCCACGGGGGTCTGCACCTATGAACATGTAATTTCCAACGTTCCCTATGAGACAATGGTGGAAAAGGCCCTTGAAATCAGGGGCTGCAAGATCAAGATTGATAAAGTGCCCATTCCGGTTTCATACGGTCCCGCCTTTGAAGGCGAGCGTATACGTAAACAGGACACCCGCGCGGAATTCGGTGGAAACATAACCCCTGCATTCGAATATGT
>DAOSYC010000007.1:38277-44917 GCA_035380905.1 Spirochaetota bacterium | reverse complement strand
GGGAGTGAATATCGTTACTTCTGTTAATGGTATCAGGAGGGTTTTTATGCGTTCAAAATTGTTACGTAGCGCGCTGGCGGTAATGTTTGCGCTGTCAGCGGTTGCTGCGGATGCCGCGGAGTCCGGGCAGTCGGCTACTCAGGTTTCAGGTAGAATGTACATTCAGTGGATGAAGCAGATGTCCACTCCTGCAGCAGATGAGGGTGAGCACCAGAACAGCTTCCAGATCCAGAGGGCATATCTGCAGTTCAGGCACCAGCTTGACCAGGTGTGGAGTGTGAAAGTGACACTTGACGCAGGCAACGACGCAGGGGGCAGTGATACACGGTATCTTGTGTATATCAAGAATGCCTATGTACAGACAAAAATTGGAACGGGTGCTGTAAACCTTATCATGCAGTTCGGCATGATAAGCACTGCGGTCTCAGGTTTTATCGATAATGTCAGTGATTACAGGTGGCTCAATAATAACTATATCGAGGGTTCGAAGAAAATCCTTGCGAAAAGCAGTACTGAACTTGGGCAGACCATAGAAGTGTCCGCCGACATGGGTGTGAGTGCGGAATTTCAGGTTGCAGGTATGGTGACGGTGGCTGCACAGGTAACGAATGGCGAAGGCTACAAAAAGACGGATGAGGAAACATCCGGTGATGACGGTAAGGCATATCTCGGGATGGTGGCAATTCAGCCGGTGACCGGCCTTCATATTGCGGGTTATCTGAGACACCAGATAACCGATGACGGCCGTGACAATGACAACTATATCAGATATTATGGCGGTACCCTCGCGTATTCCACGGACCTGATCAGGATAGGTGCATCATACGTTGTCGTGAGAAAACGCACTCTTGCGTGGCCATATGACGGTATCGTGTCTGAAACTGATTACACAATCATAGATGCATTCCTGAACATGAACCTTCAATCGGTTGCGGGTGTCCCAATACTTCTGACTGGACGTTATGCCCGCGGTGAAAGCGAGTTTGATGATGCTGCCGGGACAGACGTAACAACCACTCTCTGGGCGGCAGGGCTCGGATACAGGTTCAGCAAGAATGTACGGTTTATGGCATATTATGAAGTGTACACTGCCGAAACAAATCTCACTCCATCATCAACTACTCTTGATTATACTGATGATGAAGAAACCTTCTATATTAAATGTGAAGTTACTTTCTAGAAGATTCCTGATTGCACACAACAGGAGGCGGCACTGCAGGGCGGCCTTTTTTTGAGATATTCAGTTGACATTTTATTTATTACAGTGTTTTTTGTATCCTTCGGCAGTATGGTTTTTTACTGAAAAATTATGTACTGGAGAAATTATGTTATTACGGACTCCCATTATCGGAATTGTACTTGCGGGTATTGTAACAATTCTTCTGGTCCTGCTGTTTGAAGTTCCCGGACGGCCGTTTACGGTAGCACAGGCACTGGGGCTTTATTTTTTCGCGCTCATCACCTGTATCGGTGTTGCGATGCTCTTTGATCCCAACGCGAAAAAGGCGAAAGAGGATTTCCTGAAGATAAATTTTTATGAGGAGAAAAAATAAATGCAATTAGGACATGTTGCCGTGGCGTTTGCCATATCATCCTATGCACCTGAACTGACCAATGGTAATATTGACGCATTTTCAATGGAAGCGATTGCGGTCAGTTTCGCGGCGCACTGGCTCCCGAACCTTGACGTAATTCCGATCTGGCTTGGAATCGCAAAGGATTCATTTCACTGCACATGGTCGCACTCACTGTTGTTCGCGGCAGTGGTTGCGCTGCTCATTGCCCCGTTCAATATATGGTGGGCGGTGCTGGGCCTTGTGAGCCTCCTGATTCATTTCCTCGCCGATATGCCCAGCAGCGTGGGACTTCCTCTGCTGATGCCGTGGAGACGGCGTTTTACCATAAACCTCTGGGCGGACACCGGGCATTCCGGCTGGATAGCTCTCAAGGGTACCTATATGCAGGCATGGACCTGGCTTCTTGAGGGGGGAGCATTTCTCTTCCTTTATATTCGTGCCTACCAGGAAGGCGTGTGGCCTTTCATGTAGGAAGGTATTGACAGACTTCTATCGGAATGGTAGTACTGCTGTAATATCCTGCTCCCCCGCTCACACGGGGGAGTGTTATTTACGGACGTAAAAAGAATTATTCAGGGACTATAGTAACATTACATGGTGATATATGAAAATCAAAAAAAGCTATGAATATATAATTATAGGAAGCGGTTTCGGCGGAGCATTCGCCGCGTACAATCTTGCAAAAGCGGGAAAAGATGTTCTTGTGATTGAACGGGGTGTATGGGTAGCACGGGACGATTCCTGCTGGGATGAGGTAAAACTTCATCTGGAAGACCCGATGTACCGGGGATGCACGCCGTTCTATATCAACCAGAAAAAGGGAAAAGTTGAAGAGTCCTGGCCTGATGATACTGTGGGGGGCATGTCCACCTTCTATGGAGCAGCTGCCTTCCGTATGAGGGAGGACGATTTTCTCGGTGCTCCCGGCGGGGAATTCGGCGTAAGAGCAGGGGAAACCAAATGGCCGGTAAGTTATTCGGATATGGCCCCGTTTTATGATGAAGCCGAGAGACTGCAGATGGTTGCGGGGGTAAAGGGTGAGGATATAACCGAACCGAAACGGAAGTCTGAATTTACACAGAAGGCCCCGGAGCTGACTGCTCCATCGAAACGAATATGGAATGCCGCCGAAAAGCTGGGGCTGCACCCTGCCCATATACCCCTTGCGATAAATTTTAAGGGGACCCGTGACGGGAATGCCTGTGTGATGTGCCATACCTGCGATCATTATCTCTGCAAGGTGGAGGCGAAGAATGACCTCTCCGTGGCAGTGCTTCCCGAGGCAATGCAGTATGGCGCCGTAGTTCTGGCGAATAACAGGGTTGTACGCATTAATGTTGCAAAAGGAAAGGCGGTTTCCGTTGACGTGATTGATCAGGAAACCGGTGAAAAGCGTGAAATAAAAGCGAAAAATATTATCTGTGCCGCAGGGGCCCTGGCGACACCGCATCTTCTTATAACATCGGGTATTGATCATGAGTGCCCGAGGGGCGATATAATCGGCCGCTACCTGATGCGGCACATTAATGGTGTGGTGAGCGGTATTATGCCGGTACGGTTAAATCCCGAAGAAGTGTTCCATAAATTTGTTTCCATTTCTGATTTCTATTATGGAGATCCTGAAAAGAAAAAGTCCCCGGCGGGCGGGTGGGGTATTATTCAGGAGATTCACACCCCGGGTAAGGGAGTGATGAAAGCCAATGTTCCCGCGGGGCTTAAAAACATTGCCGCATTCGCGTCCCAGTTTCTGGCGAACCTTTTATGTATCGCGGAGGATGTGCCGCAGTATTCCAACAGGGTGTACCCTGATCTCAGCAAAACCGACAGGTTCGGGATGCCTGCGCTCAGGGTGTATCACCGCTACGCGGAAAGGGATTATGCCGCGAGAAAAGCCCTGTATCGTGAAGCGAGAAGGATACTGATAAAAGCAGGGGCCCTCCCGGTCTATGCGTTTCCAATCGAAACATTTTCACATGCAATAGGGACCTGCAGGTTCGGTGATTCTCCGGATATATCAGTCCTTGATCCTGAGTGCAGAGTGTGGGGAATAAAAAATCTTTATGTTACTGACGCCTCCTTCATGCCTTCGGGTGGGTCTGTTAATCCTAGCCTTACAATCGGGGCAAACGCCCTCAGGGTTTCGTCGATCCTTGCAAAAAAATGATTACAGCTGCCATAATGGTGCTTTGATAATGAGAGGAAAACTATGAAACAGTTACTGCCAAGAATATGTTTTTTCGGGTGCGGCCATATCGCCCTTCGCCACGCGAAAATGCTGAAGAAATTATATCCCCGCATACAGCTTTCCTTCGCGAGTCTTGAAATATCTGAGGCAAAACAATTGGCGGAGAAAATAAAGGGCGCTGAATATTTCAGCAGCTGTGAGGAGGCGGTGTCTTCAGAATTTGTGGACATTGTGTTTATCACTACTCCCCATGCGTTTCATGCTGAACTGGCGGTCCTTGCCGCTGAAAATAAGAAGGATATCATTATCGAAAAACCTGTTACACGGACCATGAAAGAGCTGAATACCATTGAAAAGGCAGTGGCAAAACACGGAGTCCGGTGCACTGTTGCGGAAAATTATTATTACAAACCTATTATAAAAAAAATCAGAAAGCATATTGAGTCCGGAATTATAGGTGAACCGCTCTTTTTTGAAGTGAACAAGACAAACAGGGACAAGGTGGAGGGCTGGAGGACTGATGCGGAGATGATGGGAGGCGGTGCGCTTCTTGAAGGAGGTGTGCACTGGGTTAATGCCCTGGTGTCCCTTGCGGGTTCTGATCCTGTGGAGACAATCGCGGTAAAACCGGATATTACATATGATACAAATATCCCATTCGAGGATTCTCTGATGCTTCTGGTGAAATTCAGGAACGGCACGGTGGGAAAACTTCTCCATTCATGGCGGATACCAAACCCTCTGAAGGGAATGGCGCTGTCTAAAATTTATGGTACGGAAGGTGTGATTACGTTTGAAAGCAACGGCCTTTTCTGTTCCGCTCATGGCAGAAAAAAGAGGATATCTTTTGTGAATCCCTTTGATTTCCTGGGATTCAAAGCAATGCACCGTGCCTTTGTTCAGGATTATATCGACGGAAGGCCCTGGGAGCCTGCTCTCGGGAGGATCTCTCAGGAAATGAAGCTTATACATAGCGCCTATGCATCACTTAAGACAGCGCGTTTTGAGAAAATATAGTATACTATATAAAAGTTAAGGGAGCACTATCGGTGAAGTCAATTGAAGATGAAATCCTTTGCGGAGTTGCACGGCAGAACTGCATTCTCATGCTTCAGGCAAAATTGTATTTAAGGCCTGAATACATGGCAGAGGTATGTCGGTTTGTGAGTACCATGTGCGGAAAGCACAGCAAAGAGGAGTGTACCAGGCAGTCACAGACATGCCGGGAGGCGAGCGAAGCCCTGAAAAATGGCGACACAGAAAAATTTCGTGAACTTTGTCAATATGCCTGCCTGACCTGCCCCTACAATGTTCATGCTGATGCCATGAAGGAACGGACGCTGCAGTAGTTACAGTAAATACGGGAGGATTTGCACGCAAAAACGAATCACTATTCAGTACTTTCCCCGAGGGTTTCAAGGAACTCGTCGTAATTTACCTCGCTGAGGGCATCCACCTCTTTAATTTCACAACCGACCTTGATGATCTTGTTTTCCAGAAGGGTGATGTTTCTCACGACAGCGAGTATTGAAGATTTTTTATTTTCCGGGAACATCAGGTCAAAATATACAAGGCTGCGTTCCTTGAAGTACCGGATAAATTTCCTTTCCTTAAAAACCACAGAAAGTCCCCGTTTAGAGATGTCTGATACGAGGAGTTTTTCGTCAGACACGGGGAATATTTTATATTTATGAAAGATTTCCTCTGCCACAATGGCCATTCTCTTCACAAGGGTCAGCGCTGAATCCGAAAGGGGAGTAGTGTTGTTCGTCTGGATGTATCCATAGGGGATTTTTGCTTTATATAGGATCGGAACTGAAGCTTCGGAAATGAACTGTTTCCGGTTCTGAAGATAAAAATCTTTTGAGTAGATTTCATTTACGTACAGGTTGTAGTTCCGCTGGTCCTTTTCCTGGGGGATCTTGGTTAAGTCTGAGACAAATATCGGCCGCTTTTCTTCCATAAAAAACTTCATCCTGGGATCGCTTGATCCTTCGTTGCAGAAAAATGTTTTTATGTGATGAAACTGCTTTTCCATATCAAACCGGAGAATTTCACGTACCTTGTCAGCCTTTTTCTGATCAAGGGCAATGGAGTTTTCAATGATAAAATCAGAGATTAGATTTGTTACGTAAAGGACGCTCTTGCCCCCTCCCTCCTGCAGTGTTGTGCGGGATTCTCTCCGGTTCTCTGAGATTATCTGTATTTTCTCAGGGGAGAATATGTACATATCCTCCTCCTGCTTTTCGGCGAACTTCATCTGTGCGTATACAATGTTGCCTTCAAGGCGTGAAAATATTAGAATATTCTCCTGAATGTTTTTCAGAAAAGGAATTCTAAATGCCGCGAGACCTTCAGTATACCCGAAAAATTTAATTTTCAGGTCGCCGCTTTTTGTTTTAAGAAAAATATCGTTGTTTGAAAAGAGCCGGTAAAAAATGTCCTGGAACTGGCTTTTGTCTGTGATCGTCGTAATCTGTTTTGTCATGATTTGTAATGCCTGATGCTACGGGATTATTGAGAATACAGCGATCCCCGGTATTTTCGCAAAGAAACCCTGCTGCGGGGAATTTATATTCATTTAATATTTGTGAAATGTCTCTGTCAACATTTAATTAAAGGCTGTAAAAATCAACGTATCTGTAAAACAGTATTTTTCGTAATATATCTATTATTCACTGCCATCCGTTGCACACACAGAACCGGGCCGGGATACATGAGGCTACGTATCTCTGCCTATAATCAGTTCTGCGGCTTTTTTCCCGGACAGAAGCATTCCGCCGAAAATCGGACCCATCCGCGGACCGCCGAATGCAGCATTTGCCGACATCCCCGCGACATACACATTGGGACAGATTTCCCTGGTGTTTTCAATAGT
>DAOSYC010000007.1:0-38177 GCA_035380905.1 Spirochaetota bacterium | reverse complement strand
GTCTCGTATTCGGTGCAGGTGATGCCGAAATTCTCAAGAATGTCTTTCCCTTCCTTCTGAATAACAATTTCATTAAACATCATGCCGCCTCCCCACATACCGCCGCCGATGCTCAGTTTCCTTTCAAAAATTGCTACTTTTTTACCTGCCTTCGCAAGAAAATATGCTGCCACCATTCCCGAAGGTCCGGCGCCCACAATCGCGACATCGATATCCGTGTACTCTATCAGTTTCTTTGAAAAGCGGTCAACGATAGCCCTTGTTATTGTCGTCTCGTTAAGTTCCATTGTGTCTCCTCTTTTGTAATAAGATTTAATTGCTGCCTTGTTTGATATATTCTGAAATCAGGATGACTTTTTCCGCCACTTCCCCGGGATTTTTTCCTAAAATCCGAACAATGGGCTCCTTGCCGATATCGCCGGTATCATATATAATGTCAGGGATATCTGGACGGGATGACAGTACTTCCCGGACCCCCCATGGCAGTGAAGCCCCTTCCTGAATCCGGATATCTTCCGGTTCGCTGCTGCGGTTGAAGCTGTCTATTGAAAATGAAAGTGATTCACACGATCTGATGATCTCACCGGAATACCGTATGTTCATTGCTGATCTGAACGAATTGTCAAAATCCATAACAGTAAGAATTATGCGGGCGATATGATGTGAAGCACCGAACGAAGGGTCGTGAATTTTAGTAATGTGATTGCCGGAACGGATGAGACGCCCCCTGAATGCCGCCACGTGGGATTCCTTCGAGGGGCATGGAAGGGCGTATCCCAGATTGGACTGAATTTCCGGTATAATATTTCCGCATCGCGCCCGATGCAGTTTTCTGAAAGCCCTCTCCAGTGACTCAATGCAGATAAATTTTTCCCGCTCATTCATGACTTCGGCAAAATGGTTGGTAGGGCCGTGGCCGCTTCCAAGTTCCAGTGAAAACCGTATCGCAGTCGTTACATATTCCTTTGCCCTGGTAACGGCCTGAAGAACACTGAGCCCGGAAGCCAGGCCTGTTGCAACAGCGGCGGAAAAGGTGCATCCGGTGCCGTGGGTGTTTTTCGTGGCAATCCGTTCGGTGTGTATTTCATGGAAGGAGTTCCCGTCATACAGTACATCAACGGCATCTCCCGAAAGGTGACCTCCCTTGACAACAACATTCCGGGCTCCCATCGCGTGTATCATTTCTGCCGCCCGTTTCATTTCATCAACGCCCTTTATCGGCGTTGATGTGAGCACTTCCGCTTCGGGAATGTTCGGAGTAATGACCATGGAAAGGGGAATGAGCTGATCAATCATTGTGTGTTCAGCTTTATCAGAAAGAAGCCGCGCGCCGCCCTTTGCCACCATGACAGGGTCCACCACAAGGTTTTCAATGTTGAATTCCCTGATTTTGTCTGACACAATAGACAGGATTTCAGGTGTTGCAAGCATGCCGGTTTTTGCCGCGTCCACACCGATATCACTCATAACGGAATTAAACTGCTGTGCGATAAAATCCGGCGGGACCTCAAATATCCCCTGCACCCCGAGGGTGTTCTGGGCTGTGAGAGCCGTAATGACGCTCATGCCGAACCCGCCGAGTGCTGAAATAGTTTTCAGGTCAGCCTGGATGCCGGCGCCCCCGCCGGAATCTGATCCGGCAATAGTAGCTACTCTGCTTATTTTCATGACATAATCTCCTGCGCTGCAGAAAGTATTATTCATGGGAATGAGATAATGGAGTTTCTTTAATCCTGAGTGGAGTGAATGTTCGGGGAAAAAAGCTGGTTCCGCACACATTCCCTTCGCCGGTATTACCCGTATCAGGTTCAAAGGGTATAATCTCAGCCCGTAACGGGCACCCCCATGGTGCCAGGCCATCTATAACGTAATGACCTGATCTACAGGACAAATATAATAATCAAGCAGTGAAATATGCAAGTATTTTTATAAAAAATACAGCATAAACCCTGAAACTCCCTATTGATGATACCGGTTCAGGGTGCAATTGCGGGAACGCCGGCTTAAAAGGCAGATGCTGGTGATGCAAAAATATTTTCTTTACATATTATTTATCAGAGTGTAACTCTGTCTTTTTAATGTATTTGACAAAACAAATCTGCAGTGAAGCATACAAAGAGAATACCGTATACACGGAATTACCATCTGGATCTGGCAGTCCGTGGCGGGGTGTTGTCACACTTTCCACCACATCACTGTATTATTATTTCAATGCTGTTATCAGCCGGGGAAAACGAATATGAGCCTCTATGAGCTTTTTATAGGATTTAGATATCTCAAGGCAAAGAAGAGCCAGGGATTTATCTCCTTTAATACACTGCTTTCAATTTTTATCGTGTTTATCGGCGTGTTCATGCTGATTGTGGTTATTTCCGTTATGAACGGATTTCAAAGTCAGATAAAAGATAAGATACTTGATGTCGATGCCCATATAACAATTACCAACTCATCTCTTGAACAGCGGGGTGAAGGCATACGTAATTATAATGACCTGGCAAAAAAAATTAAGGACATGAAAGGCATCAAGTCCATTTCCCCGTTTGTTCAGGGGCAGGGCCTGTTCCGGTACCGTTCCTATATCTCCCCCGTAATGCTGAGGGGTATGGGGGAAGTGAAGGGCATGGCTGAGGACATGAAAAAATTCATTGTCCAGGGACCGAAAAAATTTAACAGCCTGCGGGATGTATTTATCGGTTCCGAGATGGCATGGAACTATAATCTGAGAATCGGAAGCCGTATAGAACTTATTGTTCCAAAGGGGCAGTTGTCCGTGAGGACCGGTGTTACCCCGGGGATCGGGGCATACCGCGTTGCAGGATTTTTTAAGACAGGGTATTATGAATTTGATACAAAACTGATTGTCCTTTCATTTAACTCCGCCCAGCGGCTGTTTGATATAGGTGATGTTGCCTGGGGACTCGGGATAAAAGTTAATGACATTTATAAAATGGAATCAATCGCGTCTAATGTTCGGGCCCGCGTGGGTTTCAGCTATGATGTCCAGACTGCTGAACAGCGGAATCAGAATCTTTTTTATGCCCTGAGGCTTGAAAAGCTTATCATGACAATAATCCTTTTTCTTGTCATTGTGTCGGCAGGGTTTACCATCATGGGTACCCTGGTAATGGTGGTCATGGAAAAACGGAAGGCAATCGGCATACTGAAGTCCATGGGTGCAAAACCGATTTCAATAATGGTTATTTTTATTATGGAAGGATTTCTCATCGGCGTTACAGGGTCCATTCTCGGTGTTGTGTTCGGGCTTGCGGCATCACTTAACCTGGAGGCGATAATCAAGTGGGTTGAGGTCAAGATCAATAATTCAATGGTTTTCTTCTATAATATTGCCGGTTTTCTTTATGAATCCATGAATAAGCTGTTTGGGACAGAACTTCATACCGGCATATATCAGAACGTATCTCTTGTTCCGAAGAATGTATATTACATTGATACAATACCAACTGAAATAAATCCCGAGTTTGTAGTAATGATTTCAATATTTGCGGTGTTCCTTGCCACTGTCGCAGCAATATTCCCATCCTGGCAGGCTTCACGTCAGAGACCAGTAGAAACAATACGATATGAATAGGATACAGAAATGGAAAGGGAACCGATAATAGAGATTTCCAAACTGCAGAAAATATACGGGTACGGCCGTAATGAGCTCCGTGTATTAAAGGAAATAGATCTTACCATACACAAGGGTGATATCCTTTCAATTGTGGGGCCGTCAGGTGCGGGAAAGTCAACCCTGCTGAATATAATCGGCTGTCTTGACGGATTTCAGTCAGGGAACCTTGTGATAAACGGAAAAGATGTATCAAGGCTCAGTGTTGAAGATCTCTCGGATTTCAGGAACAGGTATATTGGCTTTATCTTTCAGCTGCATAATCTTCTTCCCGAGTTCACAGCTCTTGAAAATGTAATGATGCCCCTCCTCATAAGAAGGGTAGGGTGGAAAAAAGCAAAAAAGCAGGCTCTTGAAATCATAGACCGGTTTGGGCTGGTTGACAGGGCAGAGCATAAACCTATGGAGATGTCAGGGGGAGAATGTCAGCGGATAGCCGTTGCCCGTTCAATTATCGGAAATCCGGACCTGATTCTTGCAGATGAACCAACCGGGAGCCTTGACAGTGAAAACTCGCGGAACCTCACGAATGTGCTGTTTGAGCTGGGACGCGACAGGAATACCACAATAGTAATTGTGACCCATGACCTGGATATAGCGGGAATGACCGAGCGGACAATAACCCTCGTGGACGGAGAGATCATCAGGGATGACGGCAACGGAGGAAGCATCCCCCCTGTTCCGGATACAGGACCTGAGAAAAAAGAAAATTCTGCAGAAGTGTGATATTAATATACAATGCGGCCGTGAAGCCATCGGGCAATGCGGTAAAGAATAGTGTGTGATGTGTATATAATAAACTCGGATATTCCAGGGAGGGGTTCAGCATGAAAATTGAATTTGTCGGCGGCGCCAGGTGTGTAACGGGGTCCTGTTTTATTATTAAGACTGACGACAGTACTGTTATGGTCGACCGGGGAATGTTTCAGGGAAAAAAGGTACTCCGTGACCGGAACTACATGCAGACGATTTATTCACCCGGCCAGATTGACGCGCTGATCCTGACCCACGCCCATATCGACCATAGCGGACTGATCCCTAAAATGGTGAAGGAGGGGTTCACCAGGCCGATTTTTGCGACAAAAGCGACAGTTGACCTCTGTTCAATCATGCTTCCTGACAGTGCCCATATCCAGGAAATGGATACGGAGTGGATAAACAAAAAAAATAAAAAAATGGGAATAGACCCTGTTGAACCACTGTATACAGTCGATGATGCTGAACAGTCAATACAGCAGTTTGTTCCGGTAAACTACAATGACATGGTCGATATCGTTCCGGGAGTAAAGGCGCGCTTCAGAGACGCCGGGCACATCCTCGGGTCATCCTTCGTTGAAGTGTGGGTGGAGGAGAAGGGGAAAACAACAAAGATCGTGTTTTCCGGCGATGTAGGTTCCCGTGACCAGGCGATAATCAGAAACCCTGAAGTTGCCGAGGATGCCGATATCCTCCTCATCGAGTCAACCTACGGAAACCGGCTTCATAAAAGCAAGGCCGACACATATGAAGAATTTAAAAACATTATTAATGAATCATATAACCGGAACGGAAACATCGTCATACCGGCCTTCGCGATAGAACGTACCCAGGAAATAATATACACCCTCGGCAAACTGATAAAAGAAGGGGAAATACCGAGAATTCCAGTCTACATTGATTCACCCCTTGCCATTTCAGCGACAGAAATCTTCAGAAAAAACCGGCAGTGCTTTGATGAGGAGGCGAAAAGTATTCTTTTAAACGGGGAAAGCCCTCTTGACTTCGACGGGCTTTATTTTACCAGAAGCACTGAAGAATCAAAACGCCTTAACGAAGAAGCCAAAGGTGCCATTATAATCTCCGCCAGCGGTATGTGTACCGCGGGGCGAATTAAGTTCCATCTTCAGAATAATCTTTACAAGCCGGAGTCCAGTATAATCTTTGTGGGATACCAGGCTGAAGGGACCCTGGGGCGGCGCCTTGTTGACGGCGCAAAAAGGGTGCGGGTGTACGGTGAGGATGTTGTGGTGAATGCGAAAATACATACCCTTGGCGGCTTTTCAGGTCACGCTGACAGGAACGGGCTTTTAGAGTGGATGAAAGGGATAAAAAAAGAGGGGCTGAAAGTGTTTATTGTCCATGGTGAGGAGGAGGCATCCCTGAGTTTTGCAGAGATCATAAAGTCGGAATTTAATATTGATGCCGTTGTTCCGCATTGGGGTGAGATAATAGACCTTGATACCATGAAAAGCTCATACTCCGCATATAGCGGAGAAGGGGTTTCCCGTGATTTTGATAATGAGCTGCATGAATTACAGGGTAAACTCGGCTTACTGGTTGAAAAATACCGGAAGGCGAAAAAAGACCAGCGGAATTACGATATGGAGAAGTTTGAACACGATATACGGGATCTTGGGGAAATGATAGATCTCATCAACGAAGAAGTGTAAAGAAGAAATCACATCTGTTTCAATACTGCTGAAAGGCAGCATAAAGACGCCGTTGTGTATCGGGCGTCTTTTTTTGTGTCCGGGACATTATGTCATTTTTTTATATAAAGCATACATGATAAACCTCCGAAAATAACACTATAGTAATGGAGTGGAGGATAATGTTATGGCACAAAAGAAAACCGGATCCCTGTTTGTTGGAGTACTGGTTCTCTCATTTATGGTGTTAACCGCCTGTGCGCCGAACAGGGCGCTGACGAGAAACAATCCTGAATATCCGCAGGCCCAGGGAACACAGGACAATGTTGAAGAGAGCAATTTCACCTACAACAGTGATGTGCATGATACAGGCAGTGACAGATCGTATTACAGGGAAGGATCATCGCGTACGTCAGATATAACTGTTCGTGACGGCGCCGGCAGCAGAGATGCCGGTTCTTCGGACCGTGATATCTCATATAACGGAGATGCGTCAAGGCAGGCTGACAGTTTCTTTCAGCAGGGAGAAGCTTCATGGTATGGAAGAGAATTTCATGGAAAACTTACCGCTTCGGGAGAGCGTTTCGATATGAACAGCAGTACCGCGGCGCACAGGACGCTGCCATTCGGCACGGTACTGCTGGTGAAGAACCTGAATAACGGAAAAACCGTTACCGTTAAAATTAATGACCGCGGACCGTATCGACAGGGGAGAATTATTGACCTTTCATATTCTGCAGCCAGGGAGCTTGATATGCTGCGAAGCGGTCATGCGATGGTTGGGATCAAGGTCCTCAGCAGGGGAGAGGGCAGCAGGTCGGCACGGGATAGTGCCAGGGACGGGAATGATGGTGTTGAACCTGTCGCCGGGGATGATTCATACCGTGATGCGGGGAGTAACCGGGAACGGTCCAGATATGAAGAGTCGGCAGGCGGGAGATACATGCTGCAGGCTGGTGCATTTTATTCCAGGCAAAATGCTAATTCTCTGAAAGAGCGTCTTCAGCGTTCATTCAGTAATCCTGTAGTAGTTGTTCATGAAGACGGTATGTATAAGGTAAGAGTTGAGTCTATCTCGACAAGGAGTGAGGCGAATCGTTATAAAAGAATACTTGCTGATGACAATATCTCTGCGTTTGTCGTAGATAATAGCCGCCAGTAAGAGCCAATTACATGGAAAACCTCCGAAATGGGCTGTCCTGAAACCGGGCAGCTCTTTTTTCGGGTTTCATCCATTTTTTTTGTAAAAAAAATAAATAGTGCTTTCCTCATAGAGAGAAGTTGATTATTATAATACAAAAATATAGGGGAATTGTGTGTTGTTCTGCCGTGTAAACTGGGTCCGCCTTGGGGGGCTATTTGTGCATTTTTCCGGTTAAGGTTAAAAAAATATTGACAGATTACGCCCCTTTTTTAATATTTTGACTTCGTCTTCGCCCACGTAGCTCAGTCGGCAGAGCATTTGCATGGTAAGCAAAAGGTCACCAGTTCGATTCTGGTCGTGGGCTCTTAAATGTTATGCGTTGTGAAGAGATGAACAATATCGAATAGCTGCCTGTGGATTTGTTGCAAAGTATATGTTATGTCCATTGTGCTGAAAAAAGTTCTTGACTTGAGAGAGTACTAATTCTTTATTTGCTTTCCATCCATAATTATTATTAAAGGTCAGAGAAATGCGAGATATTATATTGTTGTCCTGTAAGGATTGTAAAAGGCGTAATTATGCCGTTACGAAGAACAAGAAGACTCAAACGGGAAAACTTGAGGTAAAGAAATACTGCAGGTTTTGTGATAAGCACACGGTGCACAAGGAAACCAAAGCGTAATTAGAGTCGGAAACTGCTCCGAGAAATGCAGACGGGGAATTATTGATATGAAGATGTTGGAATTTATCCGTGAATCGCGTGAGGAATTGAAGAAGGTTGCCTGGCCTGAAAAGGATGAAGTTAGTAATTTTACTATTGTGGTAATCGTCACACTGATTTTTGTGTCGGTTTTTCTCGGGCTCGTTGATTTTGTTCTGAATAAGATTATTGGACTGCTGGTAAATTGATAATGACAAAAGAATGGTATGTCATACATACGCATTCTGGGCATGAAAACAAGGTAAAGACTGCCCTGGAGAAAAAACTGATAAATCTTGGCATGGAGCTCGAGACCGGGTTCCGTATTAAGATACCTACGCTTGATGTGGCTGAAATACGTGACGGCAAGAAGCGCGTGAAGTCCAAGAAGGTTTTCCCGGGGTATGTGTTAATTGAAACCGAGCTGACTGACGATGTCAGAAAAATAGTGAAAGATACTCCTGGGGTAACGAATTTCCTGGGTGTTTTTGATTACGAAAAAGGTTCTTTTGAACCAAAGGCTCTGTCCAAGAATGAAGTGAACTCGTTGTTTGCGCAGGTTGGTGAGCAGAAGGTGAAGGAGAAGGTTTCTGCTTCAATGGAATTTTCTGTGGGCGAGCATGTGAAGGTTGTTGACGGTCCTTTTAGTAATTTCAGTGGTGTGATAGAGGAAGTCTATCCGGAAAAAGGACGTTTGAGGGTTAAGGTTGAAATATTCGGCCGTGGAACCCCGGTTGAACTTGATTTTCTGCAGGTCGGGAAGATTTAATGTTACCTGTGATGATATCATTCTAAATTTTTAGAGTAAGGAATAGAACAATGGCTCCGAAGAAGAAAAAAAAGATAATGACTCAGATTAAACTGCAGATTCCGGGATCTCAGGCGAATCCGGCACCGCCGGTGGGACCTGCTCTTGGTCAGCATGGTCTGAATATTATGGAGTTCTGCAAAGCGTTTAATGACAGGACCAAGGACAAGCCCGGGACTATCCTCCCGGTTGTTATTACCGTATATGAGGACAGGACGTATACCTTTATCATTAAAACTCCTCCTGCATCGGTGCTTGTAAAGAAAGCTCTCAAGCTTGAAAAAGGGTCCAGTGAGCCGAACAAAACCAAAGTTGGAAAGATTACACAGAAACAGCTTGAGGAGATTGCAGAGTTGAAAATGCCTGACCTCAACGCGAACGATATCCAGGCAGCGTCAAAAATAATCGCAGGGACGGCGCGTTCCATGGGTGTAGAGGTTGTGGACTGATCTTTTGTGTGGTGCCGGAAAACTTGATAATTCAATGATATATTCAATGTTCGAGGATGTAATATGAAACACGGGAAAAAAATACAAGAGGCGAAAGCCAAAATAGATAAGCAGACCCTGTACAGTGTTGATGAGGCTGTAGGGCTCATGCGTGATGCGAAATTCGCAAAATTTGACGAGTCTGTTGAGATGAGTATAAAGGTTGTTCACAAAAGCCTGCAGAACGTCCGTGGAAGTGTTGTGCTGCCGCATGGTACAGGGAAAGAGGTAAAGGTTCTTGTTATCTGTAAAGGTGAGAAACAGAAAGAAGCCCTTGATGCCGGTGCGGATTATGTTGGCGCTGAGGATGTAATTGAGAAAATCAAAGATGGATGGATTGATTTTCAGGCGGTTGTGGCAACACCGGATATGATGAAAGATGTTGGAAAGCTCGGACCTGTTCTGGGAAGAAAAGGCCTTATGCCAAAACCGAAAGCCGGAACTGTGACCGATGATGTAAAAGGAATTGTGAAAGAGCTGAAGGGTGGACGGGTTGAGTATAAGGCTGATAAAACCGGCGTACTCCATCTCGGTATTGGAAAGATGTCATTCGAGAATATGGTTATTGCTGATAATGTGAAGGCGTTTTATAATCAGGTTCTCCGGGATAAACCATCTGATGCGAAGGGTAACTATATTAAATCTGTTCATATATCATCAACCATGGGTCCGGGAATAAAAATTAATCACAAGGGGATCGAACGATAATGGTTAAGCAATATAAAATTGATGAAGTTAAAAGCCTTGAAGAGAAGCTTCAGGCAAAAAAGAATATAGTCCTCACTAATTATACCGGGATCAAAGTGAAAGATCTTAGTGAGCTCCGCAATAAGCTCAGAGAGGTTGGCACAGATTATAAAGTTGTAAAAAACAATCTCTTCAAGATTGCTTTGAAAAACACCGGGTATGTCGAAATGGATGAATACCTGAAAGGTCCTGTGGCTGTTGCGTTTACATCAGAGGATCTCAGTTCAACAGCGAAAGTGTTGAAGGAGTTTAAAAAAGAGCAGGCGGTATTTTCATTTTTCGCGGGTGTCATGGAAAATGTTGTGTATGATGCCAGCGGTGTAACGAGAATTGCTGATCTCCCTTCAAAAGAAGTTCTTCTTTCTCAGGTTCTGAGCCTTGTAAACGGGCCCGGTTCCGGTATCGCAATGGGTATGAATCAGATTATGGCATCACTTGCACGCGGAATAAAGGCTGTTGCAGAACAAAACGCATAGTTGTTCCGCGTGGTCATGTAGTATATAGCAGGAAGAAAATAAGGGTTAATTAGTAGTTATTAGAGTATGTCGTTCATTGTGTACGAGATGAAAGTAATAACTCCCGTTGATCCCTTGTAGGTTTTTGCGGCATAGACCGTATTAACTTGAATAATTCACTAAGTATAAGGAGATTATGTTATGGCAAAATTATCAGTTGAGGAGCTCCTCGAGGCAATTGGTTCTTTGACATTGCTTGAGGCGGCCGACCTGGTTAAGGCAATGGAAGAAAAATTCGGAATTTCTGCAGCGGCACCGGTTGCGGTAGCAGCAGCACCGGCAGGTGGCGGTGGTGAAGCTGAAGAAGAAAAGACTGAATTTGATGTTGTTCTTAAGAGCTTTGGTGAAAAGAAAATTGAAGTTATTAAGGAAGTTCGTGCTATTACCGGTCTCGGTTTAAAAGAAGCAAAAGAGCTTGTTGAGGCAGGCGGAAAAGCTGTGAAAGAAAAAGTAGCAAAAGAAGAAGCGGCAAAAATTAAGGAACAGCTTGAAGGTGCCGGGGCTACTGTAGAGCTTGTATAATAATACTGATAGTATTTCGAAAATTATTACAGCAATATAGGATACTGGTAGGTTTGGTTGCAATGCAATCAAACCTATTAGTGTCTTGTAATAAAAAATTTTTCAGGATTACTGGAATTTTTACGAAAATTATTTGTTTTAAAGCGATTGATAAGTATCATATATTATATATGAGGCGATTGAAAGCAGCTTTCATCGCCTCAATACTAATTTGTTGTATGTTCCCTCAATCACGAAGAATTACAGCGAACTTCATTGACCAATTATTTATTCACATACCATTTTTACGATTTTTCATAGGCTCTTTGGCCGGAAAAATTATTCTACATTAAGGTTGGAATGTCCATGCAAAAGGAAAAAAAGCTAGTAAATTTTGGTAAGATTAAGTCGAAATTAGACTTTCCGAATCTTATTGAAGTCCAGTTAAAATCCTATGAGTGGTTCCTTCAGGCGAGTGTTGACCCGAAAAAGCGAAAAAATCAGGGACTTCATGAGGTTTTTAATGAGATATTTCCTATTGAAAGCCCGCATGAGGATGTTGTTCTTGAATTTTTAAATTATGAAACTGGAACACCGAAATACTCAGAAACAGAATGCAAGGAGAGGGATGTTACGTTTGCAGCTCCTCTTAAAGCAACAATACGACTTATAAAAAAAGACAGCATGGAGGTCCGTGAGCAGTCAGTGTATATGGGTGATATACCGCTGATGACTACTCGCGGGACTTTTATTATAAACGGTGCGGAGCGTGTTGTTGTAAACCAGCTTCACCGGTCACCGGGTATCTTTTTCTTTTATGAAGAGGTTGAACGCCTCTATAATGCACGGGTAATTCCTGACAGAGGCTCCTGGCTCGAGTTCGAAATGGACAAAAAGGGTTTCCTTATAGCCAGGATAGACAGGAAAAAGAAATTTCCGGCAACGTTGCTTGTTCGCGCATTCGGATATGAAACGAATGAGCAGGTTATAAAGCTTTTTTACAACACAGAAGTTGTTGAGCTTAAAAATGAAGATACCTTCAAGATGCTGAATGCCCGAAGAGTCGCATCAGATGTGTTCAGCAGGGAAACCGGCGAAGTGGTAATAAGCGCGGGTGAGCGGATCAATATTGATGTTATTGACCGTTTCCGTGAAGAGAAAATTGATTCTGTTGAATTAATAAAATTCCCGAACAATAAAGACGACTCATATCTTATAAACAGTCTTGAAAAGGACCAGGATCTTATTAACGCAATAACCGGTGAGTATACTGTCTCACAGAAGGCTATTCTCAAAATTCATGAGCTGATGAGACCCGGCGAACCACGAAATATTGATAACGCACTCGCTGAACTGAACAGGCTGTTCTTCAATCCGAGAACATATAGCCTTGGGGCGGTGGGGCGATATATCATCAATAAAAAATCTGGAATGTCAAAATTCATTAAGGAAAGCGGTATTTCAGAGGAGATAAAGAAAAATAAGGCAATTAAAGATCTCCGTGACAAGATTGATCTGGCAATGCGGAAAGAGAAAAACGGATATCTTTACGTATATGAGAATTTCTCTGAAGAGATTAACAGTGCTATAGGTGATATTCGTTCACTGGGGATGGAGATTCTTCATGTCGAGGATATTATTTTTACGTTGAAATCCATGCTCTATATCATTGCTGAAGATATGAAGTATACGGAGAGCAAGGAATATCTTGAAGGTTCTAAGAAGAAAAAAATTGATATTCAGGTATATACAGGCGTTGATGATATAGACCACCTTGGTAACAGGCGTATCAGGTCAGTTGGTGAGCTGTTGTCGAACCAGATTAAGGTTGGTTTCCAGCGGATGGAGCGTGTCATCAAGGAACGCATGACAATACAGGACCTTGATGTGGTAACACCCCAGGCGCTTATCAGTATAAAACCGATTACTGCTGTGATAAATGAGTTTTTCGGCTCAAGTCAGCTTTCGCAGTTTATGGACCAGACGAACCCTCTTGCGGAGCTCACACATAAACGCAGGTTGAATGCACTTGGACCCGGAGGTCTCTCAAGGGAACGTGCAGGATTCGAAGTTCGTGATGTTCACGCATCTCATTATGGGCGGATGTGTCCTATCGAAACTCCTGAAGGACCGAACATCGGTCTTATCGTATCAATGAGTACATATGCGCGGATAAATGAATATGGTTTCCTTGAAACACCTTTCAGGGTTGTGGAAAAAGGAAAACTGAAGGATGAAGTTGAATACCTCACGGCAGATGAGGAGGATACAGCATTTATCGCTCAGGCCAATGAACCTCTTGATGATAAGTCTCAGTTTGTGGAGAAGGAGCGGATTATATGCCGTAACAGAGGTAACTATCCGTCAATGAGGCCTGAAGATGTAAAATACATGGACGTTTCTCCATCACAGATATTTTCTGTTTCTACATGCCTCATACCGTTTCTTGAGCATGATGACGCGAACCGCGCCCTCATGGGTTCGAACATGCAGCGTCAGGCGGTTCCTCTTATGATCGAAGAGATTCCCCTTGTTGGAACAGGTATCGAGAAAGAGTCTGCGTATGATTCAGGTGTCCTTGTGATTGCACAGCGCCCTGGAGAAGTTGTATCCGTTGATGCGGCCTGTGTGAAAATTAAGAACAGCGCCGGCGAAATTGAAGAGTATCCTCTCCTGAAATTCAAAAGAACAAACCAGGGGACCTGCTTTAATCAGCGCCCCGTGGTGAAGCCCGGGGATAAAATTAAGGCGGGAGATGTTCTTGCTGATGGTCCGGCAACCTGTGACGCGCGTCTTGCGTTGGGGAAAAACATCCTTGTGGCGTTTATGCCGTGGATGGGGTATAACTTCGAGGATGCGATTCTTATTTCTGAAAGGCTTGTAAAAGAGGATGTGTTTACCTCGATCCATATAGAACAGTTTGAGATTGAAGCACGGGAAACAAAGCTGGGAAGGGAGACCATAACACGGGATATCCCGAACCTCAGTGAAAAAGCGTTCAGGGATCTTGATCCTGACGGTGTTGTACGTCTCGGTGCTTACGTAAAGCCGGACGATATCCTTGTCGGTAAAGTAACGCCGAAGGGAGAGCAGGACCTTACTCCTGAGTACAAACTTCTGCATTCGATCTTCGGGGAAAAGGCGAGAGAAGTGCGTGATACTTCACTTCGCGTTCCGAACGGGATTGAGGGTATCATTATCGACGTGAAGAGATTTTCACGGGAAAACGGTGATGAACTTGCCCCCGGTGTTGAGGAGCTTGTGAAGGTCTATATCGCCACAAAACGGAAAATATCAGTTGGTGATAAAATGGCGGGCCGTCACGGTAACAAGGGTGTTATATCGCGGGTATTAGAGGAATATGACATGCCGTATCTCCCTGATGGCACGCCGGTCGATATCGTACTGAACCCGCTGTCGGTTCCTTCACGTATGAATCTGGGGCAGCTCCTGGAGACAGAGCTGGGATGGGCCGCGAGTGAGCTTGACCTGGTAATTGAGACACCGATTTTTGACGGTGCCACTGAGCCTGATATCAGAGAATACATGAAGAAGGCAAACCTTCCGGAAGATTCGAAAAGTGTACTCTACGATGGAAGGACGGGAATGCCTTTTGAGAGCAGGGTTATGGTGGGTAAGGTGTATATGCTGAAACTTGCCCATATGGTTGATGATAAAATTCATGCGCGTTCAACCGGTCCGTATTCTCTTGTTACGCAGCAGCCTCTCGGCGGAAAGGCCCAGTTCGGCGGTCAGCGTCTTGGAGAGATGGAGGTATGGGCGCTTGAGGCCTATGGCGCGGCTTATACGCTCCAGGAGCTTCTGACGGTGAAATCTGACGATATGCTTGGCCGGGCACGGATATATGAAGCTATAGTAAAAGGAATTAACACAACAACGCCTGGAATACCGGAATCCTTTAATGTTCTTATTCAGGAACTCCGGGGTCTTGGTCTTGATGTGAAGATATATGACGAGAGTGAACGGGAGATAAGCCTGTCGGAGTGGAGTGAAGGATATTCCAAGCCGAAAAAAAGAATCATGATAGATAAGCTGCAGAATGCCTGATCCTGACTTCAGGAGAAGCATGGTGTAAAAAAACGGGGCGGTACCCGGTTTACTGAGCTTTGATACTCAGTAAATAATTATGAGATAAAATTTATAGAAAAGGTTAAAGCGAATGAGAGACTTTAACGATTTCAATTCAATTCAGATTAAAATTGCTTCACCGGACATGATACGTTCATGGTCCTATGGCGAAGTGAAGAAGCCTGAAACCATTAATTACCGTACCCTTAAGCCGGAACGGGACGGTTTGTTCTGTGAGAAGATTTTCGGAACAACAAAAGAATGGGAATGTTATTGCGGAAAATTTAAATCTATTCGATATAAAGGTGTAGTCTGTGACCGGTGCGGTGTTGAAGTGACGCACTACAAAGTCCGCCGTGAGCGCGGAGGTCACATTGAACTTGCTGCACCTGTTGCCCACATCTGGTATTACAGATCTGTTCCCTCGAGAATGGGGCTGCTGCTTGATCTTACTGTCAACCAGTTAAAGCAGGTTCTGTATTATGAAAAGTATGTTGTAATTGATCCGGGTGAAGCGAAGGAAGAGGATGAAACGCTTGAAAAAGGTGTAATCCTCGATGAAGAAAAGTTTAACTATTTCTATGAAAAGTATGGTGACACATTTATTGCGGAAATGGGCGCTTCCGCGATAAAGGAACTGCTGATCCGTATAGACCTTGATGAAGAAGCACGGCTGCTCAGGGAAAAGCTCCTTGATTTTCTTGCGAAAGATTCCAAGAAGGCCGTTGATAGAAAACTGATCAAACGTCTTGAGATAATTGAAGCATTCAGGGATTCAGGCAATAAACCGGACTGGATGATTCTTGATGTTGTACCTGTCATTCCTCCGGAACTGCGTCCGATGGTGCAGCTTGATGGCGGTCGTTTCGCGACATCTGACCTCAATGATCTTTACCGGCGGGTAATAAACCGCAACAACAGGCTTAAGAGGCTTTTAATGCTCCGTGCCCCGGAGATTATTGTTCGAAATGAAAAACGAATGCTTCAGGAAGCGGTTGATGCACTTTTTGATAACAGCCGGAGAAAACGGGCGGTTAAAGGCAAAGGCAACAGGCCGCTGAAGTCGCTTTCTGATATGCTCAAAGGGAAACAGGGAAGGTTTAGACAGAATCTGCTCGGAAAACGTGTGGATTATTCAGGCCGTTCCGTAATTGTCGTTGGGCCTGAATTAAAGCTTCACCAGTGTGGTCTTCCGAAGAAAATGGCGATTGAATTGTTCAAGCCTTTTATAATGAAACGGCTTGTGGACAAAGATTATGTTCAGAATATAAAATCCGCCAAGAAAATGGTGGAAAACGAACGCCCGGAAGTGTGGGAGGTTCTTGACGAGGTTATTTCTGAACATCCTGTCCTGCTGAACCGTGCTCCTACTCTTCACAGACTGGGAATTCAGGCATTTGAGCCGATTCTTGTGGAGGGCAAGGCGATCAAGCTTCACCCGCTGGTATGTCATGCGTACAATGCGGACTTTGACGGTGACCAGATGGCTGTTCACGTTCCCCTTTCACCGAAGGCGCAGCTTGAGTGCTGGACACTTATGTTATCAACGAACAATCTCCTGTCACCGGCCAATGGTGAACCGGTTGCGATACCGTCCCAGGACATAGTTCTTGGTATTTATTATTTAACGGCACAGCTGCCCGGTGCAAGTGAAAACCTTAAATATTATGACAATGAAAGTGATATTATCAGGTCGATAGATGTCGGCCAGATAAAAATTCGTTCAAAGATCAATTTCCTCAGTAATGAAAAGTTTCATGAGAAACACCATGGCAAAATGAGAAAGATTGACGAGAACGGCAATATTGTTGTTGTGCCATTCGGGAAAGATGATTTTGTTCAAACCACGGCTGGGAGGCTGATTTTTAACAATCTGCTGCCCGAGGGATATCCTTTTGTAAATATTACGGTGGGTGATAAGATCCTCTCGAAAATTATATCCGATATTTTTAAGGGGTATGGTTCAGATATAACAGCGCGTATGCTTGATGATGTAAAGGATGCGGGGTATAAGTATTCTACAATATTTGCACCTACTATCTCGATTTCAGATATAATTGTGCCTGATGAGAAATATGGTTATGTTCATGATGCTGATGTAAAAGTCAAAAAAATTGAAGATGACTATAAATTCGGATTCATTACCAATGAAGAACGGTATAATCGGATTATTGACCTCTGGACTACGGTAAACGAAGAGGTTGCTCAGGTAATGATGGATAACCTCAGCAAACATGAAGAAGGATTTAACCCTATATATGTAATGGCGCAGTCCGGAGCCCGGGGAAGTAAACAGCAGATTCGGCAGCTTGCCGGAATGCGGGGTCTCATGGCAAAGCCGAGCGGTGAAATCATTGACGTACCTATTAAAACAAATTTCCGTGAGGGCCTTACCGTACAGGAATATTTTATTTCAACGAACGGTGCACGGAAAGGACTTGCTGATACAGCGCTGAAAACAGCTGACGCAGGTTATCTTACACGGAGACTTGTTGATATTGCTCAGGACGTTGTTATTACGATGGATGACTGTGGCACTACAATGGGTATTGATATCAAACCAATTAAAGAAGGTGATGAGATTATCGATTCACTCGGCAGCAGGGTGCTTGGCCGTACGCTCCTGTATGATCTGCTTCATCCTGTAACGGGTGATCTTATCTGTGCCGCGGACCAGATCGTCACCGAGGACATTGCGGATACTATTGATGAATTAAATATTGATTCAATTGAAATCAGGTCTGTTCTTACCTGTGATGCCCGTTATGGTGTCTGTGTAAAATGCTATGGCAGAAACCTGGGTACAAGTAATTCAGCGGATCTTGGTGAAGCTGTCGGTATTATCGCAGCACAGTCTATCGGACAGCCGGGTACTCAGCTTACTATGAGAACGTTCCATATCGGGGGTATCGCGTCACGGTCTGTTGAAGAGAGCGATATCAGCCTGAATTATCCGGTATATATTAAGGAAATTACTTCCAAAACAATTAAAACCGAAGGCGAGGAGGGCAGCAGGAAGACTATTTCTGTACGCCGTGGATACTTAATCGCTCAGAGGGTTATTTCTGAGACTCCTGTCAAAGGTGAAGCTGAAATTGTTGTGGAAGACGGTCAAAAGACATATGAAGGGTCGGTTTTATATAAAAATGAAGAAGGTGAAGTAAAATCAAAGAATTCAGGATTTGTAAAAATTGACAAAAAGAAAATTTATATCCTTGGTGACGATTATTCGATTCCGATAAATGTCGGTACCGAGGTCATTGCCAGGGAAGGAAAATTCTTTGGTAGAAATGAAAAGCTGGCAACATTTGATCCATGGCTTGAACCGATTATTACAGAAGCAAGCGGTGATGTGAATTTTGTTGATATTGAATTAAACAAGAGTTTACGTGAAGAAGTAGATCCGCTTTCAAATGTTAACAAGCGGATTATTGTTGAATATAAAACAGAGAGGCTTCAGCCGAGAATTGAAATCGGTTCGAAATCAGGAGAACCGACAACATATCTTCTGCCGAAGGGTGCACACCTTATGGTTGAACATGGTGAGCATGTAAAGGCGGGAACGACCCTTGCAAAGATTCCGCGTGAGTTTGAAAAAACCAAGGATATTACAGGGGGTCTTCCCAGGGTTGCTGAGCTTTTTGAAGCTCGTTCCCCAAAAGATGCTGCGACTCTTTCTGAAATAGATGGAAAGGTCAAAATTGGTGAAACCGTTAAGAACAAGAGAAAGATTATTGTAAAAAGTGAAGAAGGAGATGAGCGTGAATATTCAATCCCGTCTTCAAAATTTCTCCGTGTTCAGGATGCAGACTGGATTTATAAGGGTGAAAGAATTGATGACGGCCCCGAGGATCCACATGAAATCCTGAAAATAAAAGGGCCGAGAGAACTGCAGAAGTTCCTTGTAAATGAAATTCAGGAAGTGTACAGGCTTCAGGGTGTTGGAATCAATGATAAGCATATTGAGATTATCGTTCGACAGATGCTCAGAAAAGTCCGTATAACAGACCCGGGTGATACAAACTTTGTTATTGAACAGGTTATTGATAAATTCGATTTTATTGATGAGAATAACAGGGTTGTCAATGAGGGAGGAAAGCCTGCTATTGCCCAGACAATACTCATGGGTATTACAAAAGCGGCACTAAATACCGAATCATTTATTTCTGCGGCGTCATTTCAGGAAACAACAAGGGTACTGACAGATGCTGCAATTAAGGGGAAAGTTGACCTTCTTCGCGGGTTGAAGGAGAATGTTATTATCGGTCATTTAATCCCGGCTGGAACCGGAGTACGTCATTACCGCAATGTGGACATTTTCCATGAGGAGCCGGGTGATCTTGAAGCGCATCTCAACGAAGAGGAGCTTGTCGAGTCTGAGGAAGGAAAAGAGTCTGAGGAAATCACATCAGAGTCTTAAAACTCCTTGACAAAAACTGATGCACTTTGTTTTTTGTTAACTTTACTTGTGTCAGCGATACCGGTATTTATGCGGAAGCCGTGTTCTTGTGAATATGTCTTTTGCTTGTGATAAAAGAAATAATTACTGTAATTCAGAGGAAACAATGCCAACAATTAATCAGTTAATCAGAAAGGGAAGAGAAACAAAAAATAAGAAATCAAAATCACCTGCACTGAAGCAGTGTCCGCAGAAACGCGGTGTATGTACACGGGTGATGACGGTAACTCCTAAAAAGCCTAATTCGGCTCTAAGAAAAGTTGCCCGGGTTCGCCTTACAAATGGTATTGAAGTAACTGCCTATATCCCTGGAGTGGGTCACAATCTTCAGGAGCACTCTGCCGTGCTGGTCAGAGGAGGGCGGGTAAAAGATATTCCCGGTGTAAGGTATCATATAGTTCGGGGTGCCCTTGATGCCATGGGTGTTGATGCACGAAGAAAGGGCAGATCAAAATATGGGTCTAAAAGACCAAAGGCATAGAGTGTAATTACACGATAATTGTGTTCTCGGAAATTATTTTATTCTGAGTAATTTATAAGTATACGAGGAAAAGGATGCCAAGACGAAGAAGAGCAGTTAAAAGGGACGTTTTACCGGATCCTAAATACGGCAGCACACTGGTGACAAAATTCATTAATGTTATGATGCTTGAAGGTAAGAAAGGTGTGTCAGAAAGTATTTTTTATAAGGCTATGGACATACTGAAAGAAAAGACAAACAAAGACCCGATGGAAGTGTTTGTGCAGGCTCTCGAAAACGTAAAACCGGTTGTTGAGGTTAAATCGAGACGGGTCGGAGGTGCTACATATCAGGTCCCGATCGAAATCAGGCCAGAAAGAAGACAGGCTTTGGGAATCAGATGGCTTATTATAAACTCCCGGAAAAGGTCGGAGAAGACAATGTTTCAGCGTCTTGCGGGTGAGTTAATGGATGCTCATAATAATACCGGGGTTTCTATTAAGAAAAAAGAAGACACTCATAAAATGGCTGAAGCGAATAAGGCCTTTTCACACTATAAATGGTAGAACGCCTTTTTCTGTAAGGCGTTCAGATTTGATTTGTGTCTGTTATCTTCCGCGAAGTTATCATACGATAAAATCATCGGTGAGTGTTTTTCCCCGTTAACGGGATTACTATATCCTGCATTTCATTAATGTGTGCAGGATATTTTGCTGCATCCCGCGTGATGACAGCGTGTTGTTTAGTGTTTCGCCGAATACTACTGGAAAACTGAAATGGCTAGAGAGCTTCCGCTACATAGAACGAGAAATATCGGTATAATGGCGCATATTGATGCGGGAAAAACAACCCTTACCGAGCGTATATTGTATTATACCGGAAAGACCTATAAAATAGGTGAGGTCCACGAAGGTACCGCGGAAATGGACTGGATGGACCAGGAGAAAGAGCGCGGTATTACAATTACTGCTGCCGCTACAACGTGCTCCTGGAAAAATACACGAATCAATATTATTGATACACCGGGTCATGTGGATTTTACTGTTGAAGTAGAAAGAAGTCTGCGGGTGCTGGATTCGGCAATTGCAGTATTTGACGGTGTAGCCGGCGTTGAACCGCAATCGGAAACAGTGTGGAGGCAGGCCGACAAATACAAAATTCCGAGAATCTGTTTTGTCAATAAAATGGACAGAGTCGGCGCAGATTATGACCATTGTCTTTCAATGATTAAAACAAAGCTTCATTCAACACCTCTCCCCCTGCAGATACCTGTTGGCCGTGAGGATAGCTTTACGGGTATCGTTGATATTGTAAAAATGAAAGCTTTTTTCTGGACTGATGAGACCGGTGTGAATTTCGATGAAGCTGAAATTCCTGAAGAACTGCACGATGAAGCACAAATGTATCGTGAGCAGATGATTGAACTTCTCGCTGAACATGATGATTGCGTAATGGAGAAGTTTGTTCACGGTGAACATCCGGGCGAGGATGAACTGAAACAGGCAATCAGGAATGTAACTATCAGTTCAAAGCTGTTTCCTGTTTTTTGCGGCAGTGCCTTGAAAAACAAGGGCGTTCAGGCCGTCCTTGATGCGGTAGTTGATTATTTGCCGTCTCCAAAGGATATACCGCCGGTTCAGGGGCATGATCATGCTGATCATGATGTAATAATTCTGCGTGAAGCAGAAGACAAGGAACCTTTTTGCGGGCTGGTGTTCAAAATCAGGTCCGACTCATATGTTGGAAAACTTTCATATATCCGCGTGTATTCAGGACATATAAAAGCAGGTGATGTTGCATTAAATATAACAAATAACAAGAAAGAAAGAATTGGACGAATACTAAGAATGCACGCCAATGACAGGGAAGATATCAAGGAGATTTATACGGGCGATATCGTAGCCCTCGTGGGTATGAAAACAGCAAGAACAGGTGATACGCTCTGTGACGCAGATGCTCCAATACTCCTGGAAAAGATGACGTTCCCCGAGCCTGTTATTTCAATAGCGATTGAGCCGAAAACAAAAGCTGATCAGGATAAGCTTTCCAGTGCGCTATCACGACTCGAGGAGGAGGATCCGACATTTCTTGTTAAACTTGATCCTGAGACCGGGCAGAATATCATATCCGGAATGGGTGAGCTCCACCTTGATATTATCACAGACAGGCTGACAAGAGAGTTTAACGTTAAGGCGAATGTCGGTAAACCGCAGGTGGCTTACAAGGAAACAATAACGAAGAAGGTACAGTCGGAATATACGTATGAAAAACAGATCGCCGGTAAAGACCAGTATGGACATGTGATAATTGAGCTGGAGCCATTAAAGCCCGGCAGTGGTTTTATCTTCGAGAATAAAACAAACGGTATTGATATCCCGGAACAGTTTATTCCGTCCATTGAGAATGGTATTATTGGTTCGATGGAAGGGGGAGTTGTTGCCGGGTACAAAGTTATGGATGTGAAGGTGTCCCTTATCGGAGGTTCTTTCGATGATAATGCTTCTGTGGATGTGGCGTACCGGATAGCGGCGACAATGGCGTTTCGTGATGGAGCAAAAAAAGCTGATCCGGCATTGCTGGAACCAATAATGAAGCTTGAAATTATTTCGCCTGATGAGTATACTGGTGATATAATCAACGATGTTAACAGCAGAAGAGGTCGTATAGAAGGTATTGATATGGTGGGTGCTTTGAAAAGCATTCATGCGGTGGTACCTCTTTCTGAAATGTTTGGGTACGCAACAAGTTTGCGATCCATGAGTCAGGGAAGGGCAACAAATTCTCTTGAGTTCAGTCATTATGAAGTTGTTCCTGCAGTTGTTATGGAAAAGCTTATTGGAAGGATGACGGGAAGAAATTTTTAATAATTTTGAATTAATTCTTGACAGAAAAGGGATATATTTTTTAATTCAACTTCGCGCAAAATGCTAATGTGGACGTATCATACTTATTGATCGCCTGGTTTTTGGTGTAGGGGAGTATTTTAGGTTTGTGAGATTGTCTGCATTATGCTTGTTGTATAAATTGAAAACGATATAACAATAATTATCAATGACAGGATACAAGGAGTAAAACAATGGCAAAAGAAAAATTTGATAGGAGTAAACCGCACGTTAATGTTGGTACTATTGGGCATATTGACCATGGTAAGACTACGTTGACTTCGGCGATTACCAAATGCCTCGCCGGGTATGTCGGTGGACATAACAAGGCTATTAATTTCGATCAAATTGATAACGCTCCGGAGGAAAAGGCCAGAGGGATAACGATCGCGACCTCTCACCAGGAGTATGAGACACACAAGAGACATTATGCGCATGTTGACTGTCCGGGTCACGCTGACTATATTAAAAACATGATAACGGGTGCTGCGCAGATGGATGCGGCAATTCTTGTTGTTGCGGCAACTGACGGACCTATGCCTCAAACAAAAGAGCACGTGCTTCTGGCTCGTCAGGTAAATGTACCATACATTGTTGTTTTTCTTAACAAGGTTGATATGCTTGATGCTGCTGACAGGGACGAAATGATTGAGCTTGTAGAGATGGAAATTCGCGAACTTCTCAGTAAATACGAATTCCCCGGTGATGATATACCGATTATACCGGGATCAGCTCTCAAGGCTATGGAGTGCGGCTGCGGTAAGGCCGAATGCGAGTGGTGCGGGCAGATTATCAAGCTTGCGGAAACGCTCGACGAGTACATTCCTGAGCCTGAGCGCGCGAAAGACAAGCCGTTCCTTATGCCGATTGAGGATGTTTTCTCAATTACCGGTCGCGGTACTGTTGTAACTGGTAGAATTGAGCGCGGTGTTATTAAAACTGGTGAGGAAGTTGAGATTGTAGGATTTGCACCAACAAGAAAGTCAGTGTGTACCGGTGTTGAGATGTTCCGTAAGCTTCTTGATGAGGGTATGGCTGGTGATAACGTGGGATGTCTTCTCCGTGGTGTTGGTAAAGATGATGTTGAGCGTGGTCAGGTGCTTGCTAAACCGGGTTCAATTACACCTCACACGAAATTTGAATGTGAAGTATATGTTCTTTCAAAAGAAGAAGGTGGAAGGCATACTCCTTTCTTCAACAACTACAGGCCGCAGTTCTATTTTAGAACAACTGATGTTACCGGAACTATACAGCTTCCCGAAGGCGTGGAGATGGTTATGCCTGGTGACAATATTAAAATGGTAATTGAGTTGATAACTCCGGTTGCTATGGAAGAGACCCTGCGTTTTGCTATACGTGAGGGTGGAAGAACAGTTGGTGCAGGTGTTGTAACAAAAGTTGTTGAATAATTCTCGCAAATAAGAAAAATTTAGTTGATTTTATTGGGCTGTATACTAATTGTTGTCAGACCGTGAATGATGCGGTCTGACAACAATCTTAAATAGTTGGAAGCATCAGTTTATTCAATCCTATAAATAGGGCAAGGAAAGGAAAGTGGCAAATATTTCGACGCAGAAAATCAGAGTAAAATTAAGGTCATTCGACGCGAAACTGCTTGACCAGTCAGCGGAAAAAATAGTTGCGACTACTAACAGGAGTGGGGCAAAGATTGCTGGTCCGATCCCTCTGCCAACCAAAATAGAGCGATATTGTGTATTAAGATCTCCTCATGTTAACAAGAAGTCTCGTGAGCAGTTTGAGATTAGAACTCATAAAAGGTTGATTGATATAATCGATCCGAATGAGAACACGATTGAAGCGCTAATGAAGTTGGAACTCCCCGCTGGTATCTCAGTTGATATTAAGTCCTAAACAACATTAAAACTCGCTATTCATTGTCCTCCGTGTGCGTATGGAGGATGGTGAATTTATATCATTTGTAATACGGGATAGTACGATGAAAAAGGCTCTTGTTGGAAGAAAAAAGGGTATGACGCAATATATTTCCGAGGACGGGAAAGTTATTCCTGTGACTGTTTGTGAGCTCGGTCCATGTGCTGTTGTACAGAAAAAAACGGTTGATAATGACGGCTATTCTGCAATAAAGCTGGGATATCTCGATGTTAAAGAGAACAGGATCAATAAGCCGGTCGGCGATGATTTAAAGAAAAAAGGAATCGGGCCGAAAAGGATTTTCCGTGAAGTGGATAACTTCGATGAATCCCTGGATGTTGGAAGCGTAGTGACCTGTGATATTTTCGACGAGAATCAGGAAGTAAGCGTTACCGGTGTTTCAAAAGGTAAGGGTTTTGCAGGTGTTATGAAGCGTCATGGTTTCGGTGGCGGTAAGATGACCCACGGTTCGCATTTTCACAGGGCGCCAGGCTCTGTTGGTGCATGTGCTGATCCGGGTAAAATATGGAAAGGGCAGAAGATGCCGGGAAGGCATGGCGGGAAAAATGTCACCGCGAAAGGCTTGAGAATAGTGAAAGTAATTAAGGATAAGAATATTGTACTTATTTCCGGGTCGATTCCCGGTAGAGTGGATTCCATAATTACTGTCAGGGAAAAATAGGTAGGCGTGCCATGGTTATAGATAAGTATACAATTGACGGAAAGGTAAGCGGCCAGGTTGAGCTGGCGGAAAGTGTTTTTAACTCGAAAATAAATGATGTTCTGATTTATGAACTGGTTAAGGCGGCTAATGCGAATCTTCGTCAGGGGACGCATTGTGTAAAAGAACGGTCATTTGTGCGGGGCGGCGGTGCAAAACCGTGGCGCCAGAAAGGCACCGGACGTGCACGGCAGGGCAGTATCCGGTCACCTCAATGGAGAGGTGGTGGGATCGTGTTTGGTCCATCTCCGAGAGACTATAGAATTGATCTTCCGAAAAAGATAAGAAGAGAAGCATATCGGTCGCTTTTTTCTTTAAAAGCAAAAGAGGGTGCCATAAAGGTAATTGAGGATTTCGAAATCCAAAACGGGAAAACAAGAGAAGTCGCAGCTATCGGGAAGGCCTTCAGTGTGAAAAAAGCTGTTCTTGTTACCAGTTCAGAGGATGTCAAGCTCAAACGGGCGATGAATAATATACCGAATTTTATGTTCAATAATGTGAACAGGATATCGGGGCGGGAGATTTTTTATTCCCAAACCCTGCTGATTACCGAAAGTGCAGTAAAGTATTTGAATGAGAAATATTCCAAAGGTGAATGACGATGGATGTTAACGAAGTTATCATAAGGCCGGTGCTTTCAGAAAAGTCGACAGAAATGACCGAGATCGGGAAATATGTTTTTCGCGTTTCGATGAAAGCTAATAAAATAATGATAAAAAAAGCTGTTAAAGAGATATTTGATGTCGAAGCTGAGCAGGTTAATGTGATCCGTGTAAGAGGCAGAAAAAAACGGGTTCGATATAAATATGGTTATACGTCATCATGGAAGAAGGCAATTGTTACCCTTAAGAAGGGACAAAAGATAGAACTCTTTGAAGGTCAATAAGAACTGGGCCTCGTAAAGATCGCATAGGTGAGAAGGTAAAAAGTATGGGCTTAAAAAAATTCAGACCAGTAACGCCGACGCAACGGTATAAGACTGATTTAACGTTTGAAGAAATTACAACTACTGAACCGTATAAGCCTTTGACTGTTGGCAAAAAGCAATATGCTGGCAGAGGTTACAAGGGTCAGATCTCTGTACGTCGCCGGGGTGGTGGCCACAAGCGGAAATATAGAATAATTGATTTCAAAAGGGACAAATTCGATATCGCTGGAAAAGTAGCTACTATCGAATATGATCCCAATCGATCTTCAAATATTGCTCTTATCAACTATGTTGATGGTGAGAAGCGGTATATGATTGCACCGGATACTCTCAAGGTTGGCGATGTTGTGATTTCCGGGGAAAACGCTGAGATCAAAAAGGGTAATGCCCTTCCATTAAAGAAAATTCCTTTGGGAACGGGTATTTATAATATAGAGTTGCGTCATGGACGTGGCGGGCAGCTGGTACGTTCTGCAGGATCAACTGCACAGATTACTGCAAAGGAAGGTAACTATTGTCTTGTGAAGCTTCCTTCCGGAGAAGTTAGAAAAATTCATAAGGAATGCTACGCGACCATTGGTGTTGTGGGAAACAAGGATCACGTGAATGTAAGTCTTGGTAAGGCGGGGCGTTCACGATGGTTAAACAGACGACCGAAAGTCCGTGGTGTTGCAATGAATCCTGTTGATCACCCTCTTGGCGGTGGTGAAGGAAAGTCATCAGGTGGAAGGCATCCTGTATCTCCAACAGGGAAGCCGACTAAAGGTTATAAAACCAGAAAGAAGAACAAGTACAGTAATAATATGATAGTTAAAAGAAGGAAGTAGACATGTCAAGATCAATAAAGAAAGGGCCGTTTATTGATATCAAGTTATTTAAGAAGATTGAAGAAATGAATTCTTCAAATCAAAGAAAAGCCATAAAAACATGGTCGAGAAGGTCTACAATTTTCCCTGAGATGATCGGCCATACAATAATGGTTCATAATGGTAAGAATTTTATTCCGGTATATGTTACTGAGAATATGGTGGGCCATAAGCTTGGTGAATTCTCCCCGACTAGAACGTATAGGGGTCACACAAGCAAAGATGATAAAGTAGCCAAAAGAAGATAACATCAGAGGATCGGACATGGAATCAAAATCAGTATCGAAATATAATAGAATATCGGCTTCAAAAACAAGGATAGTGGCAAATGAGATCCGGGGGTACTCCTTCCCCGAGGCTGTTGATATCCTCAAAGCGATACCACGGAAAGCATCCAAGCTTATTCTGAGTACCCTGTATTCCGCCGGTGCCAATGCGAAATATAAGAATCCGGAAGTACTTGATGATTCGCTTTTTATCAAAAAAATTACTGTAGATGAAGGGCCAACTCTCAAAAGATTTCGGGCGAGAGCACGGGGAAGAGCCGGACGTATCAGAAAAAGAACAAGCAATATCACTATTATTTTATCTGACGAGAATTAAATCGTTTATAAAAGAGCAAGGGAAAAGCAATGGGTCAAAAAGTCAATCCAATAGGTTTTAGGGTCGGAGTTATCAGAGGATGGGACTCTGTATGGTACGAGGAAAAGAAGAATTACGCGAAATATCTTCATGAAGATCTGAAGATTAAGAAGTTTGTTGAAAAAAACAATAAAAATGCAGGGATTGCACGAATTATTATAGAGCGTCTGCATGACCGTATCAATGTCAACATACATGCCGCAAGACCTGGTCTGCTGATTGGGCGTAAAGGCGCTGATATTGATAAACTGAAGGCTGATATTCAGAAGATTGCTTCGAAGAATGTGTATATAAATATTGTTGAAATAAAGAAACCGGAAAAAAATGCGACGTTAATTGCTCAGCAGATAGCGCAACAGCTCGAAGGCCGTTTCCCTTATAGAAGAGCAACAAAGCAGGCGATATCCGGTGCTATTCGCGGCGGTGCATTAGGAATAAAAGTAAATGTCTCAGGACGTCTTAATGGTGCTGAGATGTCAAGATCGGAGTCATATAAAGAAGGAAGAATTCCGCTTCACACATTACGGGCGGATATTGATTATGGATTTGCTGAAGCGTTAACGACATTTGGTCTTATTGGTGTGAAGGTGTGGATATATAACGGTGAAGTATTGTCGAATCGGGAAGAAACTGAAGATAGTAAATATTCAGTTAAGAGAAAGTAGATATTTGCAAAAAGGTGATGCACTATGTTAATGCCTAAACGAGTAAAGTACAGAAAAAGACAACGCGGCAGGATGCGCGGTAAAGCGTATAGAGGATCAACGATCTCTTTTGGTGAACATGCGATAAAAGCCACAGAATGCGGTAAAATAACAAGCCGTCAGATAGAAGCTGCCCGGATTGCTATTACACGTAAGGTGAAGCGTGGCGGAAAAATTTGGATTCGGATTTTCCCTGATATTCCCTTTACTAAAAAACCTGCGGAAACGAGAATGGGTAAAGGTAAAGGTAATCCAGAGGGGTGGCATGCGTTGATAAAGCCGGGGAGAATCCTGTTTGAAATATCAGGTGTTGATGAAGAAGTAGCAAAGGAAGCCCTGAAAAAGGCTTCGTTCAAGCTGCCGGTCAAAACCAGGATCGTTTCAGTTGAAAAATAGATTTTGATATATAGTTGAGGTAGGTGTAATGAAGGGCAAGTTGGAAGAACTTACCATTGAAGAGCTTGATAGAACGCTTCGTGAGAACCGTGAAGAACTTCGTAAGGAAAGATTTAAGGCAGTAACCAGTAAGCTTGATAATCCGAAAAAAATTCAAGAGTTAAAGAAGAACATTGCAAGAATATTAACTCTAAAAAATGAATATAAACTGGGAATCCGAAGTTCCAGGGTTTAGTAAAATTAAAAACTGTGGTGATGTTTCATGGAAACCAAAAATAAGAAGCAGTATATAGGCAAGGTCATCAGCAACAAAATGGAAAAAACAATTGTTGTTGAAGTGGAAGGGATGAAAATGCATACGCTGTACAAAAAGTCTGTAAAGCACAGCAAGAGAATAAAATCCCATGACAACAAAAATGAATGCGGTGTAGGTGATGTTGTCAGAATTGAGGAAACAAGGCCATTGTCTAAGGATAAAAGATTCAGACTTATTGAAGTAATCCAGAAGGCGAAGTAGAGGTTATAAGATGATACAGGTAGAAACCATGCTGGATGTCGCTGATAACAGCGGTGTAAAGAAAGTGCAGTGTATACGGATTCTGGGCGGTACTGGCAGAAGATATGCAACTGTTGGGGATATCATAATCGTTGCTGTAAAAGATTCCCATCCTTCATATGGATTAAAAGATTCATCAGGGAAAAAAGTACACACGAAGGCGGTTTTGCGGGCTGTAGTCGTTAGGGCAAAGAAGGCTGTCAGAAGAAATGATGGTACCTATATAAGATTTGATGATAATGCAGTTGCGATTATTGACCTGAAAGGTGAGCCTAAGGGTTCCCGTATTTTTGGACCTGTCGCCCGGGAATTACGGGATAAGAATTTTATGAAAATAGTATCGTTAGCGCCAGAAGTGTTATAAACAGGTGATTATCATGAATAAGTCGATTATTAAGAAAAACGACAATGTGGTAGTGATTTCCGGAAAAGACCGGGGAAGCAGGGGGAAAGTACTCTTTGTCGATACTAAGCGTGGTCGTGTTGTTATTGAGGGTGTCAATAAAAAGAAGAAGTTTCTTCGGCCTTCTAATGAAAACCCGAAGGGCGGGGTTATAAGCATAGAATATCCGATCAATATATCAAATGTTATGGTATTTTGTGAAAAGTGTAAAAAGGCCGTTCGTCTCGGTATTGAGATCAGTGGTGACAAGAAAGTCCGTGTTTGTAAAAAGTGCAACAAGACATTAGACTAAAGAGGTTGAAGTGATGGCTGCAAGGCTGAAAGAAGAATATAATTCTGCAATAAGAAAGAAATTGTTCGAAAGTTTTAAATACAAATCAACAATGCAGGTTCCGAAACTTGAAAAGATTGTGCTCAATGTTGGTTTGGGTGATGCTCATTCTAATCCTAATGCGCTGAGTGCGTCAATAGATGAATTGTCACTGGTTACTGGTCAGAGAGCTGTAAAGACTGTTGCCAAAAAATCCATTTCTAATTTTAAAATCAGAGAAGGATATGACGTCGGATGCAGGGTAACATTGCGTGGTGACCGTATGTATGAATTTCTTGATAGGTTGATAAATATATCTTTACCGCGTGTTCGTGACTTCAAAGGTTTATCGGCTAAGTCATTTGATAACTTTGGAAATTACAATTTTTCTATTAGAGAGCAGATTATTTTTCCTGAAATAGATTTCGATAAAGTTGATAAAATTCATGGCATCAACATTACAATTGTGACAACAGGTAAGAATAAGGAAGAAACAAAAGCATTGCTTGATGAATTTAAAATGCCATTTAGAGAACAGGGGTAATTGTAGTGGCTAAGAAAAGTTTAATCGCAAAACACAGGAGTCCGAATAAATTCAAGGTCAGGCATCATAATCGATGCTACATTTGTGGGAGACCAAGGGGTTATTTAAGAAGGTTTGACATGTGCCGCGTGTGTTTCAGGAAGCTCGCGAATGAAGGGAAAATTCCCGGTGTTGTTAAATCGTCCTGGTAATATTAGTAATAATGAGTGGAGCAAAAAATGGCTAGAGTAAGTGACCCGATCGCAGATATGTTAACAAGGCTGAGAAATGCAATAAAAGCAGGGCATTTAAAGACTGATATTCCTTCTTCAAAATTAAAGGTTTCAATTGCACGAATATTGAAAGATGAAGGATTTATAAAAAATTTTAAAATCATAGATGATAAAAAACAGAAGATTTTGAGGGTTTATTTAAAATATAGCACTGACAATCAGCCTGCAATTTTAAGTATGAAGCGGGTGAGCCGTCCAGGAAGACGTGTGTATTTTAATGCTGAGAAATTGCGACCTGTTTATAATAATCTTGGGGTTTGGATTATTTCTACGTCAAAAGGTGTTATAACCAATAAAACAGCCAAAAGCCTCAATGTTGGCGGTGAAGTTCTTTGTGAGATATTATAATCAATAAAGAGAGAGAGTTGTCATGTCAAGAATCGGAAAAAAACCAATACCAATCCCAAAGGATGTTACGGTAGATATAAAAGGTAGAGATGTTACTGTAAAAGGCAAGCTTGGAACTGAAATGCTGAGTCTTGTTGGTGATATGGAGCTTGAGTTAAAGGATGATACACTTTTTGTTGTTAACAAGGGTGCTCCTGAAGATAAAAAGAATCATGCATATCATGGCTTGGTACGATCTCTTGTCGCTAATATGGTAACAGGTGTTTCCGAAGGATTTGAACGGAATCTTGAAATTGTGGGTGTAGGATACAGGGTAACACAACAGAATAAGGATATAATGCTGCAGTTGGGTTTTTCTCATAATATTGATTTTGTAGCCCCGGAAGGAATTACTCTTGAAGTAGTCGATCCTACAAAATTGAAAATTAAGGGTGTTAATAAGCAACAGGTAGGGCAGGTTGCTGCGAATATAAGAAAATTACGTCCGCCGGAACCATATAAAGGTAAGGGAATCAGGTATGCCGGTGAACAGGTTCGAAGAAAAGCAGGAAAAGCAGGTAAGAAATAATGGATAGATTAAGATTAAAATCAAAAAGATATTTACGCAGACGGAAAAGTGTAAAAAGCAAAATTCGAAATAATTACAACAAATTGCGTTTGTGTATCAGTAAAAGTAATAAAAATATCTTTGCTCAAATAATCGATGATACGAAAGGGCATACAATGGTTTCTGTTGCTACTAACTGTAAAGATTTTGAATTTAAGAACAAAAAGAATCTGGAATCAGCAGCGGGACTCGGAAAATTAATTGCTGAAAAAGCGGCACAAAAGGGAATAAAGGAAGTTGTTTTTGATAGAAATGGTTACCTGTATCATGGGAAAGTTAAGGCCTTTGCTGATGCTGCGCGTGAAGGTGGACTGGAATTTTAGCGCTTAGAGGAATAAAATATGAATATTAAGAGATTACATGTTGATCCTGAAGGTCTTGAACTTGAAGAAAAAGTTGTAACCATAAACAGGGTTGCCAAGGTTGTTAAAGGCGGACGTCGTTTTTCATTCAATGCATTATCTGTTGTGGGTGACGGTAAGGGTCATGTTGGAATCGGTTTTGGGAAAGCAAACGAAGTTCCGGATGCAATTCGGAAAAGTGTTGAAAACGCAAAAAAAAGTCTATATAAGGTGAATGTAAATAAAAATACGATTCCCCATGAAATAATTGGAAAGTTTAAGTCTGCACGGGTTATATTAAAGCCTGCAACACCTGGTACAGGTATTATTGCTGGTGGACCGGTACGTGCTGTTGTTGAACGAGCAGGAATATCAGATATCCTTGCAAAATCACAGGGATCACGAAATCCGTTGAATATTGTTAAAGCAACCATAAATGGTCTGACTCAGTTGAGAACACTGAAAGAAGCTGCAGATTTACGGGATGTTTCCATCAGTAAATTATGGGGCAGTAATTAAGGGTTACGAAAATGGCAAAGAAGTTAAAGGTTAAGCAGATACGGAGTAAAATTGGGTCGAAACCGAAACAGCGCGCAACGCTTGTAGCGCTTGGTCTTCGCAGGATGAATGCTGAGAGAATTCATGATAATACTCCGGTTGTACGTGGCATGATACGGCGTGTTGAACATATGGTGGAAGTAACAGAAATTGAAGAATAGTATTGCAGGTTTATAAAATGGAACAGTACACTTTAGTCAAACCGATTACGATTAAGAAAAGAAAAAGAGTTGGCCGTGGAACCAGTAGTGGTTGCGGTAAAACTTGTTCCCGGGGAATGAATGGGCAGTTGAGTCGTGCCGGAAGCAAGAAGAGGGCATGGTTTGAAGGCGGGCAGATGCCGATACAGCGTCGAGTTCCCAAAAGAGGGTTTACTAATTTATTTAAGAAATCCTTTCAGCTTGTTAACGTTTCCAGTATTAATAAAATTGATGGTAATGACATTACCCCGGAAATTATGAAAAAGAACGGACTGATAAGCAATGTCAGCCAAAAAATAAAAATAATGGGTGATGGTGAATTAGACCGTACTGTTAACGTAAAAGCAGATAAATTTACCGGTGCAGCAATAGAAAAAATACAAAAAGCTGGTGGATCGTATATTCTCAGATCTAAGGATGAATTACGCAAATCTACGAGTAAAGCTGACTAACTGGAGAATTCATGGCAAACGTAGTTGTCAATATTTTTAAGATTCCGGAACTTCGGAAAAAGGTCCTGTTTACACTCTTTATATTGATTATCTATCGAATTGGAGCCCATATCCCGATCCCGGGAATAAATGGGGATGCATTGATCGAATATTTCCAAAGGGCGGCAAGCGCCAGTGCTTCAGGCAGGGGACTTGTCGATTTTTTTGACCTTTTTGCAGGTGGAGCACTTAAGCGTTTCACTATTTTTGCATTAGGGATTATGCCGTACATATCTGCTTCAATTATTATGCAATTGCTTACTGTTGTAATTCCCTCTCTTGAAAGAATATCTAAGGAAGGACCAGAGGGACAGAAAAAAATTAATCAGTATACCAGGTATGGAACAGTTGTTCTGTGCGCTGCACAATCATATGGCTTAACAATTTGGATGAAAAGTATGCCCCGGGTTGTTCCAAGTGATTCCGGTCTCTGGTTTGTTATTACAGCTGTAATGGCAATTACTACAGGAACAATGGTTTTAATGTGGTTCGGAGATATCATAACAGAACGCGGGATAGGGAATGGTATTTCACTTCTAATATTTGCGGGTATTGTCGTACGAGTTCCTTCTGCATTGGTTGCTACTGCAGCGAGCATTGAGGAGCCAATTCTGTTTATTATATTATTATTTATATTTGTATTGGTTGTGGCGGCATCAATATTGCTAACCCTTGGTACAAGAAAAATTCCCGTTCAATATGGGAAAAGGGTAGTTGGAAGGCGTATGGTGCAAATGACTGCACAGGCAATTCCTCTCAGGGTTAATGCTGCTGGAGTTATTCCGATAATATTTGCATCATCAGTAATACTTTTTCCTACGCAAATAGGGAGTATATTGAGTAATGTTTTTAGTGGAAATCAAGGTACCGGGTATCAGTTTTTTATTTATTTACAGACCTGGCTGCAACCGGGACATATTGTATACATGATATTTTATAGTGCTTTAATAGTATTTTTCTGCTATTTTTATACTGCAATTCAATTTAATCCTGTTGACATTGCAGATAATTTAAAAAAATATGGCGGTTTCATACCAGGTATTCGACCGGGTAAGAATACTTCAGATCATATAATGAAAATTCTTAACAGGATTACTTTGCCGGGTTCAATTTTTCTTGCAATGATTGCGATTGTTCCTGATATTATAATACGGATGTGGCCGACAGTAAATCCGGAAATGGCCTATCTTTTTGGTGGTACATCACTGCTAATTATTGTCGGTGTTGCTCTTGATACCTTGAAGCAAATAGAATCCCAGTTATTGATGCGTCATTATGACGGTTTCTTCAAGAAAGGGAAAATGAGAGCACGAAAATAGTAATTGTAGTGAATATTTTATATTGATAGTCTTGTTTTGGGAATTTATATTTACAATTCTGAGCAAATATCGGCAATTGAGGAATCCTGCCAGAAAACGTCTTCGGTATTAAAAGAACTGGAGAAAATTGTTGATGATGGTGTTTCTACATTTGAGCTGGATCAATTTGCAAAAGATTATATAAGCAAACAGGGTGGGAAACCTGCGTTTCTCGGTTATCATGGTTTTCCATCTGCTTTGTGTACCTCAATAAATGAAGTTGTTGTTCATGGAGTACCGAGTAAGAAGGTAAAACTCAAAAAAGGTGATATACTCGGTGTTGATGTGGGTGTATATTTTAACGGATTTTATGGTGATTCTGCTAAGACTTTCAAGGTTGGTACTGTAACGCCTGAAGTCGATTTGCTGTTAAACGTTACAAAAGAATCACTTATGAAAGGAATTGAAAAGTCTGTTGAAGGGAATAGAATTTCAGACATTTCAAATGCTGTTGAAACACATGTTAACAAATATGGATTTTCTCCAGTAAAAGAGTTTGTTGGACATGGAATCGGAAAAAATCTTCATGAAGAACCATCGATTCCAAATTTTGGAGAGCCCGGAAAGGGTGCAAGAATAACTAACGGTATGGTGTTCGCAATTGAGCCAATGATTAATGCCGGAACATATCGTGTAAAAGTCCTTGAAGACGGGTGGACTGTAGTTACTGAAGACGCAAAATTATCAGCCCACTTTGAACATACTGTTGCTATCATAGATGGTAAAGCAAAAATCTTAACTTTGTAACAAACAGAGTATTATAAGAAGGTATTATGGCGAAGGAAGAACCAATTGAAGTTGAAGGAATTGTGGTTGAGCCGCTTCCAAATGCAATGTTTCGAGTAAAGCTTGAAAACGGTCATATGGTGTTAGCCCATATTTCCGGTAAAATGAGAATGCATTATATAAGGATTCTTCCAGGCGATAAAGTGACTGTTGAATTATCCCCTTATGATTTAAGCAGGGGTAGAATTACTTATCGATCAAAATAGCTGGGTGGTATCAAGAGGGTATTATGAAAGTCAGAGTTTCAGTAAAGAAAATATGCAGCGACTGTAAGGTTATTAAGCGTCATGGTGTTGTGCGTGTGATATGCAAGAATCCGCGTCATAAACAACGTCAAAAGATTAGAACTATCAAGTAGGATCAGAGGTTATATATGGCACGTATATCTGGTGTAGATCTACCAAATAATAAGAGAATTGAAATCGCCTTGACCTATATCTATGGTATTGGTCTCACATCTGCAAAAAAAATTATTTCTGAAACAGGAATAGATCCTGATAAGAGAGTGAAAGATCTTGTGGATGAAGAAATTAATTCAATAAGAAAAGTAATTGAACGATTAATGAAAGTTGAAGGTGATCTTCGTACAGAAATTGCTATGAACATAAAGCGATTGATGGATATTGGGTGTTATCGCGGGATACGTCACCGGAGAGGTTTACCGGTTCGCGGACAAAACACGAAGAATAATGCCCGTACGAGAAAAGGTAATCGTAAGCCTCTTCTCAGCAGGAAAAAATAGGGTGATATGAGGTGATCAGGTGAAACAAAAGAGAACCAAGAAAAAAGAAAAAAAGAATGTGCCTGTAGGTAAAGCGTTCATTCAGGCTACATATAATAATACTATAATAACTCTGACTGACGTTCAGGGGAATGTGGTTTCATGGGCTTCTTCCGGCGGTGAGGGGTTTCGTGGTTCAAGGAAGTCAACTCCATTCGCTGCACAGATGGCGGCAAAAGTTGCAGCTCAAAAGGCAATGGATACAGCAGGCATGAGAACTGTTGAAGTTTTGGTGAAAGGACCTGGGATTGGACGTGAAGCTGCGATACGGTCATTACAGCAGACAGGTTTGACAATCTCAAAAATTAAAGATGTTACACCAATACCACACAATGGCTGCAGGCCGCCTAAAAGAAGAAGAGTATAGGGAAGCGAGGAAAATATGGCAAAGTATACTGGTCCATCCTGTAAATTATGCAGAAGAGAAATGGTGCCTCTTATGCTGAAGGGGCAACGATGTCTTACAGATAAATGTGCGATTAAAAAAAGAAAATTTCCTCCTGGACCTCCAAAGAAAAGAAGGACGAAGCTTTCTGATTATGGTGTGCAGCTGAGAGAAAAACAGAGAATTAAACGGACGTATGGTCTCCTTGAAGGGCAGTTTAAAAGAAGTTTTGTTGATGCGACACGGATGAAAGGTGTTACCGGTTCAAATATGCTTTCGCTTTTGGAAAGAAGACTGGATAATGTTGTATTTAGAATGGGTTTTGCCTCATCAAGAATGCAGTCACGTCAGTTTGTGCAGCATAGTCATATTCTGGTTGATGGCGGTATTGTAAATATTCCGTCTTTCAGGGTAAAAGAAGGCATGGTTATTCAGGTAAGGGATTCTTTTAAGGAAAATGTGATGCTTGAAGATTCTGTTAAGCTTTCAAAAGCGGTTAGCTCTGTCCCGTCATGGATTGAAGTGGATCACGAAAATAAAAGTGGGAAGGTTGTTCGATTGCCTGAAAGGACTGATATCACTGATAGTTTCAATGAGCAGCTTGTAGTTGAGCTTTACTCGAAGTAATTATTATTTGTTCCTATCAGTATAATGTTTTCGTGCTAAATATTTATGGAGGATAGAATGGCGGCGAGGAACCTATTAAAGGGGTTTAAAAGACCTAGCAAGATTGTATTTGAACACGATGAGCTGCATGATAATTATGGCAGATTCATTGCAGAACCCTTCGAAAAAGGATACGGTTTGACGATTGGTAATTCGTTGAGACGTGTTCTTTTGTCTTCAATTGAAGGCGCTGCTATTACCGCAATTAAAATTGAGGGAGTTCCTCATGAGTTTTTCGCTATTGAAGGAGTCTATGAGGATGTTACAAGGATAATTCTTAACCTTAAAAAGCTTCGTATTCAATATGAAGGTGAGCTTCAAAAGGTTATACATATAGTAAAAGAAGGTCCGGGAGAGCTGAAAGGTGAGGATTTTGATGTCGATCCAGATATTAAAATAATGAATCCGGACCTCAAAATTGCCACTTTGAATGAAGATGGTAAAATCGACATGGAAGTTGAGATTCAGCGTGGGAGAGGTTACGTCCCTGCAGAGTTGAACAAAAGCAGTACAGAGGCAGTTGGTGTGATACCAATTGATGCGTTGTTTTCTCCTGTTGATAAAGTAAATATTAAAATTGAAGACACAAGAG
>DAOSYC010000006.1:28080-48021 GCA_035380905.1 Spirochaetota bacterium | reverse complement strand
TTAGGCAATCACTTTTTATAATCAAATTTCTTTAAAAGAACAGAGATCGGGGTGATGCTGCTGCAATGGCGAATTAGATTTGACAATATCTGCTTATGAAATATTATGAGAACTTTCTAAATGAATAACGGCAATATATAATGACAAAAAATTTATACACAGGCATTTTTCTGGCAGTATTATTGATAACGGGGCAGACTTACGCTGCCGGTAATGAAACGAATACCCGAAATGGAAATAGCTTTTCTGTAGATAATGACTGGCTCTGGTACAGTGAGGCGCTCCTTTTCAGGTCCAATAAGGAATACGGAAAAGCAATAGAATATTTAAAAAAAAGCGCCCTTTCGGGGCATGAACTGCACCGTGTATACTATCAGATTGCACAGTGCTACTACAGTCTCCATGATTACGAAAAAGCTACTTCCTATGCAAGAAAATCGATAAAAGTCGATAATACCTTTGAAAATCCATATCTCCTGACATATAAAATTTTTCTACGTCTGAAAAATTATAATTCCGCATCGAACACCCTTGAATCACTGCTTTCAGTCAAACCGGGGAACATAAAGGTTCATTATTCACTTGGTAATATTTATTATAACAATCTGAAAAACTACGAGAAAGCACAGCATCATTTTGAGGAAATAATAAAAATATCGAAGAAACAGGTTGTTGATGAATATTATAAAGAATATGCCCATTACTATCTGGGATATTTATTTTTTAATAAGCAGGATGTTGATAAATCAATATATCATTTTAAAAGCGTTCTTGAACTGAATCCGGATAATAATTCCGCAATGTTTATTGTTACATCACTTTTGATGGAATCATACCGCCTCAATGAAGCTGAAAAGTACTGCAGAAACTATCTTGCCCGCTTTCCGCAGAATTCCAGAATAAACTTTTTTCTCGGGAGGATATTTTATCTCAGGGATGATCTTGAGGCATCGAAGTATTTCAGAAAATCCGGTATGTCTATGAACAGGGAAGGGCTTGTTTCAAAGGCACTGTCATTTGAAATGAGCGGGAAAGATGAAAATCTTGAGAAACTGCTGAAATTTGTAATCCACAGATATCCAAAATATATCGGTCCCCATATTGCCCTTGGAAAATATTATTCACGGAAAAATGACACAGATGATTCCCTGGCAGAGTTTTTTACTGCGGGGGTGATGCTGCATAATGTAAAATTGTTTGATGAATCGCTTCTACAGTTCAGGAAAGTCCTGGCGATAAAAAATGATATTCCGGAAGTGTATCTGTATCTTGGGAGAATATTTGAGGAGAAAGATGATCTTACCATGTCTATTCTCAATTACAAAAAATCGAATGAACTGAAGGAAAACATAAAGGTTATTGTCCATCTTGGATATCTGTACAGTCAGAAGAAGGAATATGCAACGGCAGTCAGGTATTTTGACAGGGCGATACATCTGGACCCGGGGAACTCAAAATCATATTTTCTCAAGGGGCTTGCCTATTCCTATGAGGATAAGCATGATCTTGCGGAACGATTTATGAAGAAAGCTATCACTATTGACCGGAATGATTTATATTATTTCTATCTGGCCACAGTACTCGAAAAGCGCAATAAAGTGAAAGAAACAATCAGCACCCTGAAACAGGCGCTTAAATATAATCCGCGGAATGCACGGGCCTGTAATTATCTCGGGTACCTGTATGCTGATAAAAATATGAATCTTGAGGAATCATACCGGCTTATTATGTGTGCGCTTGAAATTGAACCGAATAACGGTGCGTATCTTGATTCACTTGGCTGGGTATATTATAGAAAGGGACACTACAAAAAAGCGCTTACACAGCTGTTGAAAGCAGAAGCTGAGTTGAGCAGGGAGGGAAGTTCCGATCCTGTTGTGTTCGATCATATCGGTGATACCTATAAAAAAACAGGGAATATAAAAAAAGCAATTGATTATTGGAAAAAGTCATTAAGAATTGAGAACAATAAAAGCATTATAAAAAAAATCCGTCAGTATGATAAATAAATATAATCGTACTCATTCCTTCTATAATAGAAAAGGTGTTTACGGTGGCATATCACCATGGTGATGCTGTGTACATAATCTGTAATATCTAATTCGGGGAACAATTACATGAGAAGCCATATTATTGTTAGTATTCTGTTGATAGGGACTGTTATCGTATCTGGTTGCGGGAGTACACCGGTTTTACCGGATGGTACATATGTCAAATCCGATGATACCCGCTCCCGGAGTTATCTGGAGAGGATCAGTTCTATAAATTCCAATGCCCCTCAATCTTTTAAGGCACAGTTTGTTGTGTATGGTAATCTTGAAAATAAGCGTAAATTCAAGTCGATAGGAAATTGTGTATACAGCAGGGAGCTTGAAAAATTTAAGATGATGTTTATCGACAGTGTTTTCAGATCACCCCTTACGACGGTGCTGCAGGAGGGGAAAGTTGTGAAAATATATCTTCCCGTCGAGAAAAAATTATATGTTGATAATGCTGATAAAATTTCGTTAAAAAATTATTCCGGTGTTGATATTGATTACAGGTTTATAAGCAGTCTTGCGAAGGGCATGATTCCACTTATCGATAATTATACTATCAAACAGGGTTTACAGTATAGAAAAGAGAACAAACAGAAGGAATCAGATTTTTTTATTATACTTGAGAATGATAACCTGTTTGAGACAGTATCGATAAAAAATGATATACCGAACAAGATACTTCTGGTTAATAAAAAAACACTTGAAAAAATGGAGTTTTATCTGGAAAATCCGGTATCATATGGCGATAAAGGAAGCCTTTATTATAAACAGATACGGTTTCTTTCGGTTAAAAAAGGTGTGCGTGTAAATTTAAAGTTCACCGGAATTTCGCATAATGCAAAAGTAAATGCGCGGCGGGATTTCAGGATGAATATGCCCCGGAACGTGAGTACCATTAGAATTAATTAACATTAATGGGGCAGCAACTGACATGTGCAGTGTATTCAGTATGTGATACTACTATCAGGGATTGGTTGATAATATTATGATATTATCAAATAGCCTAAAAAAAAGCAGCATTCTTATAGGTCCCAGATCAAAGAACAGATGGGACCTGATTAATGAAATGCTCGAAATGGCTGTGAAAAACAGGGATCTGAAAAAAGAGGACCAGGAAAGTGTACGGCGTTCTCTTGTGGAACGTGAGAAATCAATGAGTACCGGCATCGGCAAGGGTGTTGCGATTCCTCACTGCACCACAGAAAAAGTTGATGATATTATTATTATGCTGTCCACCTGTGAAAGCGGAATAGATTTCGATTCTGTTGATAACCAGCCGGTCAGAATAATAATACTGCTCCTTGTTCCAAAGAACAAGCTGACACAGCATATTAAAACACTCGCCAATATCGCGAAACTCATGAATAATGATGAATTAAGAAACAAGGTTATGACCCTGAAAACCCCTGATTCAATCCTCAAGACGATAAAGAAGCACGAAGAAATAAAAAAGAAATGACAGACCAGAATGCAGAGCAATCACGTATTGTTGATGTTTTCAAACATGATGAAGATGACATCGAAAAAAGCCTGCGGCCGGTATCCCTTCAGGAATTTATCGGGCAGGTCAGAATGGTGGATAATCTCCGCGTGTTTATTGAATCCGCCCGTATCCGTAAAGAAAGCCTTGACCATGTTCTCCTTGCAGGTCCACCCGGATTAGGAAAAACAACACTTGCCTTCATTATTGCCAGGGAGCTTGGAGTAAACATAAAAGCTACCTCGGCCCCTGTTATCGATAAGGCTGGTGATCTTGCCTCTATTCTTACGGCCCTCGAGAAAAATGATGTGCTCTTCATCGATGAAATCCACCGCCTTTCCCCGGCAATTGAGGAAATATTGTACCCGGCAATGGAGGACCGGAATATCGACATTATAATCGGCCAGGGGATAGGGGCAAAAACGATTAAAATTGATCTTGCGCCGTTCACCCTCATCGGCGCAACTACCAGAACAGGGCTCCTCACGTCAGCACTCAGGGACCGCTTCGGTATTCCTGTCCGGTTAAATTATTATGAGGTTGAAGACCTTACCAGGATTGCAGTGAGGTCAGCAGGGATTATGGGGGTGGATATTACCAGTGATGCTGCGAAAGAAATTGCAGGCAGGTCAAGAAGGACACCGAGAGTGTTAAACAGGCTTTTAAAGCGGGTAGCGGATTTCAGCACGGTGGAGTTGAAACACGATATTGATCTTAAGATTACAAAGTATGCCCTGGAACAGCTTGATATAGATAAAATGGGACTCGATGATATGGACAGGCGGATCCTTGCGTCTATTATTGAAAAATATGACGGGGGCCCTGTTGGCGTAAAAACTATTGCAATTTCGGTTGGAGAGGAAATAGATACACTTGAGGATTTTTATGAACCCTTCCTTGTTCAGACCGGCCTGTTGAAGCGCACACCCCGGGGGAGGGTCGCAACGAGGATTGCATACGAACATCTTGGATTTTCGTATGGTGGTGCAGGAGAAAGTAACAGTCAGCGTTCTCTCTTTGATTCTGATAATGATACCCAATTCAAATCTTAACCTGCCATTCATCACAGAATATAATCCGGGTATGTATATACTATAAGTTTTTTTGGTGGAAAATGTATCCCGTAATACAATTAATGTTCTAATGATATGCATAATTGCGGAGAAATATTCATAAAGCAGACAGACTTATTAGAAGGTATAAGCAGGAATGAATAAAAAGGACAAGAAATTCAGGGAAATTCCCTATAATTATACATCATTTTCAGACCGTGAGGTTGTACTCCGTTATTTTGATGAAGAGTCATGGGAGATCATCAACCATTTGAGAAATACCAGAGTCACCGGGCGCAGTGCAAAACTGCTTTTTGAAAGTATTGGTGATCTGTTCATTGTTGAAAGAAACCCCTATGTATATAATGAGCACCTTGAAAATGCGAAAAAACTCAAAAAGCTGAAACATATACATGAAATGAGGTTCCGTACTATTGAACGATATGGTGCGGATAACCCCCTCGTGATTAAACTGATTGCGAAATTTCGTGAGGTCGAGAAGGCGTTCTTTTCCCGGCTCGATCACGAGAAGAAGATGCGGCATAAAATAATGAATGTCCTGGAAAAGGTGATATCGAAATCCAACATTCATTTCAGCGCATTCCATAAAGTATCACATGCGACAGATGCAACGGACTGGCGTGTCGAATACCCTGCAGTAGTGGTATATCCTGAAAGTACTGAAGAAATTACCAGAATAATTCATGCAGCGCGGCAGCTTGGCCTCAGTATAATTCCCAGGGGCGGCGGCACGGGACTTACCGGCGGTGCGGTACCTGTAAATCGGAATACCCTGGTCCTTAATACGGAGAAACTTCATAAAATCGGGCCCATCACTATGGTGGAAAGCGGCGGACAGAATATACCGGTAATAGAAGTTGAAGCGGGAGCTGTTACAGAAGATGTAATTAAACACTGTGAGTCGCAGCACTATATTTTTGCAACTGACCCCACCTCAGCATGGGCATCAACTATCGGCGGAAATATCGCGGAAAATGCCGGCGGGAAAAAATGTGTCATGTGGGGCACCGCTATTGACAACATTTACTCCTTTGAAATTGTGAACGCAAAGGGTGAAAGAATTGAAGTCGTCAGAAGAGACCATCCCCACAGAAAGATCCTTCCGGACGATGAGCTTGTGTTTGATGTCTTCAGTGTAAAAAAACGCAGAAAGCAGCTTACATCAATAACCCTTGCCGGTACCGATATCAGAAAAGAGGGGCTTGGAAAGGACATTACCAACAAGGCCCTTAGCGGTCTTCCCGGGGTACAGAAGGAGGGAGGTGACGGTGTTATTGTATCCGCCCGTTTTGTGCTGTACCGGCCCTTTGAACACATGCGGACACTATGCCTTGAATTTTTTGGAAGAGACCTTATCAATGCGTCAAAAGCAATTGTAGATATTAAAAAAAATGTCGAGAAAAGCAGTGATGTGTTTCTGACGGCCCTTGAACATTTCGATGAAAAATATGTCCTGGCAATTAATTACCGCAATAAGTCGGAAAGAACAGAAACGCCGAAAGCGGTCCTTCTCATTGATGTTGAAAGCAACAACGAAACACTCCTTGATGAAATGTGCCGGGATATTATTACCATGGTGAAGGGCTATAATACCGAAGGATTTATCGCGGAGAACGAAAAGGCTGTTGTCCGTTTCTGGCAGGACAGAAAAAATCTCGGTGCAATAGCCAGGCACACAAACGCCTTTAAGCTGAATGAAGATGTTGTTATCCCAATAGAGAAACTCCCGCTTTTTGCTGACTTCATTGAGAAGCTCAATGTCACCAAAGAGCTTTCAAACCAGATTGCTATTATTTCCGATATCGAGAAATATCTTGAAAGAATGGTCAGTGATGATGAATATCTCGGGAAAAAAATAGAGACCTACCTCACCCGTGTGAAAGGAATCCGTTCTGATTATCATGATTATATTGAACACCTTGATACTCCGGCAGGAGATCTCTTCAAATATCAGTCAGAATATTCCAATGAAAAACGGACAATTTTCAAACTCATTCAGGAAGGTGAAATTGTAATCAGTTTTGAGGATGATATTATTACCGGCTTTCATAACGCGTTCAAGGGATATGAAAAGGAGCTGCAGGAATTTAATGCTGTTGTTGAGGAACAGAAAAACCGTAAAGTCATTGTGGCGACCCACATGCATGCCGGCGATGGAAATGTGCATGTGAATATTCCGGTCCATTCCAACGATTATCTCATGATGAAGGAGGCAGATGAAACTGCCGGAATCGTCATGGAGGAAACAGTTAAAATGGGAGGCGTTATTTCCGGTGAGCATGGAATAGGTCTTACAAAACTGCGGTTCATTCAACCGGAAATTCTTGATCAATATGCTGCATATAAACGTGAAGCCGACCCCGATGACCTTTTCAATCCCGGAAAGCTCAGTCATGATTTTCCGCTTCACCGGATATACACACCGTCATTCAATCTGCTTGAGCTTGAGGCCTTTATTCTCAAGGCAGCGGACCTCGAAAAACTTTCAAATTCAATATCTTCATGCGTGCGGTGCGGCAAGTGCAAGTCTGTATGCAACACCCATTACCCGAAGGGGAACATCTTTTACAATCCGCGGAATAAAATTCTCGGTGTGGCAAAAATCATTGAAGCGGTGTTGTATGATGCGCAGCAGTCCAAGAGCCTGAGCTTCAGGCACTTTAATAAGCTCAGGGAGATATCCGACCACTGTACAATCTGCCACAAGTGCCAGGTGCCATGCCCGGTCAATATCGATTTCGGGAAAGTGACCCTGGATATTCGGGATATTCTTGTGAGCAGGAAAAAATCAAAGTTCAAGGTGATAACAGGTTTCACACTGTATTATCTCAGAAAGCGCGGGTACTATTTCAACAAGATTGCCAGAATACTGGTATTACGGGCGGGATATACCGCACAGCGTTTCGGGCATATGGTGAATAAACCCTTTACCCGGTTAACCGGCTTTATCATGCCCAAAATTAACGGCTATCTGAAGGATAAATTCCCCACCGCAGGGCATAAAACATTGCGTGAAGTCGTCCGTTCCAAGGGGAGCAATGCGTTCATGGCTTTTGAGAACCCCGCGAAGGATGTGACAAAGAGCGTGGTGTATTTTCCCGGGTGCGGTTCAGAGCGGATGTTCAGCGAGATCAGCATGGCGTCAATTGCCCTGATGTATTACGCGGGGGTGCGGGTTGTGGTTCCGCCGGAATATTTGTGCTGCGGGTATCCTCTACGTGCGAACGGAAAGACAGAACTGGCAGAGATGAAGAGCTATGAAAACCGTGTTGTATTCCACAAGATGGCCGATATCATCGGGTACATGGATATTGATAAAATTATTGTTTCCTGCGGTACCTGTTATGAAATGCTGGAAGAGTATCAGCTGGATTCCATCTTTCCTGATGCGGAGTTGATGGATATCAATGAATATATTGTTCTTCATAAAATGTATCAGACTGAAAAGCCGGTCGATACAAGGATGCTGTATCATGATCCCTGTCACTCGCCATTGAAGCACTTCGGGTACGAAACGACGCTCCGCTCTGTGGTAGGGGGCAATCCCGAGCTGGTTCCGTACTGCTGCGGGGAAGGCGGCACACTTGCGCTTTCGACGCCGGTATTGTCAAATTCACTGCGGGACCGGAAGGTGACTGATATATCACCAATGATACAGGGTAAAAATACACTGCTCCTCACAACATGCCCAAGCTGCTATCAGGGGCTTTCAAAAATGCGGAGCAGGGTTCCTGTAACAGTAAAACCGATGGCGGTTTATTTTGCTGAAACATTTCTCGGGAATAACTGGAAACGAAAATTTCTCCGGGATGTGAAGCGCGGTGGTTTTGAGAATATTTTATTCTGATCTGATTGCCGGTCCTGTGAACAGGGTAGTATAGAAAAAATTATGTTTCGGCAGGCAGCGATATTATAAAACGGGCCCCTTCTCCGGGTGCTGATTCAACAGAAATCGTGCCCCGGTGATTATTGGTGATGATATTATATGACACTGAAAGGCCCAGTCCTGTGCCAACCCCTACTTCTTTTGTGGTGAAAAAGGGCTCAAACACTCTTCGTTTTTTATCCTCATCAATTCCGGGTCCGTTATCCTCAATTTCTATAAATACAACTGTTTCCCGATGATACAGCCTGATTGTAATAACAGGAGCATATCCTTCCTTCCTGACTTCCCACATCGCCTGGGTCGCATTTTTTAAAAGGTTTAAAATAACCTGCTCTATTTCAGTGGGAATACACTGTACTCCGGGCAGGTTTTCTTCAAATTTCCGGATAATTTTTATGTTTCTGAAATCATATTTTTTCTTCAGGTCATAGTCATGTGTAGCAAGTTCCAGCGCCTGTTCAACAAGAAACTGTATATCTGCACGTTCCTTTACTACATTACTTTGCCGGCTGAAATCCAGCATGTTTTTTACAATTTGAGAGGCACGGGTACACATGTTCCGGATTCCCTGAAGCATTGTGTCAATTTCACGTGCGCGGAAATAATCATGAAGTTTTTCAAGATTGATACCGGTTTCTTGTGCGGCTGCAATATTATTCGGCAGGTCGGGTGATATACGGCGCATAATATTCTGTGCAGACATCATGATTCCCCCGAGGGGATTATTTATTTCATGTGCCATTCCTGCGGCAAGCCCCCCGATGGAGAGCATTTTTTCTGTCTGTACCATCATCTGCTCGATCAGTACTGTTGAGGTTACATCATCGATTTGAATGACTGCTCCGTTTTCCCCTTTAAAGAGAAGGGGGGAGATTGATATATTTAAATATTTTTTTCTGTCAAGAAGCACCGCTTCCCGGGCTAAACGAAGAGGGGATTGCGTTTCTATTACAGTTTCGATCTGTTTCGTGAATTCCTTAAGGAATGGAACAATCTCATGAAATGGTTCTGAAAGTGCCTTCTGTGCCGGTATTCCAGTGTATTGTTCAGCTGCTGTATTAAACTGCATTATTTCTCCGGTGCGGTTTACAGCTATAAGAAGAGAGGATATTGAATTAAAAACACTGTTCAGGTAGTTGCGGGTATTTTTCAGTTCGGTTTCAGCTTTTTTTCTGTCAGCAATATCAGTAACGATTGTTGCAAAAAACTGTGGCTTCCCGGCATTGTCACGAATAAGAAATACGTTCTGGATTGTCGGTATAACAGAACCGTCATTTGTTAAAACCAAAAGTTCTCCGGTCCATTGTTCCTCATGTAGTACAGTATTGATTACCTTTAATACCGTTTTCCCTTTTTCATCATCCGGATAATAGTCAAGGGCGTTGGCTCCTATCATATGATCAACTGAATCAATGTTTACCATACGGCAAAGTGAAGGATTCACATAGGTAATTTTTTTATCAAAATCAGCCATGGCAAATCCCTGGCCGGAGTTTTCAACAAATTTTTTGAAAATAGTCAGTTCTTCATTTGCCTGTTCCAGGTCCCGGGAGGTATTTTCAAGCTCCTCATTTATTGCTTCCATTTCCTCATACTGGCTTTGAATTTCTTCATACTGACGCTGCAGCCGCTGCTCTGCATTTCTGGCTTTTTCAAAGAGGATCGCGTTTTCCAGAGATATGGCAGCCTGTGATGCAATGAGGTTCATAAGTTCAATACGTTCAGGGGGGAACGCGAAGTTTGTGAGGTTGTTTTCCAGGTAAATTATGCCTGTCAGTTCTGACTGACGAACCAGCGGAATACATAGTATTGACCTGGCATTCTGTTTCTGTATGTACGGGTCATCTCTGAACATGCTATCCAGGTATGCATTGCCGAGTATAATACTTTCTTTTGTACGGGAAACATAGTGTATCAAAGATTTTGGGATTTCATTGAATCGTTCAAGTGGTGTTGATTGAAATACTGTAATTCCGGTGGTATCAACATCTCCAAGTGCTTCAATGGTAAAGTGCCCGTTTTCATTAAAAAGAAGCACTCCCTTTTGAGCACCGGCATTTTCAATTGCTATTTTCATCATGGTTATCAGAAGATTTTCCAGAACAATTTCTCCTGAAAGGGCACGGGCAGCCTTAAGTACAGAGATAAAATCAACAGATTGAAGCGGTATGGTTGATTCAGAAGGCAATGTTATATGAGGTTTCCCTGATTCAATATCATTTTCAGTGTGCTGTAAAATCGGGTAATATGACGATTCAAGATGTGAAACTTTGGCTGTTATCCCAAGAGCGCGGTAGAGCAAACGGGCGCGGTGAATAAAACTCTGTGATATCTGATAATATCCTTTCCGGTGAAAATATTTTCCCGCAAGTTCATTGGACAGGGCTTCATTAAACTGATACTTCTCATCATAGGACTGCTGGATTGCTTTGTGATAAAATTCCACTGCATCACTTTCATTTCCTGATATCTGCTCGATTTCAGCGTTTATCAGGCTGAGTTTATGGTCAAAATTAATAGGATTAACAGTGTTCCAGGAGACAAACTTTTTTTGTATATTTTTAAGAACAGCACGGAATTGTTTTCTCCGACCAGGTCCTACTGTCCGGTAAAGAGCGGTAATGGTAAGGGCGGTATAGAAGTAATACTCCTGGAGAATGGCAATGCCGGAAGCGCCGGACATAATGCCCCTCATTTGTTTTGAAATATCCATTGCTTCATTGTATTTTTCAAATAAATAGAATTGCTGGAGTTTCTGCAGATAAAAGGAAAAGAGAAGAGTTTTGTTTGTAATTTTCCTGAAAACGGATTCATGAAAATTTCCGAAAGACAAATCGAATACATCATCTGAGGAACCCTGAAGATTAAGGAGGCGGCCGATCGTTGGATATACTATATATTCATTTCCGGTCCGGTATTTTTCAAGAAACACAAGCAGCCTGTTGCATTCTTTTAGAAAAACGGTGGCCTTTTCTCCTGTGACGATTTTGGTCCAGACGATCCAGCTTGCTACATATGAAGCCCAGCTGAAATCACCGGCTTCCCTGGCATATTGGAATGAACTGTAAAGAAAATCCAGATCGGTTTTACAGTGATTCTTCCACCTGTTTAAAAACAGGCCATGTACTGATAATACTTTATAAAAAAACCTGGGTGCATGAAAAATATTGTTTAATTGAAGTGCTATGTTACCGATCTCAATTCCCTTTTCATAATTGCCGAACTGCATTATCAGGATTGCGGCATAGAGGATGTATGAAAATGGTGAAAATGCAGAGTTGCCATTTTCAAGAGATATATTAAATACTTTCAGGGATGCAAACGCGAGCAGTTTCTGATCTACGAAATATGTCGATTCACATATATCAGAGAGGAGCTGAAGCACCATAAGGGTTCTTTTATCTTTGAGTTCGGGGAGATGTATTAAATCATCGGCTGATAACTTCCTGCTTTTCCAGCGTGCTTTCAACAACTCTGAGAATATATGAAATTTACCCGGGGAGAGTGGTATGGATATGTCGTATAGTGAAAGACCCAGTATCGCTTCGTTTACAGCAGAATTGTGCTTTCCCATGCTGAAAAAAAGACGGGATTTTTTTGAGTATACAGATGCCTTCTCATCAATAGAGTCTGCGTGCAGTATAATTTTATTGAAGATATTTTCAGACTCAAGGAATTTTCCATTCAGGTGCAGAGATTCGGCAAGGCACATGAATAGATCATAGGTTAGTGTGTATCTCTCATTCCAGCTTGTTTCCAGTAAAAGATTTACACCGGTGTTCGCATAATGAAGGGCAGCATCAAAGGCTGCGGTAGATTTAGCCTTATTGCATGCCATGAGATTGAGCTCTGCAAGACGATACGGGCCTGAATGGTCATGAAACAGGTTCATGCCTATATTGAGGTTGTCGGTAATATACTGAATTTTATCATCTATGGAATTTACGTCACTGTGTTCGAGGACATACTGCCCGATCATGTAATGGAGGTATTGTTTTCTCTCGTCAGGAATACGTGAATACAGTGCTTCAAGGATGTTGTCATGCTGGAAGGTGTAGCCGTTGCCATACATCAAGATGAGCCCTTCATCAACAGCGGTATTGAGAAGAGTAAGAGTTTCATCTATAGGTCTTTCGTGAAACGATGTAATCATATCAAGGGAGAATCTGTCTCCAATACAGGCACCGGTTTCAAGAACTGATAACATTTCAGGTGAGAGCCTGGAAAGTTTTGCTGACATCAGGTCACCTACATTATCTGTTGCCTGCTTTTCCCGTATCCTGTCAATGTCCCAGATCCATCCCCGTTCTGTATCAAGTTCCAGAAGATTTTCCTCGTAAAGACTTTGAAGAAACTGCAGCACAAAAAACGGATTGCCGTTGGTTTTCCGGTGAATAAGGGCCCCCAGGGTACGGGTACGTGTTTCATCGGAATGAAGGAAATGGGATATAAGGCTGTTGACATTCCCCCCGTTGAGGGGATCAAGAGAAATGGTATTTACCGGGACACCGGATCGTGAAATAGTATCCAGGGCGGGAAGAAGCGGATGTGATGAGGTTACTTCGCTGTCACGATAGGCGCCGATAAGAAAGAAAAACCTGATATCAATGTCAGTGATAATGTCTGCTAACAACTTTAATGTCGCTGAATCAGCCCATTGCAGGTCGTCAATAAAGAGTACAACGGGGTGCTCAGGTTTCATGAAGAGACTGACAAAGTTTTTAAAAAGCATGGTGAAACGGTTCTGCGATTCCTCCGGGGGAAGCTCCGGGACATCAGGCTGTTTTCCTATAATCAGTTCAAGTTCCGGAATAATGTTTGTAATAACTTTTGCATTCTGGCCGAGAGCCATAATAATATGTGCTCGGAGGTTTTCCAGGGTTTCGCTGCTTTCCGAAAGAAGATGTTTTACCAGCGTTGTACAGGCCTGAATTATTGCCATATAGGGGACGTTCCTTCTGAACTGCTCATGCTTTCCATAAAGGAAGAGGGCCCTCTTTTCAACAACAGGTTTCTGTATCTCTGAGACGATTGCCGATTTGCCAATGCCCGGTTCCCCTTTTACAATGAGCATTTCATTGGCGCCCCGGCATACACGCTCAAATGAAGAAAGAATAAATTTAATTTCACGCTCCCTCCCTATCACCATATGTGGAATGATGAATGTGAGAGAAGTGTCGTTGGTCCCGAGAATGAAACTCCTAATGAGACCGTTTTTGGAAAGTGAGTGCTGACATTGCCTGAGGTCATGCAGGAGTCCGTATCCGTTCTGGTACCGGTGCTCTGCTGATTTCTCAAGAAGTTTCATTACAATACCGGATATCATCGGGTCGACTGATGATATTAATTCAGAAGGAGCCCTGGGTATTCTTGCAATATGAAAATGGATAATTTCAAGGGGATCCTCTGACGTAAAAGGGGGGGCTCCGGTAAGCAGTTCATATAAGACAATGCCGATTGAGTACAGGTCAGAACGGTAGTCAATTGAACGGTTCAGCCGTTCCGTCTGTTCAGGTGAAATATATGGCAGTATTTCCCGGGTAACACTGACATTGTGGATGTCATTGAGAGGTTTCAATATGCGGTGAATAAAGCCGAAGCATGTGAACCGGATTATTTTTGTTTCCGGATTGATCATGATGGTACGGGAGGAAAGGTTTTTATGGACAACCCATTTTTTGTGGAGCCGGGCGGCAGTTTCTGCAATCTGGATGGCAATATTTAAAAAATCTCCTGAAGAGAGAATCCGCTCCTTCATGTATTCCTCAAGGGTTATATCGGAATAATCATCAGAAAAAAAGCGAATTGTAGAATCGGTAAGCTGGTAGTCCCGAACTGGAATAATGCCGGGATCGTCAATTGACATTATCTGGTTGAGTTCCTGTTTAAACAGAGCGGTATCGGCGGGATTTGCGTCAAAATTCCTGACTTCAGTCATTATATACGAGGAACCGGCTTCTCTGCTTTTTACCCTGTACCGGGAAAGCGCCGGTGAGTCAAAAAGGGTCGCAGTTATTACCAGGTTGTTCGTATCAATCATGATATTATATTCAATAATAAATTATGATTACTGCAATTATTACTCTTACAATACTATAGCATTTAAATAAGTCAAGACAATATAAACATTATAATATATATGTTAAACAGCACTATTTCATATAGGGTATAATATCATTGTGCATGATTGGCCCCGATGTGCCGATAATAATTTAGTACAGGTGTGCCGGTAGCCACTTGTTTTTGGGTGTGCCATTGTGTAGATTAAAATCAGGAACAGTATTCTATGTATCCTGCATTATATGAGTTTATAACAATGTCCGGACAGTGAAAAAAATACAGGCAGCGAAATATTATGGGATCCACTGCGGTACATGAAAAAAGAAAAATACTGTTTGATGCATATTTTCCTGAAGGAGGAAATGTGCCGGCAGAATTTGAGAGTGAAAAATTTCAGCGCAGGTTTCAAAAGCTGCGGCATGATATGGTGCGCACGGTGTTTATTGTTACCAGAGGCGTCTCCGATTCATATAAATATCTGCGCTTTATGAAGGAGTATGAACGGCGGGGGTTTCTTGTTAAAAGTATATATCTCCCGGACCTTTCTCCAGAACGAATTGAATATGTACGTAACACTGTGCGGGAGATGGTTGATAGCTTCCGGGACGGAAGTACCCTGGTCATCTCCTATGGTCCGGGTTATGCCGGAGTAGTGATTGCTTCATATATATTATTTTCCGGCGGGTCTGTAGGTAACGCCGTGAAAACAGTACGAATGATTCACCCCTCGCTTCTGGACAGTGAAGAGGAACGGCGGTTTCTTTCACTGTACCGGGAAAAAACCGGAACCGGCACTGAAGATGAGAAGGAAGTTTCAGAGAAACCGGAAAAACCGGAATCCCCACATCGAATAGATATACCGGCAGAAAGACCTGTACGTGAAACCGCGGTAAAACCGGAAAAAACTGTTATTAATGAAATGGTTGAAAACCATGAGCAGGCAGTTGAACAGGAAGTTGCGGTTTCCCGAAGAGAGGAATTAATTCCCGAGGTGAAACCTGTTGTTACTGAACAGCCGGTGTATACACCGGTGGAAGAAACGGTACTGCCTGAAACTGAACCGGAAGTGCCTGTGTATGATGAAGAAGTATCAGCTCCTGAACCTGTTGACGATCAGGCACAGGAAACTGCAGAGGCACTCTCAGAGGAGGTGCCGGTAGAGGAGCCGCTTCCTGTTCCTGCTAAAAAAGAAAAAAGACTGAAGAAGAAAGAGAAGAAAGAAAAGAGAGCACGGAAAAAAGTACAGGAAGATTCCGGAGTTGAAAAAGAAGAAACAATTTCACAGGATTCCGTGAAAAAAGGGTTCGGCGGTTTTTTTACATCAATTCAGTTTAAATTAATTTTTATTATATCTCTTATCATTATACTTTCACTTACGGGTATGATTTTTCTCGCAACGTACTATTTTGTGAAAGATAACAGGGTGCGGATACAGGAAAGCAATCACGAAGTATCAAGCCTTTTGTCACTGAAAGTACGGTCGGATTTTCTTTCTATTTTGGATCACTCAAGGCGGGCAACGGAAGTGCTGCTTGAAAAATCCCGTGGAGGCAGGGTCTCCGTACAGGACATGCAGATAGCTGCGGAAAAAGATTTTATTTTCTCCGGTATAGCGAAAAAGGACGCCGTAACCGGTGAACTTGTGTTTACCGAAACTATAATGAATACTCCCCTTATGGCGCAGCTGCAGATTAGTGAGGACAATCTCAAAGCAGTGTACAGGACCCACAGCAGTGTTTTCAGCCGTTCCTTTAACGGCGATACCATTGTGCAGAATGTTTCTGAGACCCTTCAGATACCGGTCATGGGGATAAGTTATCCAATACAGATACAGGGGGCCGCCGCGATGGATTCGATCGGGGTGAGCTATTTCAGGCTGGATGAAATTCTGAAGGCATTCCGGGGCGACCAGGGCATTTCAAAGGGAGTGAATGTATTTATGGTGAATGACAGGGGACAGGTCATTGCCCATCCCGACAGCTCACTTGTGCTCTCCGCGCAGAATTTTATCAACCTCCCCATTGTGAAAAATATGATGAAGAGCCCCATGAATAACGGCCAGACCAGGTATACCGATGCGAACGGCACGGTGTTCCTTGGGTCCTTCAGGAAAATCGGCATAGGTGGATGCGGGGTCATTGCCACGGTTGAAGAGGCAAAGGCGCTTCAGGCGGTATATGATCTCCAGCGGAGAAACATCTATCTGACCGTAATAATTCTTGCCATGGTCATAATGGTGGTGTTCTTTTTCGGTAAATCTCTCACGACCCCCATTGTCAGGCTTGTGGGGGCCACGAAGAAAATTCAAAAGGGGCAGTACCAGGTTGACATTGAGCCGGTGTCCCGGGATGAGATTGGCGAGCTTACGGCTTCGTTTATAGAAATGGGGAAGGGCCTTGAGGAACGGGAAAAAATGAAGGATGCCTTCGGGAAATTCGTGAACCAGGAAATCGCGGACCAGGTTCTGAAAGGAGAGCTTCACCTTGGCGGCGAGCGCAAAGTTGCGGCGGTATTTTTTTCAGACATCCGGAGCTTCACTGCAATTTCTGAAAAGATGGAGCCGGAAGAGGTGGTTGAGTTTCTTAACGAATATATGACGCGTATGGTGGGGTGCGTTAATGATACATTCGGCGTGGTTGACAAGTTTATCGGCGACGCAATTATGGCGATCTGGGGGACACCCGTTTCAAGAGGAAACGACACGGAGAACGCAGTGAATGCGGCCCTTATGATGCGGAAGGAGCTCCTTGAGTTTAACAAAGACCGGGGGGGCGATAAAAAACCGATCATTCAAATAGGGTGCGGTATTAATACCGGACCGGTCCTTGCGGGGCAGATCGGCTCAAATGACCGGATGGAATACACTGTGATCGGGGATACCGTGAATCTGGCTTCACGGATTGAGGCCCTCAACAAGCCTTTCGGGACCGATATTCTGATATCAGAAGATTCCTATGAACTGGTGAAAGACCTGTACCGCATGGAATCGATGCAGAAGATAAAGGTAAAAGGTAAAGAGGACACACAGCAGATATATGCTGTTCTTGGAAAGATTGATGATCCTGAAGCACCGAAAAATATTGAGGAACTCAGGAGATTGCTCGGAATTGACATGACGGGAAAAGCGGAAGGGGAATATTCGGAAGAGGCAGAGAAGAAGTATGAGATCCTTGCATAGTAACCTTCTCGTTGTCGGAATAGGGACGGCGATTATCGTTATTTTTTCTCTTCTCTTTTACTTTGATATAACAAAAAAAGTGGATGCCGGTGACGCGGAGGTGGTGGGTACCATTACCTTCAGGAAGCGTGTAATACAGCGCAAATATTCGACACAGGTAGTGTGGGAGGACGTTGAACAGAACGCTCCGGTATATAATTATGATTCCATCAGGACTGCCGAAGGATCTGTTGCGGTTGTCCGGATAAAGGATGGAACGCAGTTTACGGTAAATGAAAACAGCCTTGTTACGGTGGCCCTTGCGAAGGACGCCATTGATATTGAATTCAACAGGGGGTCAATTTCAGCGAACAGGGGTGATGTCGGTGAAGGAAAGGTCAAGACCCTTAACATCAAGAGCGGCGGTACAACGGTTTCCGTTGACAAGAGTGATGTGAAGCTTGCCCGGAAAGGAAAAGGGCTTGATCTCACGGTGAACAAGGGGAACGCCGTAGTGGACGCTGGGGGCGTGAAAAAAACACTGAATTCCTACCAGAAAATGATTGTCTCCGCGGGAAAAGGGATGGAGGTCCAGACACAGAAATACCGGCTCACCGCCCCTGCATTTGACAGCTATATCGTCACAAACGGCCCCAAGAAAACAGTTCCTTTTTCATGGGAACCTGTAGCCGATGCGGCGGCGTTGTTCCTGGAAGTTGCAAAGGATGCCGGGTTTAAAAATAAAATTGTAGCAATTCCGGTGAAGGGCGTTACTTCCTCACAGCGGTTTCCGGAAGGTTCCTTCTACTGGCGCCTGAAAGGAAAGGATGTGAAGACAGGGGCCTTTGATTACAGTGATGCGCGTCGTTTCACCCTTATCCGCGATGATGCCGTCAGCCTTATATCTCCCGCTGACGGAGAACGGTTTGCCTATTATGAAAAGAAACCCCTGATCCGTTTTAAATGGAGCGACAGCCGCCTCGCCTCCTCCTACAGGGTCATTATCGCGAAAGACCCGGAAATGACGAACGTGGAAAAATCCATCGAAGTGCCTTCTACCGCAATAACCCTTGATTCTATCGGGAAGGGCGTGTATTACTGGAAAGTGGCTGTTATAAGCGGTTTAAAACAAAATACTCCCATAAGTTTCAGTACGGTACACCGCCTTACCGTTGCAACAACGAACACCCTCGAGGCCCCCGTGCCGGTTTACCCGCCGGACGGAAAATCCATGAGCCTTAAAATATTAAAAAGCAGCGGTATCAATTTTTCATGGAAAAAAAATCCTGAACTGCGTTTTTCCAGGATATCTATTGCAAAAGACAGCGGTTTCAGAAAAGTAGTGTATTCAGGTGTTCTCGCGTCTGATATTCTACGGTTCGAAGGTGATCTGCCCGTAGGGACATATTACTGGCGGGTGAGTGGTGTAAAAAAGAAAAAGGACATTACACCGCCCTCTCCGGTGCAGTCCATTAAGGTTGTGGCAATAAGTGAACTGGCACTCCTCGCACCGGAAAAGGATGCGGTAACTGCCGCAATCGAGGGGGAAGGAACGCCGGCTGTTCAATTTATGTGGAAGCGCATGGATGTTCGCGGGCCTTTCAGAATCCGTGTTGCCAGGGATAAGGGGATTTCCAGTATATACCGGGAGCAGAAGCTCAGCGGTTTTTATACGGCAATGAAAGACATTGATCCGGGCACCTATTACTGGCAGGTGTCGCTCCTGAACCGTGAGGGGGATGAACTGATAAACAGTGAAGTCCGTAAAGTAACAGTGCGGGACCAGCTCTCCCTGCCTGTGCTTATTTCCCCGAGAAACGGAGGTACCGTGGATATGCGGGGAGAGGATTCTCTTGATCTCAGGTGGCGACGCAGTGAAGGTGCGGATTTTTACCGCATTGAGCTGTACAGGCTAAATGGCAGGCGGCGGTATAAGATTTTTTCAAGCACCACAAGGGACAACGAATACGAAATGCGGACCCTGAACAAACTTGACGAGAGCCGTTTCCTTCTGACCCTCCAGGCGTTTGATACTGAAGGGGGGAAGATCATACGGAAAAGTCCCGAAGTGAAAAGCGTGTTTGATATTACCCTGGGGGGGCCCATGGGTAAACCGGTCATCGATATCCCGAAAGTTTTTTACATTGAATAACCTGCCGTTTCGTTCCTCTGCAGCCCGAGAATATTCTCAATGTCCGATATTTTCGATGCTTTCAGAAGTTTCTCTGCAAGTGTTTCCGAATCAG
>DAOSYC010000006.1:0-27980 GCA_035380905.1 Spirochaetota bacterium | reverse complement strand
ATGTCCGATATTTTCGATGCTTTCAGAAGTTTCTCTGCAAGTGTTTCCGAATCAGCAATGTCAATATCTGCTATGGCCTGTTTTACTCCCGGAATATACATCGCGTCTACGCTGAGGGCCCTTACCCCGATACCCAGAAGAAAGGGAATGTACGTGCTGTTGTTCGCCATATCACCGCAGATTGAAATATCAGTGCCCGAATTACGGGCTGCATCTGCAATGAGTTTCAGGCTCCGGAGAAGTGAAGGGTGGTGCGGGATATACATGTCGGAGACCTTTTCATTGGTACGGTCAACGGCAAGGGTGTATTGTATCAGGTCGTTGGTCCCGACAGAGAAAAAATCAGCGATTTCCGCGAGGTCCTCAATGATAGTTATTACCGAGGGTATCTCAACCATCATACCGATTTTCGGTGAATCATTATGCTCATATCCCCCGTTCCTGAGTTCCTCTATGCAGCGCAGCAGAATGCCTTTGGATGTGAGAAATTCATCCACCGATGATATCATGGGAAACATGATGCGGATTTGTTTCCCGGCCCCGGCGCGGAGAATGGCCCGGATCTGCTGGGTAAAAATATCTTCATGTCGGAGTGAAAAACGGATTGATCGGAGGCCGAGAAACGGGTTTTCCTCTTTGAGTGAATCGTAATACGAAAGGACTTTATCGCCCCCGATATCAAGTGTCCTGAATGTAACAGGCTTTCCTTCCATTTCATCCAGAAGTTTTCTGTAAATGATATACTGCTCCTCCTCTGTGGGAAAGGTGCTGCGGATCATGAAGGGAAACTCTGTACGGTACAGTCCTACGCCGTCCATGTGGATTTCCCGGACCTGGTGGATATCACTGAGTAGATTGATATTCACCATGAGCGACACACGGGTCCCGTCCCGTGAAATGGTTTCGTTCCTGAGATACATATTCTCTGCAAGAAACGCTTTTTCCGCATCAGCCTTTTCCGTGAACCGGTTTATGACGTCCGGCGAGGGATTAATATAGAGATTTCCCGTGTCAGCATCAACCAGGAGCGGTGTGCCTTCGGGGACATTGAGAAGCTCCGGTTCATCAATGAAAATAAGGGGGATCTGCAGGGACCGCGCGAGGATTGCCACATGCGAGGTTACGCCGCCGTTTTCAAGGACAATACCTTCAATTCCCTCCACTGACATTTTCAGCAGTTCCGAGGGGAAAAGGTCCCGGGCGATAAGGATTCTGCCGCTGTACTCCCTGTCATCCGATGAATGCCCGGTGGAAAGATTGTGCAGAATCCGTTTGGCAAGGTCCTCAATGTCCTGGACTTTTTCTTTGATCAGGGCATTGGGGCTCTCCGAAAATATACCACGGTAATAATTGAATATTTCAAATACCGCACGGGGCGCCGGGGTGCCGGCCATGATCTGTTCCCGCATGCCCCCGGTAAATCCGCTGTCCTTGAGCATAAGGAGGTGTGATGAAAAAATCAGTGATGCAGCATCGGAGAGTGTTTCCTCAACCTGCTGCTGCAGTTCCTCGAGCTGGTGTTCCGTTTCCCTGAGGGCCGACTCAAAATCTTCAATGGTGTGGTGTGTCCCGGAGTCTATGAGCGACTGTACAAGTTCCTCCAGGTTGTGCTGCAGGACCATGGAACCTGCGTGGGCAAATCCCTTTGATGCGGATTTTCCTTTGAGAAACCTGAATTTTCCGAAATCAAAGTCATGTTCCTTTTTTCCGGGTTTCTGATACCGCGCTATCATAAATTTTATATTTTCCAGCATTGACGCAAGCTGGGATGCTGTTGCCTTCAGTGCCATGAGGTCCTTTTCGCTGAACTTCTTTCCCTGTGACCGCTGTACCACCAGGACGCCGATACGTATAGTTCCCCGGAGAATAGGGACAGCAAGAAACGCGTCATAGAGTTCCTCGTTGATGCCGGGATAGAACTTGAATCGCGGGTTGTCTCTGCCGCGTTCTTCACGGACAGGGCGGAGTTCCTTGAGGGTTGTTCCAACAAGTCCTTCACCGAGCTTGAGCTTTATCGACCCCACTGACTCCCGGGAGAGGCCCTTTGTGGCTTTCAGAACCAGTTCCTCACTGATTTCATCATAGAGGTAAATTGAGCACACCTCGGCACGCATATGGTCCGCAACCATTTCCACTGTGCGCGACAGGCAGTCTTCAACAGTGGTTTCTCCGAACAGTCCGTTCAGTTCTCCGATGTCGCAGAGCATTTTTATATGATCAGTTTCCATGTACAGTTATCCCTGGTGAAATAATATATAACGTATGAAATAATATCCATTTCAGTGCGTTTCGTCCACACTAATATTCTTTATGATATGACAGAGGTGTTAATTTTTTGTAATTATTATGCAGAAAAAATGTCACGGCGCATGTACATGCCATATTCACGTGTATCCATCCGGAAACCGGTAAAGGGAATAATAAAACAATGTCTATACATCATAGCTGTCTGTCAGAAAAAATAAATATTTATTACACAGAAAGGGAAAAGAATATCATTCCTGTGAAGAACCGATACAGGTGTGATATATTATTATGGTTTACGTCCTTCCCAGAAAAAATTTATTGATAAAAACAGCATCGCAGAAATAGATATTGTAAGGATACACATGTCGAAAGAACTGAAAAAGATATATGAAGAGCTGAAGAAATCTCTCCACCAGGAAAGGCTCAAGGATATTTCGGCCGATATTATAACCCGCTATAAAAACAGGGACATGGATGCCCTTACATGGTACGGGGAGATCCTGGCAATCCCCGCTGACACAGGAATTAATAAACTTTTTGCCGCCCTCATTCAAACATATCATCCGGATAAGTTTTCGAAAATCAGAAAAGAAATTGATAACCTGTATGAAGGGGGAAATACACCGGGCCTTCTGAGAATGAAGGGGATATATCTTTTCGGAGAAAGGAGGAACGCTCCTGTTGCGGAATATACTGTTTTTACAGAGGAATCATATGATTATGGTGAAGATGATTTCGGATACGGGGAGGAAATGTTCGATTCCCTTGATGATTACGAGGAACCGGACGAGGCATCGGATGAATATGTCTATGAAGAGGAATTCGGATTCATTGAGGCCCTTAATCTTTCACTGTTCGGGAATCTGAGTTTTTTTCTTACCCCTGATGATATGCAGCACCTCCAGGGTGAAATAAATCTTTCCGATTATGACCTGGAGGACCTGAACGGTATTGAACACTGTATCAACGTTGTTAGTTTCAATCTTTCCTGCAACCATATACGGAAACTTCATAACCTTGCGTTCCTCACGAGGCTGGAATCGCTGTATCTTTCCGAAAATATCCTGGACAGCATCACTGACCTCAGAGAGCTCATTAATTTGAGGGAGCTTGATATCTCACAAAATGAGATTGAGGATATTTCGGTACTGCTGGGGCTTCATTCTCTCGAGTATGTGAATATTATGGGGAATCCCGTGAAGGACAGAGGAGTTATTGATGAGCTGATTGAGAGGGGCGTAATTGTTATATTCTGAGCCTGAAATAATAAAAGGAATATATTTATTTCTTTTTTAAAGCCGTAAGATTTTTCCTTTCGTGATAATTCATACGGATGAACCATGGATGCTTTGTTTTGACCGGATGTAGTGACAGCCATAACCCGTCCGGGAGATACTGAAGGGTATCACAATAGGTGCATGTCGCGTTCCGGGGGGTCTCTACTGTCACAGTGAGGGGGCCGCCGCACTTGATACATGATATGGCCACGGGCTTCATTTCCGCCGCGGCTTTTTCCGCTTCACCCTGCCGCTCCCCGCAGAAAATCAGTTCTCCGTTTTTAATCCATTTGAATGACTCCGGAAGGGGGAACACGGCATTTTTTTCTCCGCACTGGCTGCAGGTGATGTGTCCGTCATACTCTTCGGGAATATCATCCGAAGGCAGCAGTTCGCCGCATGATGTGCATTCCGGATGATGGTCTGTGCGTTCGATTATCAGGTCATGAAACGTAAGATACCGTTCTATACCGAGACCTGAATGCAGTACTGTCTTCCAGAAACCTGTATCAAGCTCAGCCCACTGCAGACAATAGCTGCATTGCGTTTTCAGGAGGGGACCGTTGAGAAACACCGGATGACTGCAGGAAGGGCAGTCGAACTCCACGGTAAACCGGTAATATACCGGCATTACAGATTTAATCCGTGCCTTCGCAACCTGCCTGACCTTTTCATTGTCCGTATGTGAAAGAATATGTTCCAGTGTCTCCCTGTTGTCGATTTTCCCTACTGCCTGCAGTGATACTGCGGAACCGTATTTCCCAAGAACAATGTCACCGAGTATGTTCTGATCTGTAACCGGAACAAGGGCAGCCTCCAGGATTTTTTTATCGGTGGATGTTTTGAGCACTTCAAGGAGAAACGGTGTATCGTCATCCTTCAGACAGAGGATCGCTGCAGTTTTTGCTGTGGTTGATTCAGCTTCGGAGGCAATTTTTTTTAAAAGACCCCGGTCTGAAATGGTACCGATAAGATTTTTTATAACTGCGGAATCTTTCTCTTTCATGATCAGTTCCGCCGCAGTCACCTGGTTATCTGGAGTAAGTTTTTTCGCAGCAGCGAGACGGATATCAGGTGAACCGGATTTTTGCAGTATGTGAAGGAGGGTGTCCTGCCGGGTGGTCATCGATATCAGGGGGAGGAGAACGTTTTTACTACTATCTGTTAATGCAATTTCATGGAGGTATTTTTCGTCAGGGGAAGTAAGGCGTACCAGGGCTGCGCCGCGAAACCGTGACCGTTTTGCGTTTTTCGTGATTTCCATCAGATAGTCCTGGCGTTGTATTCTCTCAATCACTGTATCCGCGATATCGGGATTTTCCGACTTGAGTGCTATTTCCAGGAGAAGCGCTTCACTTTGAATTTTCGATATAGCAATTCCATGAATTTCCGTGCATGCAGGATCAAGCATGATTTTTACAATGAGCTTTTCATCATCGATTTTATGTAATGCGGCTTTCCTGATGCCGGTATCCATATCTGTCCGGATTATTCGGAGCAGTTCATCAGGGGAGGAAATTTTTTTCAGCGCTTTTGTTCTCACGCCTGGAGAGGTGTGATGTATTCGCGGAACAAAAAAATCCCGCAGCTTCCATTTCCCGGAGAACTTGTCCTTCTGGATGAAAAAGAAGAGAAACGCTGTGGTCCAGCATGAACTCCATAGAAGAAAAAACACAGGGTCTGCCATGATGGTGTAGTATACAGCGAGAATACCGTCAACGATGGACTTCGGGTTTTTCTCGATAACAAACCCCGTGGCGCCATCAAACCCCACTGCCGCGAATCCAACAGCCCCCTGGCCAACTGCAAGAATAACGCCCAGGCTTACCTGAGCAAGTGTGAAAAATCCCAGAGCAAACTGGGCAACAGAGAAAATCCCGATGCCGAACTGCGTAATGGATATTATCCCCACACCGAACTGGGCGATTGTTATAATACCGACACCGGAAAACCCCACAGCAATAAATCCCCGGGCATAAAATCCCGCAGAGAAAAGTGGCATGTCGAAGATTGTTGTTTTAGAACTCCACATAGTGTTCCCTGTCATCAATGTATGCTGCAATGAGGATGAGAAAATAATGATTCTAATGATATGTTCAGCATTTCCAAATGGACATGATATGATTGTACTGGTAATGCAGATGCAATATCAACAAAAAAATGATACTATGGTAATTCATAAGTTCTTTACATAATGAAAATGCGGGGACTACTATGACTTTATAAATATGAGATAAGGTGGAGATTATGGGCATTGCAGCGGATATTACAATAATTATTGTGGCAGGGGTTGTTGCAGGATTTATTGCCTATAAACTTGGGGTTCCCCTTGTGATCGGATATATTTTTGCGGGAATTCTTGTGGGGCCCTATACCGGCGTAATTCATATCTCTGAAATACAACAGATTGAACTTCTCGCTGAAATCGGCGTTGCGCTGCTGCTGTTTGCCCTCGGAATTGAGTTCACGTTTCGGGAACTTAAGGAAATCAAACATATCGCAATATTCGGCACCATACTGCAGCTTGTTCTGACGATTGCCTTCGGATACGGGATTGGCTGGTATTTAAACCTCGGGTGGATCCCTTCGGTCTGGCTTGGTGCTATCATGTCTCTTTCCAGCACCATGATAGTGCTGAAGACCCTGATGGGACAGGGACTTATCGGGACGCTTTCCAGCAAGGTGATGATTGGAATGCTCATAGTACAGGACATTGCTGCTGTGCCGATGATGATTATTCTTCCCCAGCTCGCAAATATTCAGGAGGGAATGTCGGTGCTGGGATTTGCGGTGATAAAAGCCGTAGTGTTTCTTGTATGCATTATATATGTGGGAACAAAATTTATTCCCTATATCCTTCGTATAATCGCGAAATGGAATTCCAGGGAGCTGTTTCTCCTTGCTGTGACGGCACTTGGGCTTGGTATCGGATATGCGACACATGCAGTGGGGCTGTCATTTGCATTCGGCGCCTTTGTTGCGGGCATGGTCCTGAGCGAGTCTGAGTACAGCCATCAGGCGCTGAGCGATATCATCCCGCTCCGTGATATTTTCAGCCTTATATTTTTCACATCAGTAGGTATGCTTATTGACCCGGCTTTCGTGATAAAACATGCGGGTATCATTTTCCTCCTGACGGGGCTCATTATTGTTTTCAAGGGAATTCTTTTTTCAGTCCTTGCGAGGTCTTTCGGGTATGTCAATATTATTCCCATTGCCGTGGGGCTGGGACTGTCTCAGGTGGGCGAGTTTTCCTTTGTCCTCGCGCGGCTGGCAGTGCAGGGAGAGGTGTTTGCTCGTGGTACGTATTCTATAATTCTTTCAACCATTGTTATATCAATGGTTGTGTCACCGTTCCTTTCACAACTTGCGGCGCCGCTCTATTCCCTCAGGAAAAGGAGGTTTAAGGGTGAGCCGATAATGACAATCAATTTCCCGCATGAAGGGATAACCAGTCACGTGGTGATTGCCGGGGGCGGCAGGGTCGGAAGGCAGGTCGCGGGGGTGCTCCAGCAACTGAAATGCCCCTATGTTATCATTGATCAGGACTACCGGCGATACGAGATTGCAAAAAGTGATGGGCATCCAATTATCTACGGCGATGCAAGCCAGGAAACGGTCCTTGACGCTGCCGAGCTTTCCAGCGCGCGGCTGCTTCTCATTACTATTCCCGCCATTACTGTTACCAGGGCGATTGTGCGGGCCATACAGGACAGGGGCATCAATATTGAAGTGGTTGCACGGGCTGCAAGCCTTGAGCAGATGGAGGAACTGTACGCTGAAAATATTACACAGGTTGTGCAGCCTGAATTTGAGGCGAGCCTGGAAATTACCCGGCAGGCACTGCTTCACTTTGACGTGTCCGCGGTGGAAATTCAGAAATGCCTCGATGAGGTCCGCAGCAAATGGTATTCACCGTTTTACCACAATGAAGAACTATATAGTATGCTCACAAAGCTGAAAAACGCTTCATCCATGCTTGAGATAAGCTGGTTTGAAATTTCTGACGCTTCCTCCGCAGCAGGGAAAAGCATTGGGGACCTGAAAATTCGCTCGGAAACGGGGGCATCCATTGTGGGTATAATGCGGCGCGGTGATTTTGTGCCGAATCCTGAAGCCGGTTTTATGATGGAAACGGGAGACCTTGTTGCGGTTATAGGGACTTCATCGCAACGGAATTGTTTTGAGCAAATCATAGCCGGTAACAATCCTGACAATATTTCCTGCAGGATTGAGGCACCTGAAATGAAATAAAAAAAGAAATTATCATTGATTAAAAACGCATTGTGTTCAATAATTATAAACTGTACATTTCTTTCATGGTATTACTCTAACGGGACACTATTATTCCATTGGATTTTTTCTGTCAGACAAATTTACTATTACCGGTTCAGAACTGAGTATTCATGAAAATCAGGACTCGATTTACTCTTCTGTTTCTTACCGTTGCTGTTATACCCCTTGCACTGTCGATGGCAGTGTCTGTCTGGCATGGTGCGAGACAGGTACACCGTATGACGGTGGACCAGGTGCAGTCGCAGTTACGGGCCGGCGCGGTAAGCCTTTCTGGTTTTTTTTCCTCCCGAATCGCGGAAATCTCAACCTACTCGCATAGTGATATTCTGAAGTCAATGAACTGGCGTTACATAGGACCATATTTACATAAGGAGCTTACGCGTCACGGAGGGATCTATGAGAAGTTTATACTGGGAAACCATAACGGATCATATTATAATACATTACATGGGGGTAATCCGTATTTTGGAGGGCTGCGGACTTTCGATGATACAAGTCCCCATGCAAAGATGAAATCAATTCATCAGCGTGATTACTGGAAATATACAGTCGGTGAGAACAGTAACGGCATATCGAAGATATATCTCTCTAATCCAATGATTTCATACACGGCGAATGTCCGGCAGGTGGTTATTGCCGCTCCTGTTATTGCAGGGAACCGTAAAGTTCTCGGGATGATAGGAGGGGCTGTCGATTGGAATAAAATTGAGGAGCTTATCAATAGTGTCCGGGACAGGATGCTTGTACAGTATGGTAAATCCGCGAAACTATGTATTGTGTCAGGAAACGGAACCTACATCTACCACTGGGACCGGAATAAAGTTATTCATGTTAAAAAAACGGTATCCGGAGAACCGGTAATAAACAGCATCGGAGAGAAAGAAACCATATCGTATAAAATTACCGGCGAAAAGGACCATGTACTTGCGTCAGCGGGAAGAATGATGATCAGGGGGAAAGCCGGATATGTGACGGTGCAGGAACCCGGTACCGGTAACGAGTTATTTTTTATTTATGCGCCGGTTAAATCAGCAGGTTATTCCATGGGACTGTACGTGCCGAAGAACCTTGTTATGGCTCCTGTAAGAGATCTTCTCGGCATACTGGGATTTGTCCTTCTTATAGCAGTTGTGTTTGCGGGGTTTGTGTCGGTTATAATATCACGCAGGGTCACGAACCCTATATTACTTTTAAGCAGTGCTGCGCAGAACTTTGCTGCGGGCCGGCGGCATGAGAAAATTTCCGCAAAGGCAATTGGAGAAATAGGGGACCTCACAAGAACATTTAATAATATGGCGCAGGCCCTTGAAAGCAGGGAAGCACAGCTGAGGGAGAGTGAAGAGAAGTTCAGGACGCTTGTTGAATCCATGAATGACGGTCTTGTGGTTTGCGGGCCTGACATGGTAATCGCGTATGCCAATTCAGGATTTTGCATGATACTGGGGTATTCCAGTGAGGAAATTTCCGGCAAAGCTATTGAACTGTTCCTGGATGATTCAGATAAGGCAGGTTTCCGGGAGATCCGCAGGGGTCTTCAGGAGGGAAAACGCGTAGACAGGGAAATGATATGGATAAGAAAGAACGGAGAACAGGTGATTACCAGTGTGTCCCCTTCTCCAATATATAATGAATCTCATGAGATGCAGGGTAGTTTTTCAATTGTTACAGATATTACAGAAAAGAAGCGGGCCGAAGAGGAGAAGGAGCGCATTCAAAATCAGCTGGTGCAGATACAGAAGATGGAGGCAATTGGAACCCTTGCCGGCGGCCTCGCACATGATTTCAATAATGTTCTCGGGGGGATAATTGGAAGCCTTAACCTTCTTGATATTATTCTGAAGGATGAAACGCTGCAAAAGCATGAGAAGATACGAAGCTGTCTTGATACCGCGATGGAATCCTCCTCACGGGCTGCCGATATGATTCGGCAGCTTCTTACGCTGTCACGGAAAGACGAAATTGATCGTGAGCCTGTTGATATCCGCGATCCACTGGAACGTGTGTATAAAATCTGCAGAAACAGTCTCCCCGGGTCGGTAACGCTTGAGTTTGAATTAGGGGAAAGCCCTCTTGTAATCCAGGGAGATCTTATCAGAATTGAGCAGGTATTCATTAATCTGTGTGTAAACGCTGCCCATGCAATGACTATTATGAGAGAGAACAGCGATAAAGAAGGCGGGATATGCAGGCTTTCTCTGGCGGAAGTTCGTACTGACAGATTCTTCAGCAGACTTCATACCGGCGCAGATGAGGGTGACTCCTACGTTCGGGTAACAGTTTCTGATTCAGGGGTCGGTATGAGTGAAGCGACGCGGAATAAAATATTTGAGCCTTTTTTTACTACCAAGAGTAAAGATTCCGGTACAGGGCTTGGTCTTTCTGTGGCATATAATATTGTGAAACAACATGGAGGTTTTATCGATGTTATCTCGGAAAAAGATAAAGGAACAACCTTTCATGTGTATTTTCCGAAACTGGTAAGCGCAGATGCTGTCATAAATCCGGAACAGGATGAAGCAGTGATGTTCCCGGGCGAGGGAAAAATTCTAATTATTGATGATGATGTAACTTTGCTTGGTATTGCCAGGGACATGATGGGGCAGTGCGGATATGATGTTATTGTAACAGACAGTTCACAGGAGGGTATCACGAAATTCAGGGAACTCCATAAGGACCTTGCTATTGTTGTGCTCGATATGTCCCTTCCTGTTCAATCCGGTTTGGAGGTATACGAGGTGATGAGGTCTGTGAATCCTGATGTGCCGGTTCTCATCGCTTCAGGGTTTGCCCAGGACGAGAGGGTGCTCCAGGCAATTGAACTGGGGGCAGCGGGATATTTGTATAAACCCTATACGGTGTATCAGCTTTCAAAGATAGTGCGGGAGATTATAGATCAGCATCGTCTGTAATGAATATTGTTGCTGTACATCCCAATAATGTTACAATTCACGTGAAGGAAAAAAGCTATATCGCCCCTGATTGTTAATGCAGTATTGGAAATGAATAGATTATTTTTTTACTGCCCAGGTCATATATTTCGAGGGCGGGAGAAAAAGGATACCCCTTATTTGTAATGTATTCTTCAAGCTTAGGATATACCCGCATCACTCCAAGAAATATTGAAAGCTGGTTTCTGTAGGGAAATTCTGCGATTACACTTTTCGTTTTCCCGTATTCCCCGATTGTATATTTTTTTTGTATTGCGGGAATAAGGCTCCTGTATTCCGGTTCCAGAATGCAGCCTGCGATGCTTCTGAGTTTTTCCACAGGTACTTTCTTGGGGTCATCAAAATACCGACCGAATCCCTTTGTCGCAGATACATTAAAATCCTTCTGCAATGACTGGTAAATTCTGTTCTGAATGTCACCTGTTCCCGCGTAATCGCCGGTATGGTTTTGATATACGAGAATATACGGTCCAATGTCACCTTCCAGTATTTCTACAGATGAGAAGAGACCGCTGTAAATAAGGGCAATAAAAAAACCGGATAATAAAATAAGTACCGCATTAAGGAGTTTTTTCAAGGGAGTTCCTCCTGTTCATGGTGATATAAAAACTCAACGCATGCATTGATTCAGGCTGTCCTGAATGAACAGTGTCCCTACTCTTTGGGAAAAACAAATATTATCAAGAAAAAAATGCTGTTGTCTGATAGTGTGTGTAATACAAAAATTTTCAATCAAACTCACATAGTGTTGTACTTGACTATTCAACAAAAAAATATATATAATAAATCATTGTTTAGTACGGGAGAACATGTCATGGTGCAGCTTGAAACGTTTCAGCCTTTTCTTGTGTCACTTATACTGGGGGCACTCCTTGGTTTTGAACGGGGTTTTACGTTTAAAACACATGATGAAAGCGAGGATGTGTTTGCCGGGATTCGGACATTTTCTCTGATTGCGTTATTCGGCTGTCTCGCGGCATTTCTGGAAAAAAACATGCTCCCCGGAATTCTTCTGGTGTCCTTCAGCGCCATTGCAGTGCTTACGGTGATATCCTATTTTGTGAGCTTTTACAGGTATAATGACAGGGGTATCACAACGGAAATAAGTATATTTATCTGTTTTGTGATCGGTGTTGTGGTACATATGGGGCATTTTACCCTGGCAACATTTATTACGATCATTGTGGCGGTGATGCTGTATTTAAAAGAAACACTGCAGAATATGACAAAGCGTGTCGAGTCGGACGATATCCGGGCGGTGCTGAAATTTGCACTCATCACCTTTGTGGTGCTTCCATTATTTGATCCTGCGTTTTCACTCAAACTGAAAGATTTTGAGTTTTTTCGATTAAGCATTCCTGATACGTATACAGCTTTGATGAACATCGAATTAGTTAACCCCCATACGGTATGGCTCATGGTTGTGCTGATTTCGGGAATCGGTTTTACGGGGTATGTGGCGATAAAAATTCTCGGCTCAAGAAAAGGAACAGGGCTTACCGGTTTTCTCGGCGGGCTTGTTTCCAGTACCGCAACAACAATGACATTTTCAAAACGCAGTAAAGAAGAGGAGAAGCTCTCTCTTTCATTTTCACTGGCTATTATTCTTGCGTGTTCAGTAATGTTTCCCAGGGTCCTCGTAGAAGTCCTTGTGATTAACGCCCGATTGCTGCCGACACTCGCTGTTCCAATAGGAATGATGGCGGCTGGCGGTTTTATAGTAAGTTTAATAATATGGAAGCGTACGGAAAATGAAACAACAGAGGAAGTGCCTTTAAAAAATCCGTTCAACATTATGCCTGCGGTTAAGTTCGGACTGTTTTACGCGATCATTGTGCTTTTCACAAAGCTTGCGAGTACCTTTGCGGGTGACAGCGGTATGTATATTGTAAGTGTTATATCGGGGCTCACAGATGTAGATGCGATCACCCTTACTATGAGTCAGATATCAAGTCAGGACCCATCAAAGCTCGGGCAGGCTACAGTTGCTATCACCCTCGCAGCATTTTCAAATACACTGATGAAGGGGGGACTGGCGATTGCACTGGGTTCTTCCGGACTGAAAAAGATTGTTATAATTGCCTTCGGAATTATTATCCTCTCAGGTATCGGCGGGCTCGTTATTGTCGGGCTCATACAGTGATAAAATACCTTTTAAACTGCACTAATTGATATCACTTCCAATTCAGAATGAAGCGGTTTCCCCTGTTTATTCATTGTATCTCCCGGTGTTTCCCGTCTTGTCCATCCCCGACGATTTGCTGGTGAATGTATAGTGTTTCATATATTATATGTTCTTATGCTGCTCAACTTAATTCAAATATAGTGTATTAATATTTGACAACGTGAAATCTATATGTTAAAGAATAATTCTTTTTCCTTCAATTCCTGAATCAATTAATTTTATGTTAAGGGGGCAGGTATATGAATACTCTTGTTACGGAAAAAATTATTAATCGAATCATACTGATACTTGCAACATTTTTCCTTATATCAGGAATATCTGCGGTTAAGAGCGGGTCACTCCCCATTGTATATAGTTCCATTCTGGTTGCATCAGTTGTGTATTATCTGATATATGGTATAAACTATTTTTTCATTAGAAAAGAAAACATACTACCATCTGTCATTTACACCTCCCTTACAGTGGAAGTTCTGATTTTATTCTTTGTGAAATTTTCGTTTCATTTCGATGAGTATAACGGATACGGCCTGTCTATCAAGGAGCCGGCGACCTTTATTATTTACTTTGTACTGGCAGTTGTACACGGACTCCGGTACAACAAGGGGCTCAATATTTATTATGGAATTCTCGCTGTTGGTACGTATGTGCTTCTGATTCTGCTTGGGGTTTTTGACGGCAATGTAATGTTTACAAAAGATTCACGGATGATTTTTACTCCGCAGGCTCTCCGTTTCCCTACGGAGTTTGCGAAAATACTTTTCATGGGGGGAAACACGTACTTTCTTTATCTGATGGCGGACTTTACCTCAAAGAATATCAGGAAAATACATGAGGCAAAGGCCGAGTCGGATAAAAATCTCAGCATGTCCGGGAGTCTCCTTATGACAGTGAAAAAAGCCGCGGGAGACCTCACATCCAGCAGCGGGGAACTGCGTGAGTCGACCAATAATATTGAGGGAATACTTGATGATACCAGCAGGATGATACAGGAGATAACCGAAGTTTCGCAGAATTTCACAAAAAGCATTGGTGAAATGCGTAAAAAGATATCGACCCAGAATGAGACCATTGAAAGTAATTTTAAAATCATAGAGGAAATTTCAGAACTTATGGAGGAGGTCCATGAGGACAGTGAAAAGCAGAGTTCATATGCACAGGAGACCTTGACTCAGGCGGAGCTGAATGAGAAATACATTCAGGTCAGTTCGGATTATATTCATGAAATGAGAGAAAACTCAATACGGATAGAGGAGATATCCAAAACAATCAATGAGATTGCCGATCAGACGAATCTACTTTCACTTAATGCGGCAATTGAATCGGCCCGTGCAGGTGAATTCGGAAAAGGATTTGCCGTGGTATCCGATGAAATCTCCAAGCTCGCCGGAATAAGCAGTGATTCATCAAAGGATATATCAAATATTATAAAAAAGACAGTTCAGAATATTGCGGATGTATCAGTAACAGTTGAGAATATGTCGGAAGGAATGAAAACCATTATAGAATTTGTGAAGGGAGACTCAGCGTTCATTGATAAACTGAACCAGAAAACAGGCAAGGAATATAATGACAGCCGCCTTCTCTATTCTACAATAGAGGACATCGACAGGACCACCAAAGAGGTGGTGGAACATTTTAACAGACAAACGGAACTGAATCTGGTGATAATGGAATGGATGGAAAAGATTACCGATATGTCCGAGCGTATCTCGGCAAACCTCAATACGCTCATGATCATATCCCATAAACTTGAAAACCGTTCCAATGATATGAACGGTATCCTGGTTAATATCAGTGCAGATACTATTAACCAGGAAAGAGACGGAATTACTTTATAACAATATTAACCAGTTTCCCCGGTACAGCAATTACCTTGATTATCTGTTTCCCGGTAATATGCTCTTTAATTTTATCATCATCAAGAGCCGCCTTTTCCATTTCCTCTTTTGTAATGGATGCGGGGGCTTCCATCTTCGACCGTATTTTTCCGTTCACCTGAAATACAATCTGAATTTCCTCTTTCACGGTGAGTTCTTCAGAATATCCCGGCCAGTCGTGCCGGTAGAGAAGCGATGAATTCCCGATGCTTTCCCACATTTCCTCTGCAACGTGAGGAACAAATACTGAAAGCATGGGAATAAGTGTATTGAATATTTCAGAAAGTACCGGTTTTCCTTGATTGGAAGCAAACTCATCTTCCGGCACCTGGTAGAGGGCGTTGGTGAGCTCCATCATCCTGGCAATTGCGGTATTGTACTGCATGCGTTCCCTGACATCATAGGTGACCGCTTTTACTGTCCTATGAAGCTCAGACCGGATTTTTTTAAGTTCCCCGGACAATTCAAGTCCTTCCGGAGAGCCGTCTGAAGTATAGAACTCTCTGTATTTATCGACAAAGCGCCATACTCTTCCAACAAAACGAAAGCACCCCTCCACGCCTTTATCGGACCAGTCAAGGTCCTTGTCCGGGGGCGATGCGAACAGCATGAAAAGACGTACGGTGTCGGCGCCGTATTTTTTTATTATTTCATCGGGGTCAACAACATTGCCCTTCGACTTGCTCATCTTTGCGCCGTCTTTTATTACCATTCCCTGTGTGAGGAGTTTCGTGAATGGTTCGCTGCACTGAAGAAGGCCGAGATCCTGTAAGACCATGGTGAAAAACCTTGCATACAGAAGGTGCATGACCGCATGCTCTATTCCGCCGATATATTGATCCACGGGCATCCAGTAATTTACGGCGTCATTGTCAAACATCTCCTTTGATCCGGGGGAGGTGTATTTCGCGAAATACCATGATGAGTCAACAAAGGTGTCCATTGTATCTGTTTCCCGGGTTGCACTGCCGCCGCATTTCGGGCAGGTAGTATTGACAAAGGAATCCATATGCTTCAGGGGCGACTGTGAGCTGCCCTGAAAGTCCACGTCAACAGGAAGCACCACGGGAAGCTGCTCATCCGGGACGACGACAGTACCGCACGTTTCACAGTACATTGCAGGGATCGGGCATCCCCAGTACCGCTGTCTTGATATGAGCCAGTCTTTGAGACGGTAATTAACTTCTCTTTTCCCTATGCCTTTCTCTTCCGCATAGTCGCTGATTTTTTCTATTCCTGCCCGGTTGTTCAAACCGGTAATCGGGCCGGAGTGTATACAGATACCGTCGTCCACATAGGCATCTGTCATAGTGTTCACGTCAAGGGGTTCATCGGGATTGTCGATAACGATCTTTATGGGGATATTGTATTTTTTTGCAAAGGCAAAGTCCCGGGAGTCATGGGCGGGTACGCTCATAATTGCTCCGGTACCGTATTCCATCAGTACAAAGTTTCCAACATACAGAGGGATTTTTTCACCATTAAAAGGGTTGATCACCTTAAGTCCGGTATCAATTCCCTCTTTCTCTTTTTCCTCGGAAAGGCGGTCAAGGAGAGGCTGGTTTTTGAAGCGCTCAATAAAGTCCCTTACTTCTCCCTGAGCAATTGTTTCAAGGAACGGGTGTTCGGGTGCAATGACCATGTAGGTAACACCGAATACGGTGTCAGGTCTGGTGGTAAAAATCGGAAAATCCTCACCTGACTCAAGCTTAAAATTGACCTGGAGACCTGTTGATTTGCCGATCCAGTTTTTCTGCATCACCAGGACCCGTTCCGGCCATCCCGCTTTCAGTTCTTCGTGGCCGTTCAGAAGTTTTTCCGCGTAATCGGTAATTTTGAAAAACCACTGGTTCAGTTCTTTCTGAATAACTTCAGATTCGCAGCGCCAGCATTTCCCGTCTTCAACCTGTTCGTTCGCAAGTACCGTTGCGCATTCAGGGCACCAGTTCACAGGTGCTTTTTTCTTGTAGGCAAGGCCTTTTTCGAACATTCTGCAGAATACCCACTGGTTCCACTTGTAGTACTCCGGCTGATATGTGGCAACTTCCTTGTCCCAGTCATAGGAAAATCCGAGTTTCGCGAACTGTGATTTCATGTGGCTGATATTGTCCTGTGTCCATTTCATGGGGGGGATATTGTTCTGGATAGCGGCATTTTCAGCCGGGAGACCGAATGAATCCCATCCCATGGGGTGCAGTACATTGTGTCCGTTCATTGTCATAAACCGCGCCATCAGGTCGCCGATGGTGTAATTACGGACATGCCCCATATGGAGCCTCCCTGAAGGATATGGAAACATTTCAAGGAGGTAGAATTTCTTTTTTGTATCATCCTGCCGGGTTTTAAAGACTTCTTCGTCTATCCATCTGTTCTGCCACTTTTTTTCAATTTCCTGAAAGTTGTAATCTCGTTCCGCCATGGTCCTGGTCCCTTTATTCCTGTTCTTGTAATATCGTAATTATCTCTTCCGGTGTACCGGACTGTATTATTCTTTCTTTCACACTCTCTTTCTTCAATATCGACATGATACTGGAGAGAAGCTTCAGGTATTCCTTATGCTGACGTTCACCTGCCGCCACAAGTATTATCAGGTTCACCGGTTTGCTGTCAATTGAATCAAAATCAATACCGCTTTTGGATATGCCCACCGCGAATACCATTTCTTTTACAGAGCTGATTCTGGCGTGGGGAATGGCTATTCCGAAACCAATTCCGGTACTCATTATCTGTTCCCGTTCTTTCAGGGCTGATATCAGTTCATTGACATCATCACAGGCAGTGGAATCGTTGAACACAACTGCCAGTTCCTCGATTGCCTTGAGTTTGTTTTTTGATTTCAGTTTTCTGATGTACTTCTTGTCAGTATAGGTTACTACGGGTTTCATAATATACATCCTTTTATTATAATTAAATCGCCCATGATTCGCTGCGATACGTTCTTACAATATTTATGAATGAACCTGATGCACTGTATTCTTTAACCTGGAGCGCTGAATTGTAGCCCGTCCAGCCGAATAACAAATACACCATTTACAACATAGGGTACACACCGCCGGTGACCGTGCAAGATACCATGTTCATGCTGCAGGGACAGTGGTATAACCGGTATGAGAAACTAAATAATATGTGTGTGCGTGAACAGCGTCAATTTCAAGATAACATACAATCATTTTGAAGTATGCAGAATATGAACTGCATATGATTTGTAAAGCACTATTACATGATAAAAACAAAGCTTGCATGAAATATCTATTTCGATACAAAACTCTTCCCGTCGAGAATAAAAAATCCGAATTCCGCCAGTAAATTCGGCCTGTAACCCTTTATTCGAGATTTGGAGTCGCTGTTAACAGAAAAATGCAGTTCCTGCCGGACCGGATAGGAGTGCATATCGCAGTAGTCCTGAAAATCCTCAATAGTAAAAAGATGTATATTCGGGGAGTTGTACCAGTCATACGGGAGGAGGCTGTTTTTGGGCATTCTTCCCTTTAGCAGGAGCTGAAGCCGCATGGTATAGTGGCCGAAGTTTGGAAAACTTATTATCGTGTTCCGGCAGATCCTCATAATCTCCTGAAGTACAAATCTCGGGCGCTTCGTATGCTGCAGGGTCTGGTTCAGGATAACATAGTCAAAGGAGTTGTCCCTGTAGTCAGCAAGGCCGTCATCGATATCACCCTGGTAGCAGTACAGCCCTTTTTCCAGGCACATGCTTACGCCTTCCGCTGATATCTCAACTCCGTATCCGTCAACCTGCCGCGTTGTCTGCAGCTCTTCAAGGAGCTTGCCGTTTCCGCACCCGAGGTCAAGGACACGTGAACGTTCCGGTATTTCGTTGATGATGAGATCGTACCCGATCCTTTGAAATGATTGAAGATCTTCCAATTTTTTTCCCTTCTATAACATTATAAATCCATTTTACGGTACTGGCTTTTCAGAAAATTTGATATATTTCTCTCAAGGCGGTCATCGGGCAGAAGAAATGCGTCGTGACCGCGGTCCGTTTCAATTTCGGTATATACCACGTTCTTGCCGTTGGCCCTGAGGGCATTCACAATTTCCCTTGACTGAATACTGGGATACAGCCAGTCAGAAGTAAAGCTTATAACAAGAAAATCAGATGTTGTTGATTCAAAGGCATGGAGGAGATTGTCCTCATAGTCAGCCTTGAGATCGTAATAATCAATCGCCTTTGTCATGTAGAGGTATGAGTTCGCGTCAAAGCGGTTCACGAACTTTATCCCCTGATGATACAGGTATGACTCCACCATAAATTCGGAATGGAAGTCGAAGCTGTACAGCTCAGTGTCCTGCAGACGCCTGCCGAACTTTTCATGCATCAGTTTTTCACTGAGATAGGTAATGTGGGCAATCATACGCGCGAGGGCAAGTCCGTTTCCCGGTACGCCGGTACGGTAGTAATCACCGTTGTTCCAGTTCGGGTCACGGTAAATTGCCTGACGTCCCACCTCGTTAAACGCGATTCCCTGTGCCGAAATAGAGGAAGCAGCGGCAATAACAATTGATGATTTCACCATTTCGGGGTATGATACCGCCCATTGCAGCGCCTGCATGCCCCCCATTGAGCCCCCCGTTACCGCAAGGAGTTTAGGAATTTCAAGATGCTGTATTAGGTGCCACTGGGCATTGACCATGTCCTGTATTGTTACAATGGGGAATTCAATGCCGTATTCAATACCTGTTTCCGGATTAATAGACGAGGGCCCCGTTGATCCGTTACAGCCGCCGATGACATTTGAGCATATAACAAAATATTTGGATGTATCGAACACCTTGCCGGGGCCGATATATATGTCCCACCACCCCGGGTGAGGGTCATCAAGCGAATGATACCCTGCTGCATGGGCTGTACCGGAAAGTGCATGGAGTACGAGTATTGCATTTGTTTTTGATTCATTTAATGTACCATAGGTTTCATAGGCAAGGGTCACAGGAGCAAGGGTCCTCCCTGATTTCATGACAAGAGGATAATCCGGAGGCGTACCAAAGGTAAAATAATTTGTTTTTATCAGACCGACAGAATGTGGATTATATGCAGGATGGCTGTTCATCGCTATCTCCAAATTTTTTATGAGATAGCAGGGTTTCTTTCACGCTATCTCATCTCCCGGATAGAATCCGTAGGAATTGGCACCATACCGTTTCCGGCTGGTTGCCGTGGCGTCTCAGGGCCTGTCCCTCAGCCACTCTTGATAAGATATCTCAAACTGTAACAGTTTTGATATTCAGGTATTATTAAGGAAGTGTAGCATGTTTTTTTATGAATGACAACATCAAAAATGAAAAAAACTGATTTCTTCAGGAAATCCGTTATTACAAAAGTTTTTCAAGCAGTGATAACAGATCCGCTTTTTCGAAAGGTTTGGTAAGATATGCATCAGCATTCAGGTTTTTATCATTCAGCTTCAGTGTCTTTTCACTTAACGCGGAAACCACTATTATTTTTGAGCCTGGATCAATTTTTTTTATTTCCTGAACTGCCTCAATACCGTCTTTCCCGAAAATTGTGATATCCATTGTGACAAAATCAGGCTTTTTGGTTTTATAAATTTCAAGGGCATCGTCCCCGTTATCAGCCTCCGCAATAACTTCATGGCCTCCCTCAACAAGAGTATCGCTCAATACGCGCCGCATGAATTTAGAATCATCGACAATCAGACCTCGTGCCATAGTCCTACCCCTTGGAGTGCAATCGCTGAACCGAATAATCAGTGTTTGTAGTATTTGGACTGCAAAACGGAATATCCCGGGTTGCAGTTATTTTGTATCGTTAAATACTTACTGGTACTATTATTCAAGAACTTTTTATTCCCTGATTATCTGCCGGGTAAGGGGAATGGTTTCAAGTCCATCCTGTTCTACCATAATACCGGCAGCGGGGTTGTTTTTAAACCGCAATACATTAAGCATGAATATTTCAAGTTTATTCAGTACCCCCGGAGGCAGAAGGTTTCCGTCAATTTCAATAGACATCACAGGATATTTTTTCTCCCTGGCCCATGGGGTATAAAGTCCTTCAATGACCCGTCCGATGAGGCACGCGAATGGTGAAATGTTCACTATACCTGAATATCCGTCCTGCATGGCGGTTGCCGCGGCCCCTGTTGAGATGCTGATTTCTGAATAGAGATCATGGCTGACAAAATTCTTTTCAGTGTTGTTCATGATCTCATTCATGTTGTGGGGTGTTTCAGGAATCAGGCCGGTAATTCCCAGGGCCTTTTTAATTTTCTTTTCCACACTGTGTTTATAATATGCTTCAATATGCCATTTGATCAGCTCGTTGAATTCCTGTGAAAAAAGTTTCCGGTACCATGGTATTAATTTCAGGCGCTTTTTCAGGTCATAGCGACGGACAAAATCGCAATAATATATCCATTCGCCAATTCCCGATACTTTTCCTATGATACCCCGTTCGCTGAAGTGCTGAATCAGTTCGTCAACGGCAAAATCGTCCCTTCGTACGTATATCTCCCCCACTATGAGAACCTTCGGGCATTGATCAATGGTTCGCTTCAGAGGTATTTTTGATATTTCTTTCCCGATCTCCTTCAATGTGGGAAGTATCTTTGTCACATTGTTATCGGCGACACTGATCATCCTGTGCCAGAGAACATCGTATGTTTCCATGGCGCTCACGGGATCTGCCGCGCAGGTCCGGAGGGATGTTTCGATGTCCTTCATATAATCCCCTATTGTGAGTCCCCACCATCCGAACCTGGAGAAACCGGCACCAAGCTCATTATATGAATTATCAGAGTCAAGGGTAAACACCACCACATTTTCAAGACGAAGGTCTTTGAAGAGGTTTTCATAGAACACGAAATACTGGCCGGTCCTGCAGGGTCCGGTTGTGGTGGGAACAAAAAGCAGATAAATTTCATCTTTCCGGTATTTCTCAGAGGTGAAATATTTCAGGGCGCTCCCGAGTACCAGATGAGAGGGGAGGCACTCTTTCCCGGATGTATGGTTCCGTGCCATCTGAAGAGTATACACATCAGGGACCGGCATGGCTTCGGCGTTTGCCCCGAATGAGCGGATGGATGAGGCAAGGAGCTCCGCGCTGAGACGGCCCATGCTGGAGAGGAGTATTTTTACTTTTGGATTTCCCTTGATCGGTATTCTTTCACCGGTATGATTATTCCGGATAAAAATATCATCCTCCTCGTTAACGAATTGAAGCCCGTTATCATATCGTTCCTGCCGGATAGATTCAATTTTAGAACGGTATCCTTCAATGATATCAAGAAACGCTTCAACACGGGTGTCGACACCGGCGTCAGCTGTATGTGAGTCGAGTTCAAGAATGAGAAACGGTTTGATACCCATGATCCACTTCAGGTAATGCAGCATAAATGAGTCCGGGGCACAGGAGAAGTTGCTGACATAGGTAACAAAGATATTGTCCTCATCTTTCAGCATCATTGCGGACTTCATGTCCTGCTGGCCGTAGTACCAGTACATGTTCGGGTAAATTGAATTCTGCTCGAAAGGAAGAATGTCAAAGGGAATAATAGAATATCCCCGGGAGGTAAATTTTCTTGGAATACCCATATTTGCATCCGGCGTGAAGGCATTGTAGGGCCTCCCCAGGAGGGCGATAACAGGACGTTTCGCCTTCCGTGATTCTTCAAGGGCCTTTTTTCCCAGTTCCGCTGCCATCTTCCAGAACATCTTCTGTTTTTCCATGCCTAACTCGAATGCAATTCTCGCCTGCCTTTCGCTGAAGCCGAGTTTGCAGCCCATCTCAATAAATGACTCCATTGCTTTATCAGTCCCATACTGAAAGCTCACCACGGGAGTCAGATATTTACTGCTGTCAATCTCCGGGAAGGCCTTTTGTATATAATAGGGAAGACTCTGTGTTATGGGGCAGAAGTTCGAGGGGGTTTCCTCTTCATAACTTTCCATGTCCCGGAAGTGGGGAACAAAAATATAATCATAGCCGCGGTCAAGAATGTCCTGTACGGCTCCGTGGGCGATTTCAGCGGGGAAACAGTAATCACTCTCAACCCGTGCGGTTCCTTCATGAGAGATGTTTTTCGAAAGCACTGTTTCGACACCAAGGGTATGGAAAAACCACGAATAGAGCGGCCATAGGGTATAGACAGAAAAGCACCGGGGTATCCCCACTATGGCGCTGCTTTTTTTCTCAAATTTATCCGGGTCCGGTGTACATTCGTTGAACATGAGGTCGTTACGCTGGTCAACGTAATTAAAGACTTCAGTTTCATCGAAGTTGTTTTTCTTCCGTGTATTGGTGTATTTATTGCATCTGCCGCCAAACATATACTTGTGGCCGTTAACATTAAGGACACGGATAGGGCAGTAATTGTCGCAGGCCTTGCATTTGAATTCACGTTCGTATACTATGTCGGTATTGAGAATATCATCAATTTTGTATTCTCCCTTCATTATGAATCCGTCTTCATGTTTCTGCTTTGCCAGGATGCCGACGCCGAAGCACCCCATTAATTCAGGATCAGGGGGGACTATGATATCCTTGTCGAGAAGCATCGCGAAGGCAAGGGGAACAGCCTTGTTTTTTGCAACTCCTCCCTGGAGAACAATGGTGTTGCCGATGGTCCTGTTCCCCACAACGCGGTTGAGATAATTGGATACAATCGATGTCACTACACCGGCGGTAATGTCCTCCCGTGATGCCCCCTGATGAATCGCGTTCCGTATATCGGAATTAATAAAAGCGGAACAGTGTTCCCCGAATTTAAGGGGTTCCGCCGCCTGTATCGCGATATCTCCGATTTCCGAAGCATGCTGTATGTTCAGGTCACCCTGGGCTGATTCTTCAAGAAAGGAACCGGTACCGGCGGAGCATGCTTCATTCATCGCATAGTCAATGGGGACCATGTTCTGCAGGTGCACATACTTCGCGTCCTGTCCGCCGATCTCGAAAATTGTATCAATGTCGTTTCTGTAATATGTGGTACCGACGGCATGGGCAATTATTTCATTATAGACGGCAGGGGTTTCCAGAAACACCCCGAGAATTTCACGCGATGAACCTGTGGTTGATGCAAGGGTGATGCGGATTTCACCGTCCCCGATATCTTCCCGAATCTGTTTTTTGATTTCCACGAGACAGTTTTTTAATGCACGGACCGGGTCTCCGTGGGTGCGGCCGTAATATGAAGCGGTTGTTTCATGAGTTTCAATATCAATGAGACATGCCTTGGTGGTTGTTGAACCGCCGTCAACTCCCAGGATGTATTCCCGTCCCGCGATGACGTTCCCTTTTTTAGAGGGCAGATAGGTTACTTTTCCTTCAGCACTTTTCAGGCTCTTGAACCGTTTATAATGGATCTTTGCCGGCTTTAAAATTTTATCTCTTGATGGAAGAATACTACCGTTCTCCTGCGCAAGAAGGGCGGCACCGAATGCTTCAAAATAGGGGGCCTGTTCGGGTATAATAAACTCCACTTCCGGGAGGCGTTCACGGATAAAGGGGACAATAAATCTGTTCTGGGTCACACCCCCTGTGAGGAGGACGCTGCCTCTGGTAACGCGTGCCCTTTTGAGAAAATCGATTACTTTTGTCGCCATAACATCGCTGAGGGACAGCACAATGTCCCCCTTGGTAGCCTCACCTTTATTGAGACGGTGGGTACAGTCGCTTTTCATGAATACTGAACACCGTGAGGAAAGGGGCATGACCTTACAGTCGTCCGGAATGGAATTAATATCATCCAGCTTCATGTCCATACGGGCAAGCTGCTGTTTGAAAAATTCCCCTGTCCCGGAGGCGCATTTGCTCCCGGAGAAGTTCGCGACAATCTTCCGGTCCGAATTAATAGTATACACAACAAGGTCTTCACCGCCAAGGGACACAACGGCATCGACATTATGACGGATATGCTTGAGTGCCTCTTCGATACAGAGGGGCTCAATGATGCTGTTAATATTTAAAAGGTGCCGGCCTTCTGTCCCTGTTGCAAGGGTTTTCAGGTCGGAGGGAAGATCCTTTGAGGATAATATTTTTTTCAGGGTCCTTGAGAAATCCCCTTCATGGGGCTCCACGGCGCTCCAGAGAATTGAATGGCCCTGAAGCATAGTGACCTTGACATTTGATGAACCGATGTTGATACCGAGACTGTGCATTACGTTCCCCTGTACGTGAAAATTAGAGCCATAGATACTACCTGTGGCGGTCAATTTGTCCATTGTTTTTTTAAAAGAATCGAAAGAATTACACCAGTAAAAAGGGTTATATGTGTAAAAAATATATCAACAGTGTAATGCAACCGGAAGTGTACTGTTCTGATGAATTGCACTATCCACATGGAAAAGAATTTTCTTGCTATTAATAATCAATGTTCTATACTTGATCAGAAAAGAAGATCACTTCCTATATATTAAAGAAAAAATATTGAGATCAGCCTGTTGGGAATGAACCTGATTCGTTCCTTTCAATAATTATCCCGTTGGAGAATATGTTATGAGTGCAATGGCGTTAATACTAATATCTGTTTCAGTATTTATAACAGGGTACGTTTTTTACGGAAGATATATTGCCGGAAAAATCGGTGTGGACCCTTCAAGGGAAACACCGGCACACACAATGAATGACGGAATTGACTATGTCCCGGCAAAGGCCCCGGTACTCCTGGGTCACCATTTTGCTTCAATCGCAGGCGCCGCCCCCATAATAGGTCCTATTGTCGCAGCAGTGTTCGGCTGGATACCGGTGATGCTGTGGATACTGATTGGCGGCGTCTTCATGGGGGCTGTCCATGACTTCACTTCTTTAATCGCGTCGGTGCGGCATCAGGGCCGATCCATAGGCGAGGTCATTGAAGAGGAGATCGGGGAGCGGGGGAAAACGTTTTTCCTGATTTTTTCATGGTCAACCCTTATCCTTATCGTTGCGGTTTTTATCATCGTGGTGTCCAAAACCTTTGAGGCAATCCCTGCCGCCGCGAGCGCCTCGGTGCTGTTTATCGCAGTTGCGCTGCTTTTCGGGATTTTGCTTTATAAACTCAACATGTCCCTTGCCGTTGCAACAATAATCGGCGTGGTATTGCTTTCCGGGTCCCTGTATATCGGCTATCTGAACCCGATACAGCTTTCAGCGTTGACATGGACCTATATCCTGATGGGATATATTTTTGTCGCGTCGGTTGCCCCTGTATGGATTCTCCTCCAGCCCAGGGACTACCTGAATTCCTTTATCCTCTACGCCCTGATGATTCTCGGCCTTGCGGGGATACTCTATGTGAATCCTGAAATCCGTATACCATCCTTCACCAGCTTCAATGTTGAAGGACTGGGGTACCTGTTTCCAATTCTCTTTGTCACAGTGGCATGCGGGGCGATATCAGGATTCCATTCCCTGGTAGCCTCAGGCACCACAGCGAAGCAGCTGAACAGTGAAAAGGACGCAAAACCCGTGGGATACGGGGCGATGCTGATAGAATCTGTCCTTGCTGTGGTTGCGCTGATAACGGCGGCGATGCTCCTGAAGGACCAGTATGTGCAGATGAGAGGAAACCCCATCGCGCTTTTTGCCCACAGTCTCGGGACACTCATGACCAGCTTCGGCATTGATTATGACGCCGGAAAAACCTTTGCCTCTCTTGCGGTGTCTGCCTTTGCTCTGACATCTCTTGATACTGCCACAAGGCTTGCCCGTTTTGCCCTGCAGGAATTCTTTTCTAAAAATGGAATAAAGGATGAGGAGCAGCCACTCCTTGCAAGGAACAGGTACCTCGCAACTATCATTGGCGTTGCCGTGGCCGGTGTCCTTGTGATAAGCGGCCAGGGGTTGAAAATATGGCCGATTTTCGGTGCCGCAAATCAACTCCTTGCTGCCCTTGCGCTCCTGTCTGTGACGGTGTGGCTCTCGCGGAAGGGAAAGGAGAACTGGTTCGTAAAAATACCAATGGTGATTATGTTCATCATTACACTCTCTGCACTGGGGGTGATGGTTTTCCATAACATAAAAGCAGGTCATTTTATACTGGCAGCTATCGCCGCGGTATTGTTTCTGCTGGCGGTGTTTCTTGTCTTTGAATCGTATAACCGGCTGAAGGAGTTTAGAACAAAAACCGCAGCAGCTGAGTAAATAGATTTTTTCTTGATTATTTACTCATGAAACGTGAAATGTCCCTAAAAAGAATAATGAGGTGAATACGTGAAAAAAGCATCAATTGGAATTATCGGCGGTTCCGGATTATATGATATTGAAGGGATCGATATTGTTGAAGAAGTGAATGTGGAAACTCCCTGGGGAAAACCTTCCGACAGCATCATGATCGGGGAGGTAGACGGGAAAAGAGCGGCTTTTCTTCCACGTCACGGACGGGGGCATAAAGTTCTCCCCCATGAAATAAATTTCCGTGCAAACATTGCGGCACTGAAAATGGTAGGTGTCGAAGAGATACTGGCATTCTCCGCTGTGGGGAGTCTCAAGGAAGCAATACGCCCCCTTGACTTTATTATCCCGGACCAGGTGATAGACAGAACAAAATCCCGGGTGGGCACCTATTTTGGTGACGGCATCGCTGCTCATATATCTTTCGGTCATCCGTTCTGCGGGAGGCTCCATCAGGAAATCCGCCCTGTGGCTGAAGACATGGGAATTACCCTGCATACTGAGGAGACCCTTATCTGTATGGAGGGACCGGCGTTTTCCACAAAGGCCGAGAGCAATCTCTACCGTTCCTGGGGGGCCGGTGTTATCAACATGAGCGCACTGCCGGAAGCAAAGCTTGCACGTGAAGCGGAAATGTGCTACGCGATGATATGCATGTGTACTGACTATGACTGCTGGAAAGAAGACGAGGCACATGTGTCAGTGGAGATGCTGATTGATAACCTCAACAAAAACGGCCAGAAGGCAAAGGATCTCCTTAAGAAGCTCCTTGGAAGGATGAGTCATGAACGGTCATGCGAATGTAAGGACACTGTAAAATTCGCCGTTATCACCCCGCCGGAAAAACAGAACCCTGAATCGGTGAAAAAACTTTCCGCGATACTGCCGAATTATTTTAATCATGTGAACTAACCAGTATAATTCCATTGTTAAAAAAGTATAAAAAAGGCCCCCGGAAATCCGGGGGCCTTTTTGCAGGTGCGTTTATTTTGTAAGCGCTACATAATCAGGTACAATGTCATC